>JASGFB010000125.1:0-11553 GCA_047605765.1 Rhodocyclaceae bacterium
CTCCGTTTGTTCGCGGCCTTTTGCGAACAAAAAGGGCGAGTTGCGCAGACGCCTGACTGACCGAGTAGCGCAGGGGACCGGCCAACGGCCGGCGGGGATGCGGGGGTCGTTTCTTTGGTTACCTTTCTTGTCGATACAAGAAAGTAACTCGCCCGCCGGGGCGAGTCCCGGCCAACGCACGGCAGCAAGAACACAAAACCACGAACATCCACGATCCAAGCAGCCCAAAAGCCGGGCACTCGGCCAACGACCATCAGCAAGAACGCCACATCAAGAACAGCAACGATCCAAGCAACGCATACCCACCCATGCGCCCCTACGCCGCGATAGCCACATCCTGCACAACACTATTGCACAACGTACCGATCCGCTCGATCTCCACCGCCACCGTATCACCATCCTTGAGAAACAACGGCGGTGTACGCTTCTTGCCAACGCCCCCCGGCGACCCCGTGATGATGACGTCCCCCGGAGAAAGCGCGCTGAACGTGCTGATGTACGCGATCAGATCGGGAATGCAGTGGATCATGTTCCCCGTGTTGTCGTCCTGAACCTTCATCCCATTGACATAGGTCCGAATAGCCAACTGATGCGGATCGCCGATCTCATCGCACGTCACCAACCAGGGACCAAAGCTGCCCGTCTGCGGCCAATTCTTGCCGGCAGTGAACCACGCGTGCTGCCAGTCGCGCACCGAACCATCCATGTAGCAGCTATAACCCGCCACATGATTGCAGGCATCCTCGCGCGCGATACGCGCGCCCCCCTCACCGATCACCACCGCCAGCTCACCCTCGTAATCGAACTCCTGCGTCAGTGCCGGCTTGAGGACCGGGCAACCATGGCCGGTCTGCGAATCGGGAAAGCGCACAAACAAAGTGGGCGCGCTGTCCGTGGCATTGAATTCCACACGCTTGTCCTGATAATTCATCCCCACGCAGAAGATCTTGCCGGGCCGCGCGATGACCGGCAGAAAAGCGACCTCATCCACGCCCAGGTCATCCTGCTCGGCGGCAAAGGCGCGTAGCTCAGCGAGAGCGCCAGCCGCCAGCACATCCTTGATGCCACCGAAGCGACCGGCCAGGCGCCGGCCCACATCGATCAGGCCGGTGGACGTGACGATGCCGAAACTTTCGCGTCGTTCCTGGCGGACGACATAACTTGCCAATTTCATGAATAACTCCTGAATGATGCGCACGCGGCCCACGCATCCAACACCTGCCGCGTGCATGCGCCGGGCCGCGCGCGCTGGCGGCCCGTCGTCCTGGAATCAGGACGCGCGCTCGGTCGGCGCTTTGTCCAGCTCGCGATGAAGCTGTGCGCTGTCGAGCGATTTTTCCCACTTGGCGATCGCGATGGTCGCGACTGCATTGCCCACGAAGTTGGTCGGCACGAGCCCTTCGGCCATCAGCCGATGGACGCCCAGGATCAGCGCCACGCTGGTCACCGGAATCGTCCCGACCGTCGACAGCGTCGCCGCCAGCACCACGAAAGCTGCGCCCGACACACCGGCCGCCCCCTTGGAGGTAAGCAGCAACACCAGCAGCAGGCCGATCTGGTGCGTCAGGTCCAAGGGCGTGTTGGTGGCCTGGGCCAGGAAGACGGCGGCAAAGGCCAAGTACAGACAGGTACCGTCGAGGTTGAACGAGTAGCCCGTGGGGATCACCAGGCCCACCACGCTCTTCTTGCAGCCCAGCTTTTCGAGCTTGTCGAGCGCACGCGGCAGGACCACTTCCGACGAGGTCGTTGCCAGGCAGATGAGCAGTTCTTCGCGGAAGTAACGCATCAGCTTGAAGATGCTGAAGCCGCAGTAACGCGCCACCGCACCGAGCACCACCACCGTAAAGAACACGCAGACCACGTAGAAGCCGCCCAACAGCTTGCCCAGCGTGGCCAGCGAGCCGATGCCGTATTTGCCGACGGTGAAAGCAATCGCGCCGAAGGCGCCGATGGGCGCGGCCCACATGACGATGGCGACGGCGCCGAACAGGGCCTTGGATGCCAGCTCGAAGAGGTGAACCAGCGGCTTGCCGGTATCGCCGAGGGCCAGCAGGGCGAACCCGAAGATCACCGACATGAACAGCACCTGCAGCACGTTGCCTTCGGCCAGCGCCCCGAACACCGCGCTCGGGATGATGTTCATCAGGAACTGCACAGTGTCGCCGGCCTGATGCGCCTGGTTGACCACCTTCGACACCGCACCGGCATTGATGCTGCTGACGTCGACGTTCATGCCGACGCCCGGCTGCATCCAGTTCACCGCCACCAACCCGATGATCAGGGCGATGGTCGTCATCACCTCGAAGTAGACCAGCGACTTGATCGCCACGCGGCCGACCTTGGCCATGTCGCCCATGCCACCGATGCCCAGAATCACCGTGCAGAAGATGATCGGCGCGATGAGCATGCGGATAGCCTTGATGAAGGCATCGCCGAATGGCTGCATCTTCTCGCCGATTTCCGGAAACCAATGTCCGAGCACGACGCCGAGCAGCATCGCGGCGAGCACGTGGAACCACAGTTGGCGGTACCAGCGCGCACGCTTGTTTTGCGGCGGACTCACAATCGTCTCTGCGGCCGCTTGACCTTGATACATAACCTCCTCCTTTGTCTCCATACTGACTGGATACTGCTTTTCGTTATGTGCTCCACTCTCTCCCAATGGGGCGGGGGCAAAACGGATTCTGGCGGCGCGCCCCGCTCGGCACCAAGGTGAGCCACGCACTATCAGCTATCGCATATTGGTATGGCTTGCAGGCACATCGGCGCACCGGGTTGGCGGCACAATGCAAGACATCCCCTCGATTGCCTCCGGGCCGGGGGCAGGAGAGCGCTTACGTGAATCTGAGACAGCTTGAGTATTTCGTCGCCGTGGCTGAACACGGCAGCTTCAGCAAGGCCGCCGTGGTGCTCAACGTGGCCCAGCCCGCGTTGTCGCGGCAGGTCAGACTGCTGGAGACCGATCTGCGCATCACCTTGCTGACGCGCAATGGACGCGGGGTGGCGGTGACCGAGGCCGGCAAGCGCCTGTTCGAACAGAGCGTGACCATCCTGCAATTGATGTCGGAAGTCCGCGATGGCGTCACCGCCACGCGCGACGAGCCGGCCGGCCGCGTCACCATCGGTCTGCCTCCCAGTTTCGGACGCATGCTGACGCTGCCATTGGTGCAACGCTTCCGCCATTCGCTGCCCAAGGCGCAGTTGTCGGTGGTGGAAGGCCTGTCGGCCCACCTCACCGAATGGATCGCCACCGGCCGCGTCGACATCGGCCTGCTTTTCAATCCGGAGCCGCACGCCGCCCTGGAGGTCATGCCGATCCTCGACGAGGCCATCTGCCTGGTCGCCCCCATCGCCGTCAGCCGCCCCCGCGAGGTCGTGCCCTTTGCCGATCTGGCGCGCTACCCGCTGGTGTTGCCGGAACGCTCCCACACCATCCGCCGCCTGCTCGACACCCATGCGGTGCGCGCCGGCATCAAGCTGAACGTGGCGCTGGAGATCTCCAGCATCCAATCGATCCTCGACCTGGTGAGCGCCGGCCACGGCTATGCCGTGCTGCCCCGGCGCGCGGTGGGCGCCAGCGTGGCGCCGGCCCAACTGAGCTCCAGCCCCATCGTCGAACCGCGTCTGATCAGCACGCTATGCATGGCAACCTCGGCCAGCAAGCACCCCACGCCCCTGGTGTGCGAAGCGCAGCACATCGTGCGCGAGCTGATCCAATGAACGACAGCGGCGGCCGGTGCCATAACAACTCGTAATAGCTACTAGAGTGCAGGGCGCCTAGGTGCGGTGAGCGGCTGCCGACACAATGCATGCGCATCCGGAGCGCCACACGGCGCATGCCGGCATACCCACGAATCCGGTACGCAGGAGCTCATCACAATGGAATTTTCAGTGACACCGGGATGGTTGCCGTTCTATCCCGATCCTTCGAAACCTCACTTCAAACTACCGCCCGGCGCGGTTGACGCGCATTGCCATGTCTTCGGACCCGGCGCGCAATTCCCCTATGCGCCCGAGCGCAAGTACACCCCTTGCGATGCCTCGCGCGAACAACTCTTTGCGCTGCGCGATCACCTCGGCTTTTCGCGTAACGTCATCGTGCAGGCCACCTGCCACGGCGCCGACAATCGCGCCCTGGTCGATGCGCTGGTGCATGCGGACAATCGTGCCCGCGGTGTGGCGACGGTGCGGCGCGACGTCAGCGACAACGAACTGCGCGAACTCGATGCGGCCGGCGTACGCGCCGTGCGCTTCAACTTCGTCAAGCGGCTGGTGGATTTCACGCCGCGCGACGAGTTGATGGAGATCGCTCAACGCATTGCACCGCTGGGTTGGCACGTGGTGATCTATTTCGAAGCGGCGGACTTGCCCGAACTGTGGGATTTCTTCGTTGCCCTGCCGACCGTGGTGGTGGTGGACCACATGGGCCGGCCGGACGTCAGGCAGCCGGTGGACGGGCCGGAGTTCGAACTGTTCGTGCGCTTCATGCGCGAAAATCCGAACGTGTGGTCCAAGGTGAGCTGCCCCGAGCGGCTGAGCATCGACGGTCCGCGCGCGCGCGATGGCGAGCGCCATGCCTATCGCGACGTAGTGCCCTTTGCGCGGCGTCTGGTCGAGACCTTCCCCGACCGCGTGCTGTGGGGTACCGACTGGCCGCACCCCAACCTCAAGGACCACATGCCGGACGACGGCCTGCTGGTCGACTTCATTCCGCACATTGCGCCGACGGCGGCCTTGCAGCGCAAGCTGCTGGTCGACAACCCGGCACGCCTGTACTGGGGAGAGTGAATCGCGCGAGCGTCCGGACGCCCGCCGGACGCTCAGTAGGTATAGCGCAGCTCGCCGTACACGCGGTCCTTGCTGTCATAGCGGCCGATGGCGCCGGTCTGCGGGCCATAGAAGAAATCGGCGCCGAAGCGCAGCCGCGTATTGGGTGTCAGGCGCCAGATGACCACCGGCGCCAGCCACCCTTCGGAACGGTTGAAGCTGGTCACCCACAGCATCTGCGCATCGAGGTTGCTGGCAATGGCATACGTGCCCATTACGCTGCCGCCGGTCTCGTGCTTGTCGACCAGCATGCTGGCGTCATGGCTCGCCAGCGAGCGCCCGAAAAGCTGGAGATTCACGCGCAGGGCGTTGAGCGGATTGACGTCCGCCCCCAGCGCCCAGTCGAAGGACTGCGATTTCTTCAGGCCGTCGCCATCGTCCAGGCGCGTGACGGTCAAGCGCCGACCGGTAGTCCACACCGCCTCGCTCTTGAGGACCCAGCCGCCGAAGTCCTTGCTGGCGGTGCCGCCGATCTGAGTGATGCGATCGTGGACGGGGGTGTACAACAGCGTCGGAATGCCTTCGCTGACGACCTGGCTGCGCTCGAAGGTGGCGTTGACGTCGCGGCTGGCGTAAGCGAAGGTGGCCACGTCCCAGCCGTTCTTGAGTACGCCGACGCGCCCGCCGAAGCTGCCATTGCCGAAGTTGCGCTCAGGGCGCTGCTCCTGCGCGAAGGCATAGCCGTAGCCAGGCGTGGGCGGCGCCGGATAGGGGTAGAAATCGGCGCCCGGCTTGCCGATGTTGTCGTAGGTCTGCACCGGGATCCACACCAGTTCGCCGTGCCAGTCACCGGAGAACTTCTCCGCCCGCACGGCCCACTGGGTGCGCCGCACGTTGTCCAGCTCGGTCTGTAGAAAATCGCGTGTATCGCGGGCCGACACCACGTCCGCCACGAACAGACCGACCAATTCCCCCCATACGATGTTCTGCTTGCCCAGCCGCCATTCGATGCCGCCGACCGAAGCGTCGAGGTAGTTCTCGCGCAGCTCCACATCAAGCTTCTGATCCATGCGCACGGCGGCCGGATAGACGTCCTCGTTGCGGCCAGCGTAGGCGCCATCCAGATCGATGCGCGCGCCCAGTTTCCATTTGATGCCCGCCGCACCGCCCTGGGCACCCACCAGATTGCGCCAGCGCAGGTGCGACCAGTGTTCGGGATCGTCGATGCTGCGCGCCACGTCGAGCTCGGTGCTGCCATAGAAGCGAATGCCACCGCCTGGGCTCGCTGCGGGCGCGGCCGCTTCGTCGTCATCATCGAACAAGGCATCGCGCGACTGCGCATGGGCCAGCGGGCCGGCGCCGCACGCCAGCGCGGCCAGCAGAGCAAGGACGAGGCGCGTGGGCCGGGGTGCCATCGAAGGAGTCTCCGCGAGAGGGTCATCGGGCTTTGACATAGGACCAGTGCTCGGCGACGCGCACGCCCAGCAAGGCAACCTTGCCGTCGGAGATGCGCACCAGCCGGTCGGCCATCGCCATCACCCGTTTGTCATGGGTCGAGAAGATGAACGTGGTGCCCAGTTGTTTGTTGAGCGAGCGCATCAGCTTGAGAATGTCGTCGCCCGTCTTGCGATCGAGATTGGCGGTCGGTTCGTCGGCCAGCACGATGCGCGGCTGCACGGCCAGGGCGCGGGCGATGGCCACGCGCTGGCGCTGGCCGCCCGAAAGCTGGTTGGGTCGCCGCCCGGCAAAGTTGGACAAACCCACCAGGCCGAGGAAGTGCTTGACGCGCGCGCGCCGTTCGCCGGCCGACAGATCGGCCCGCCGCAACAGCGGATATTCCACGTTCTCGGCCGCCGTCAGCACCGGCAGCAGGTTGAACGTCTGAAAAATGAACCCGATGGTTCGGTTGCGCAGATCGGCCAGGGCATTGGCGTCCTTGCCGGCCACGTCGGCGCCGTCGATGAGGATGCGCCCGGTGCTGGGCGTATCGATGCAGCCGATGAGGTTGAGCAGCGAGGTCTTGCCACTGCCGGACGGGCCGGCGATGGCCAGGAACACGCCTTCTTCGATGGACAGGCTCACATGCTTGAGGGCCTCAAAGCGCTGGCCGCCCAGTTCATAGGCCTTGCTGACGTTGTCGACCTGCACCACGACGCCCATCGCGGCGTTCTCCCTTGCCAAGTCACGGTCCGCTGGATCATGCTGACAGCCCCCAGAGAACAGCCGGAGACTGCCATGCACCCTCTTCTTGCGCTGCGCAAACTGACGCTGATCTGTGCCATCGCCGCGGCGAGTGTAGCATCGGCGGCTCTGGCCCAAGAGCCAGATATGGCACGGACGGTCGTCGAACGGGCCGACCGCGTGCGCTTCCCCGCCGAAGGCTTCCAGGTCGACATCGCCATTACCTCGCGCGCCCCCGGGCAGGCGGACGAGGTCCGCAAGTACCGCGTGCTCTCCAAGGGTAACGACAATACCATCGTCATGACCACCGAGCCGGCGTCGGAGCGCGGCCAGACGCTGCTCATGAAGGCGCGCGACCTGTGGCTGTTCATGCCCAACGTATCGCAACCGGTGCGCCTGTCGGCCTCCCAGCGCATGACCGGTGAAGTAGCCTACGGCGATCTGGCACGGGCCAACTTCGCGGGCGACTATAACCCCAAGTTGCTGCGGACCGACACCATCAACGGCGAAACCTACCAGGTGCTGGAACTCACCGCCGTGGATCGCGGCGTCACCTATGCCCGCGTGATGTACTGGGTGAAGGAGTCCAACGGCTATCCCCACAAGGCCGAGTTCTATTCGCTCTCCAACCGCCTGCTCAAGACCTGCGCCTACGAAAGCTTCAAGACCCTGGGCGGCAAGGTGCGGCCGACCCGCCTGGTGATGCAGGACGCGCTCAAGCCGGGCGAGGTATCGACCCTCGAATATGACGCCATGAAGCTGCGTGATCTGCCGGATCACTACTTCACCAAGGAATACCTCAAAAAGCTGGAATGAGCCAATGGCCCGGATGGCCCGCCTGGGCGCGGCCATCCGATCATGTACGATGCGAGGGTCTCCTCATCGTCATGACATTATCGTGGTGATTCCGGCGCATACGAGATGGGCAGCCCTGACGACCAGCGTCATCCTGCTTGCCAGCGGACTGGTCCTGTGGCCCTACATCAACAATGGCCTGTGGGCCGACGATGCCTACAACAGCCAGATATGGGGCATGGTGCATCGCTTCGACACCACCCTGTGGGCATTCACCGCCCGCATCACCCATAACTGGGTGACTCAGGCCGGGCGGTTGCTGGTGGCCTGGCCATGGATCTATAGCTTCTTCTATGTGGTGCACGACATGCTCGCGGTGCGCCTGGTCAATCTGGCGTTCGTGGCCCTGCATATCGGCTGCTTCGTCTACCTGATGCGTCTGCTGCGCGTGTCGTGGACCGCCTGCGCCCTGTTCGCATTGATCCTGCCGATGCTGTTCCAGATGCGTGGCGCCAACGATCCGGTGGCCGCCTTCGCGACGTTCAGCCAGGTGCTCGGGATCCTGCTGACCGGCGGGCTGATTTTCATCGCCAAGTGGTATGCCAGCGGAAAAACGCTGCATCTGGTGGCGGCAACGCTGATCGTGGGTATTTCACTGCTCGGCTATGAGATCAACCTGGTGTTCTTTCCGCTGGCGGTCATCGCCATCCTGGCGGCCCCTCACCCCCATAAACTGCGCAACCTGCTGGTGCTCATGGCGCCGTGCATCGCCTTTCTTGCGGCGACGGCCTACGTCAAATCGCACACCACCACCCCCTATCCCGGCACGGCCATCGGCCAGTTGAGCGCCGTGCCGCTGACCTATGCGGTGCAGGCCGTGGCCGCATTGCCGGGCAGTTACTACGGGCTGTTCGCCATCAAGGGGCTACCGCCGGAAGCCTTGTGGGCGACCACCCGCGTCACGCCGCTGGCGTGGGCCGCCGCGCTGGCCGTCCTGGTGGCGATGCTGGCGATTGGCCGTGGCGCCCGCCGCCACGAGCGCGGCCGACCCGATGCCTGGGCTGCGCCCGCGCTGGTCGCCACCGTGTTGGCGCTGGGGCCGCCGGCCCTCATCGCGTTGTCGGCGCGCTACCAGGCAGAGTTGGACTGGGGGCTGGCGCATCTACCGGTGTACTACCAGCAGTTCGGCGTCGCCCTGATGCTGGCGCTGGTCATGCGCGCCGGCGTGCGCCCTACCTGGGGGGCCTGCGCGCTGGGCACACTGGTGGCGGCTTATGCGGCGTTCAACCTGACCGTTAATCTGCGCACCGCCGAACCCATCGACGCCTGGTACAAAGAGCCGCTGATGTCGTTTTCGCAGGCGCTGGACGACGGGCTGCTGGCAGAGGTCGCCGAGGGAGATGTCCTTGAACCGGACAAAGGCATGCCGCCCTACATCAACGGCAACCTGATCTATCAGCGCCTGCACAAGCGCGTATCGGTGAGCGACGAGGTGGCTATCGCCGGCCTGTTCGAAGCACCGCCACGGCCCGGCGCGCGACACTTCCGCCTGTGGCGCGATCCTGCGCGGCAGCATGCCTGGCGTGTCGATGCGCTGTCGGCGCCGGCCCCGCTGCCTTAGGCGCGCAGCAGGCGCAGACTGTTGCCGACCACGATCAGGCTGGCGCCCACGTCGGCGAAGACGGCCATCCACATGGTGCCCAGGCCGGCGACGGTGAGCGCCAGGAACACCACCTTGATACCCAGCGCCATGGCGATGTTCTGAGCCAGCACGCGGCGCGTGGCGCGCGCCAGGCGGACGAAGGCCGGCAACTTGCGCAGATCGTCATCCATCAGCGCCACGTCCGCGGTCTCGATGGCGGTGCCGGTGCCGGCCGCGCCCATGGCAAAACCGATGTCGGCGCGAGCCAGCGCCGGCGCATCGTTGATGCCGTCCCCCACCATGCCCACCACCCCCTGCCCGGCGAGTGCGGCGACAGCGTCGAGCTTGTCCTGCGGCAGCAGTTCGCCCTGCGCATCGGTGATGCCGGCGGCCTGCGCCACGGCCCGCACGGCGCCCTGCGCATCGCCACTCAAGATGCGCGTGGCCACCCCCAGCGCCCGCAACTGCGCGATGGCTTCGGCCGCCTCGGGCCGCACGCTGTCGGCGACGGTGAAGATACCCCTCACCCCCTCGGGGCCGACCAGCATCACGGCCGACGCGCCCTCCGCCTGCAGATGTGCAACCGTTTCGTGCAAGGCGGCGCTGCCCCGGCCCAGCTCGTCAACTAAGCGCATATTGCCCAGGTGATGGACGATGCCCGCCACGCTGCCACGCAGGCCACGCCCTGGCAGGGCAGTGACGTCGCTGGCCTCGCTCAGGGCGAGCCCGGCCTCGGCGGCATGGCGCGCCAGCGCCACCGAACTGGGGTGATCGGAATGCGCCGCGAGGCTGGCCGCGAGCGTTTGCGTGGACGCCGCATCGGCGCCCCCCCAGGCTTCGAAGTGAGTCTGCACCGGCACGCCATGCGTCAGTGTGCCGGTCTTGTCCAATGCCACGGCGCGCAGCGAAGCGCCCTGTTCCAGATAGGCGCCGCCTTTGATGAGGATGCCGCGCCGCGCACCCGCCGTCAGCGCGCTGACGATGCTTACCGGCGTCGAGATGACCAGTGCACAGGGGCAGGCGATCACCAGCAGCACCAGCGCGCGATATGCCCAGGTCAGCCATGCACCGCCGCTGAGCAGCGGCGGCAGCACCGCCACGGCAACTGCCAGCAGCACCACGGCCGGGGTATAGATGCGCGCGAAGCGATCGACGAATCGTTGCGTGGCGGCGCGCTGCGCCTGGGCCTGCTCCACGGCGCGAACGATGCGCGCCAGGGTGCTGTCGGCGGCCACGGCGGTGCTGCGGTAATCCAGGCTGCCTTCGGTATTGATGGTGCCGGCGAACAGCGCATCACCCGGCGCCTTGTCCACCGGCATGCTCTCGCCCGTGATGGGCGCCTGGTTGACGGCCGAGCGGCCGGCGACGACCTGGCCGTCCAGCGCCACGCGTTCGCCCGGCCGCAGGCGTAGCAGGCTGCCCGCCGCGACCCCGGCCGCCGGCACGTCCGTCCATTGACCGTCGGCGCCCTGCACGGTGACGGTGTCCGGCGCCAGCGTGACCAGATCGCCGATGGCACGGCGCGCACGATCGAGCGATTTGGCTTCGATCAGTTCAGCGATGGTGAACAACACCATCACCATGGCCGCTTCCGGCCATTGCCCGATGAGCAGCGCGCCGGTGACGGCGATGCTCATCAGCGCATTGATGTTGAGGGCACCATGGCGCAGGGCGACCCAGCCCTTGCGATAGGTGGTGGTGCCGCAGGCCAGCACGGCGCCCAGCGCAAGGCAGGCTGACAGCCATTGCGGCGCCGCCAGCCAGTGGGCCGCCTCGGCAGCCAGGGCCAGCGCGCCGGCCACGACGATGGTGGCGTAGCTGCGCCAGCCGCCGGGCTCGGGCGCGGCGGGGGGGCTGTCGGCCGCCTCGGGCGTGAAGCCCAGCGAACGGATGTCACCCATGATGGCATCGAGCGCCTGGGGGGCATGTTCGATCGTCAGCACACGGCCGAGCAGATCGAAGGACATGCCATACACATCGCGGCGCGGCGCCAGCACGTCGCGCAGCAGTTGTTCCTCCACCGGGCAGTCCATCTGCGCGATGCGCAGCGCGGTACGGGTACCCTGGCCGCTGAGCGCATCGGCGGCCGGGTTGGCGGGCGCGCCGGGCGCCGAGCAGGCGCAGCCGCCACAGCAGGCATCCGGCTCGCTGCGCACGACGGCAACGGG
>JASGFB010000126.1:0-11530 GCA_047605765.1 Rhodocyclaceae bacterium
ATCGAGGACGCCCACCGCAGCGGCGCCGACGTGCGCGAGATGGCCTTTGCGCACGCGCGCGACGCCGGCTCGATGCTGTCCCTGCATCGCACGCCGGGGCATGTGCTGGAGGCGTGCTGGTTCATTCACCACGCGGCCGACGCGCTCGATCTGTGGGGCCGGTCGCCGCTGTTCTCGCGCGACACCCTGGCCGACGTCGCCGCCCATGCCTGCCAGATCGGCTGGGACGCGCAAGAAGGCGGCCTGTTCCGCTATACCCACCATGCCGGGGGGCCGCCGGAAGGCATGCGCACCGACGACCGCTACGAGCAGATGGTGGTCGACACCTGGGACACCAAGCTATGGTGGGTGCATGCCGAAGCGCTGTACACGACCCTGATGCTGGGGATCAAGGCCGGCCGCCCCGATCTGCTGGCCTGGCACGATCGGCTGCATCGCTACACCCTGCGCACCTTTCCGGCCGGCGCCGGGCAGGAATGGATCCAGACCCGCCGCCGCGACGGCACCCCGCTGGAGGCCACCGTGGCGCTGCCGGTGAAGGACCCGTTCCACGTTGCGCGGGCCCTGTTGCTGCTCACCGAATTACTCAATAAAGAACTGATCACATCATGACAAGCAGACCCACCTTTGCAGGCCGCATGGAGATCCGCCGCTACGCGTCGCGCCTCGCCATGGGTCAGGACGCCGCCCACGACGTCGCCGCCTTCGTCCGCCACAAGCTGACGCAACAGGCGGGCGTGCGCCTGGTCTTCGCCGCCGCGCCCAGCCAGCAGGAAATGCTCGACGCCCTGGTGCGCGAACCGGGCATCGACTGGCGGCGCGTCACCGCCTTCCACATGGATGAATACATCGGCCTGCCGGCCGGCGCTCCGCAGCGCTTCGGCGCATGGCTGACACAGCACGTGTTCGGCAGGCTGCCCTTCGGCGCGGTCAACGTCATCGACCCCGAGCCGGACCCGGCCGCCTGCGTGGCCGCCTATGCCGACCGCCTGGCCGCCGCGCCCATCGATGCGGTATGCCTGGGCATCGGCGTCAACGGGCACCTGGCGTTCAACGATCCGCCGGTGGCCGACTTTGCCGACGCGGCCGCCGTCAAGATCGTGGAACTGGACGACATCTGCCGCCAGCAACAGGTCGACGACGCCTGCTTTGCGCGCTTTGCCGACGTGCCGACGCACGCCGTGACGCTGACCATCCCGCGCCTGCTCGACGCCGAGCGCCTGTTCTGCGTGGTGCCGGGCGCCACCAAGCGCGACGCCGTGGCCAGGATGCTGGCCGCACCGCTCGGCGAGCATTGCCCGGCCACCGCGCTGCGCAAGCACGCCGACTGCGTGGTGTACCTCGATGCGGAGTCGGCGCCATGACCGCCACCACCCTGACCGGGCGCGACCCGGCGAGCGGGCTGCCGCTGGCCGTCACGGTCGAGCGCGAACGCATCGTGCGCATCGAGGCGGGGCCGCGCGACGAGACGCATTGGTTGAGCCCCGGTCTGGTCGACATCCAGGTCAATGGCTATGCCGGCCATGACGTGAACGCGGCGGACGTGGACGCGGCAAGCATCGGTGCGCTGGCCCGCGCGGTGCGCGCCACCGGCGTGACCACCTTCCTGCCGACCCTGATCACGGCGTCCGAAGACAGCCTGCTGCACGGCCTGCGCACCATCGCGCAGGCGCGCGCGGCCGATCCGCTGGTGGCGCGCATGGTGCCCGGCGTTCACATCGAAGGCCCGCACCTGTCACCGCAGGACGGGCCGCGCGGCGCCCATCCGCGCGAACACATCCGCCCGCCCGACATCGCCGAATTCAATCGCTGGCAGGCGGCCAGCGGGGGGCTGGTGCACCTGGTCACGCTGTCGCCGCATTTCGATCAGGCCCCGGCGTACACGGCGGCGCTCACCGGCCAGGGCACGCGCGTCGCCATCGGTCATACCGATGCGACGCCGGAACAGATCCGGGCGGTGGTCGATGCCGGCGCCTGCCTGTCCACCCACCTGGGCAACGGCGCCGCCGCCATGCTGCCGCGCCACCCCAACTTCATCTGGACGCAACTGGCCGACCCGCGCCTGTCCGCCAGCTTCATCGCCGACGGTTTTCACCTGCCGGCCGACACCTTCCAGGCGATGCTGCGCGCCAAGGGCATCGAGCGGGCGATATTGATTTCGGATACGGCCGCCGTCGGCGGATTGGCGCCGGGCGTGTACGACACGCCCATCGGCGGCCGCGTCGAGCTGACCGCGCAGGGCCGCCTGGGGGTGGTGGATTCGCCCTATCTGGCCGGCGCCGCCAAGCCCCTGGCGGCGGACGTCGCCAGCGCCATCCGCATGGCCGGCATCCCGCTGCATCAGGCACTGACCATGGCCACCCGCAACCCGGCGCGGCTGCTGGGCCTGCACGCCGTGCTCGAAGTGGGCGCGCGTGCCGACCTCATCCGCTTCCGATGGCAGGACGGCGACGATGCATTGCAGGTGGACGAGGTGTGGCCGGCGGCGTAGGGCCGGCCGGCCTCAGGCGCGTGGCGCCGTCCTGAAACCGGCGCTGCCGAGCGTCTGCATGTCGACCGTCACATGGCAATCGGGCCGCAGCCATTCGGCGGCGGTGGCACCTCCGGCCATGACGATCCAGCCGGCCTGCAAGGGCTCGCCGCTGGCGCCGGACAGGCGCGCTGCCGCCATCAGGGCGCGCAGGGGGTGCCCCAGCAGGGCCGCCGTCGAGCCGACGTGGATCGGCCTGCCATCGAATGCCAGCACCAGGCCCAGGTTGGCGTAGTCGACGTCGCCGGCGCGCCGCCATGGGCCGACGACGAAGCCGCTGGAAGACGCGTTGTCGGCGATCACCTCGGGCAGGGTGAACGTGAAGTCGCGGTACCGCGAATCGATGATCTCCAGTGCCGGCGCCACGGCCTCGATGGCGGCCAGCGCCTGGGCCGGCGTGGCGTCGGCTTCGAGCGGGCTGCGCAACAGAAAAGCCAGCTCCGGTTCGACACGGGGGCGCACGAAACGCGCGAGGTCGATCTGGCTGTCCTCGGCAATGTGCATGGCATCGGTCAGGCGCCCCCAGATGACGTCCGACAAGCCCATCTGCAGCATCTTGGCGCGGCTGGTGAAGCCCATCTTGACGCCGACGCGGCGCTCGCCGCGACTCAGGCGGCGGGCAATCGACAGGCGCTGGATGTCATAGGCGTCGGCCAGCGTCAGGGCGCCGTGCGGGTCGATCTGGGCCGTGGCGGTGGCGTGCCCGGCGGCTTCGTCGAGCAGGCGGGCGAAGGATTCGGACGTACTCATGGCGTGTTCCGTGGCAAGTCGGTGTCGAGGGCGGCACGCACGCTGCCCAGTCCGTTGATGTGCGCGTCGAAGACATCGCCGGCATGCGCCGGCACGGCCGGCCCCAACGCGCCGCACAGCACGATGTGGCCGCGCCGCAGGGGCTGCCCGTGGGCGGCCAGCAGGCGCGCCAGACCGATCAGCGCGTTGAACGGATGCCCCTGGCATGCCGCGCCAGCCCCCGTCGATACCGGCTCCCCGCGTCGTTGCAGCACCATGCCGGCCAGCCGCAGATCGAGCCCCGCTAGCGGTGTCGGCGTGGCCCCCAGCACGAAGGCGCCGGCACCGCCGTTGTCGGCCACGGCATCGCATGCGCCGAGGGTCGGCTGCGCGAGGCGCGAGGCGCTGATCTCGATGGCCGGCAGGGCATAGGCCAGCGCTTGCAGGATGTCGGCGTAGGTCGGCCGGGCAAGGTCCAGGTCGTGCGCCAGCACCAGGGCGATGTGGGCTTCGGCGCGGGCCTGCAACAAATTCGCCGGCGGGATCGGCTCGCCGTCGCCGTAGGCCATGACATCGAACAAGGTGCCGTACGCCAGAGCGTCCTGCCCGGCACGCGGGGCGGCCACCGATGGGCCGATCTTGTGGCCGACCCGGCGTTGGCCGGCTTGTTCGCGCCAGCGAATTTCCAGCGCCTGTATGGCGATGGCATCGTCGAGATCAAGGTTCGGAAACTGCGCGGAGGGTGGATCGATCGGGCGATGCTGTGCGGCAGCCTCGCGCAGGCGGTGTGCGATGGCCGCGTGCTGGGCGTGATGAAGCGTCGTCATGCAGGGGTCCGTGATGAGCCTGAGAAGGACGTGGTATCGGCCAGCGGCGCCCAGGCGTCGTCGATGGCGCGCCGGAACACTTCCAGCGTGCCGGCCGGCAGGGCCGTGGACGTGTGCTGGACACGCCACAGCGTCGCCGTGGCGGACAGGGCAGGCACGTCGAGAATGCGCAGCCGCTGGCGCCAGGCGCTGGCCTCGACCAGCGGACGCGGCACGAAGCCGCTGCCGGCGCCGGCAGCCACCAGTTCGAGCTGCAAGGCCGTGCCAAAGCTGTCCGACCCCACGCTGAACACTTCGTTGGCGTCGGCAAAGGCCTGTTGCAACATGCGCCGAAAACCGCAGCCATCCGGATTGAGTATCCAGGGGCGGCTTGCCAGTTCGCGCAGGGTCGGGCTGGCCGACAGCGCCGGCCCTTCCTGAGCGGTGATGACGACCAGTTCGAAGCGGCCGATGGCCTGCGCCTCCACCCCGGCGCCCAACGCCGGTAATTGCGGCGCGATGATCAAGGCTGCGTCGAGTTCTCCCGCCCTGATCATGTCTGCCAGATCGGGACTCCAGCCCGTCGATATCTGCGCGGACAGGGCCGGGGCGGCCGTGCGCAATGCCGTCAGCACCGGCACCGCCAGCACCTCGGCGGCCAATTGGGGCATGCCGATGCGGAACGTGTCGGGTGCGCTCGCTTCGGTGGTAGCCAGGCTCGCCAGTTTTTCGCTTTCGCGCAGCAGCAGGGTGCACTGCTCGTAGATGCGCGCCCCTTGCGGAGTCAGCCCGGGCGGGCGCGTGTTGCGGTCGAGCAGGGCGATGCCGAGGGCTTCTTCCAGCCCCTGGATGCGGCGCGTCACCGCCGGCTGCGGCAGGCCCAGCACGGCGGATGCCTTGGATACCGAGCGATGGCGCACGGCGTGCACGAAGGCGCTGATCTCGTCGATGTTGAAGTTGTACGGGCGTCGCATGCCGGTGGCGTCAGCGGAGCGTGGAGCGTGGACTCTGCCAGTTCCGGCGGTTCGGTAGAAATACGGAATTCGAATATTGTTATCGGATATAAATCGTTCCGCGCATACAAGGGGCCTTTCTATCATGGCTGCTCATCGCTGCGACGCCACCCGGCGTGCGGCTGTCGACCCTGATCAGATAGAGCTTAACGATGCGTCTTTCACACCTCGCCACCCTGTGCGCAGCACTCGGCCTGCTGTGCGCCCTGCCGGCGTCGGCCCAGACGGCCAAGCCGGTTTTCCCTCCCGACAGCGCCATGGCGCGCATCCAGAAAAAAGGGCTGCTGACCGTGGGCGCCCGCCAGGATCTGCCCGGCGTCGTGCAACTGAATCCGCTCACCCAGGCGGTCGAAGGCTTCGACGCCGACGTGGCGCGGGCCATCGGTGCACGGCTGGGGCTGGCACCGGCCGGCGTGCGTTTCGTCGAAGTGCCCTCGGCCACGCGTGAGAACGCCGTCAACCAGGGGCTGGTCGATATTCTGATCGGCGCATATGTGATCACGCCCAAGCGGCGCGCCCTGGTCGGGCAGGCCGGCCCGTATGTGGATGCGCGCGCGTATCTGTACGTTCGCAGCGAGAACCAGCACAAGTACAAGCGCCCCGAAGACATCAAAGGCAAGCGCATCTGCACCACGCCAACGGGCACGTCGGCGCCGGTGATCCAGCAATACGGCGGCGTGTTCCTGCCCTTTGAGGACGTCAGCGCGTGCACCCAGCAAGTGGTCAACGGCACGGTCGACGGCAAGATGGGCAACGACTTGAACAACCTGGGCTTCGTCAAGCAGTTCCCCGACCTGGTGCCCGCCGACGTGCCCGCCATGCGCACCGAGGGCTGGGGTGTCGGCCTGAAAAAGGACGACGAACAGTTCTGCCGCTTTACCAACGGCGTGCTCAAGGATCTGGTCAAGAGCGGCGAGTGGCAGCGTCTGTGGGACAAGCATTTCGCGCCGTTGGGCGTGTCGCCGCAGAAGCCGCCGCAAGTCGGCGACGTCTGCTGACGGAGCGGCCCGCGCGCGGCCAGGGGCGGCACACCATGTCGATACTCATCACTCATGCCGGCGAAATCGCCACGGCGTTCTCGGTCACGCTGGCCCTGTTCGCCGCCGCGGCGGTGTGTGCCCTGACCCTGGGCGCCACCCTGGCCGTCACGCGCAGCCTGCCGGTGGGCACGCTGCGGCGCATCGCGGCGGGCTACGTGTCGGTCATGCGCAATACGCCGGTGGTGCTGGTGTTTTTCTTCATCACTTTCGGCCTGCCGCAACTGGGCCTGCGTTTTTCGTTCTTCGCTTACGCCACCATCGCCCTGGCGCTGTATGAAGCGGCGCACGTGTGCGAATCCCTGCGCTCGGGCTTCAATGCCATTGCGCCGGGCCAATCGCAGGCGGCGCGTTCGCTGGGGATGTCCGGCGCCATGATGCTGCGCGAGATCCTGCTGCCGCAGGCCGTCCGCAACGCCGTGCCGGCGCTGGGCAACAACCTGATTTCGCTGGCCAAGGCCACGTCCCTGGCCGGATCGTTCGGCGTGGTGGAAGCCACCGCCCAATTGCACAGGCTGACCATCGAAGAGCCCGGTGCGGTGTTCGTCGTGTTCTGCGGCATTGCCGCCGGCTACGTGGCGATCAATCTCGCCGTGGCCACCGTGGTGCGGCGTTTCGAGCTGCGTCTGGCGGTGCCGGCATGAATCCATCCGTCTATTTCGATGCGCCGTCACCGGCGGCGCGCAAACGCATCCGGGCGATCAGCGTGGCCTGCGGTCTGCTGGTGACGGCGGCGCTCGGGCTGGCGGTCTACGCGTTGGCCAGAACCGGGCAACTGCGCGCGGAACTCTGGGCGCCTTTTGCCGAGCCGGCGGTGTGGACGTTGATCGGCAGGGGGCTGGCCGCCACCGTGCGCGCACTGCTGGCGTGCACCGTGCTGTCGTTCTCGCTCGGCGTGCTGATGGCTGCCTTGTACAGGCAGGGGCCGCGTTGGGTGCGGCACTTTCTGCGTGGCTGGATCGAGCTGTTCCGCGCCATCCCTTCGCTGCTGATCCTGCTCTTTGCCTATGTGGTCTTTGCGCAGGATTTCGGCCAGGCCGGCATGGCCCTGGCGAACGTCGTGGGGCCGACGGCGAGTGCCTGGCTGGGGCTCGACCAGTGGCAGACGCTGGGGCCGCTGGTGCTGGCCGTCACGCTCTATCACAGCGCCTTGTATGCCGAAATCGTGCGCGGCGGGCTGCAGGCTGTCGCGCCGGGGCAATGGCAGGCGGCCCGCGCACTCGGCATGAGCAGTGCGCAGGCGGTGCGCCTGGTGCTGCTGCCGCAGGCCTTTGCCTATATGCGCCCGGCGCTGGTGGCCGAATCGGTGCGCACCATCAAGGCCACGGCGCTGGGATATGCCATCGGCTACCAGGAACTGCTGCGCACCGGGCAGATCCTGTCGACGGCCTTCCATAACGTGATCGCGGTGTCGCTGGTCATGATGCTCATCTATTGCACGCTGTGCGGTGCGCTGTCGTATCTGGCCGATTCGCTTCAACGGCGCGGCGCCGGCAGCCCGCGCTGATCTCCCATTCCCTCTCTGTCATTGGAAACCCCATGCCGTCACTGAACGAAGCTGTTGCCCCGCCGGATGCTCTGGTCGATCTGCTGCGCGATGTTCCCGTCGCCGTCATCTGCGATGCCCTCGATCTGCTCGGCCTGCCCACCGCGTATGTGGATGGCCAGGTGTTGCCGCGCGTGGGCCGGCGCATTGCCGGGCGTGCCCACACGGTGGGGCGCGTGCCGATTCCGACCAATGCCACGCAGACGGACATCGCGCCGGCGCTGACGCTGGGGGTGCAGATCGCCATCGACAGCGCGCGTGCCGGCCAGATCATCGTCCTGGCCAGCGGCGGTGAGCATGACAATTCGATCTGGGGCGGCAACATGGGGCTGCGCGCCGCGCTCCTGGGGGTCGCCGGCGTGGTCACCGACGGGGCTTTGCGCGATGTGGACGAGTGCGCCGCCCTGGGGCTGCCGGTGTTCGCGGCAGCCATCAACGCACGCCGCTCGCTCAACCGCATGGTGTCGGTGAGCGTGGGCGAACCGGTGGTGTGCGGCGGCGTGTACATCCGCGAGGACGACATCGTGATCGGCGATGCCGACGGCGTCGTCGTCGTTCAACCGGCGCAGGCCGAAGCCGTGCATGCGCGCGCCATCGCGCTGATCGAGGCCGAAGAGAACATGCGCGCCTACATCCGCCAGGGGCATCCCATGGTGGATGCGATCAAGAAGTTCAAGAACCCCAAGTAGGCGCGGCGCCGGCTGCGTTCATCGATATTTCCACGTTTCATCGGGTTTCCGACCATGCCCTTTACCACACTCATTTCCGCCAGCGCGCTGGCGGCGCACATCGATGATCCCGACTGGCTGGTGATCGACACGCGCCACGCGCTGGCCGACCCCCACGCCGGCCGTGCCGCCTATACGGCGGGGCACTTGCCGGGCGCGGTCTTCCTGCATCTGGACGACGATCTGGCTGGCCGCAAGACCGGCAGCAACGGCCGTCATCCCTTGCCCGACCGCCAGGCCTTCGCCGCCGTGCTGGGGCATCTCGGCCTGCGCCCCGGCACGCAGGTGATCACCTACGACGGCGGCGACGGCAGCATGGCCGCCGCCCGCCTGTGGTGGATGCTGCGCTGGATCGGCCACGCTGCCGTGGCGGTGCTGGATGGCGGTGTGGCGGCGTGGATCCTGCGTGGTGGCGCACTGACGCAAGAAGCCGCCGCGCCACGCCCGCCAGGGCAGGTGGCGCCACGCGCGTCGCTGGTCGGCACCGTGACCAGCGCCGACGTACTGGAGAACCTCTCCACGCGCCGGCGGCTGGTCATCGATGCGCGCGCAGCGGACCGCTTTCGTGGCGACAACGAGACGCTCGATGCGCGCGCCGGCCATATTCCCGGCGCCATCAACCGGCCCTTCAAGGACAACCTGCTGCCCGACGGGCGCTTCAAGTCGGCCGAGCGACTGCATGGCGAATTCACCGCCTTGCTGGGGGACGTTCCGCCGTCGGCGTTCATCGCGCAGTGCGGCTCCGGCGTGACGGCGTGCCATAACCTGTTGGCGCTGGAAGTTGCCGGCCTGCCGGGCGCTGCACTCTACGCGGGCTCGTGGAGCGAATGGAGCAGCGATCCGGCACGACCGGTCGCCACCGCCGCCGATGGCCCCTGATATGCGCGTCGCATGGCGATGTCGTCGCTGATGGCGAGCGAGGTGTCGTTGCACTCGGCGCGGCGCTGAACCCGCACGCAGCGGAAACGCTGCGTGCGGGTGCCGGCATGCCGTCAATCCGCTGGTGGGTGATGCCACCGAGGCGAGTCTTGTCGCGTTCATCGACGGGGTGCCGCTGATAACCAATTCAGAATTTCTTTCTTGACCCGGTACCCGAGTCCGCCCGTAGATTTTTGGGCATGAACTCGATACCCACACGCACTTTCACGATCGGTGAGCTGGCCGAAAAAGCGGGCGTCCCGGTCGACACCATCCGCCACTACGAACGCCAGGGGCTACTGCCGGCGACGGCGCGGCGCGCCTCCGGATACCGTCAGTACGACCCTGCGGCCATCGAGCGGGTGCGCTTCATCCGCCGCGCCAAATCGCTCGGTTTCAGTCTCGAAGAGATCTGCGAGCTGCTGAGTTTTTCCACCGATCGCGAGCACGGCGTCGAGCACATCAAGCAGCGCGCCAGCGAACGATTGCAGGAGATCACCGAGCGCATCGACGCGCTGGTCGTCATGCGCGACGCGCTACAAAAGCTGGTCGGCGCCTGCCCGGGCAGCGGCGAGCCCGAGTGCTGCCCCATCCTGGCCAATATCCAGGGCGCCGGTGACGATAGCGTGGCCGACATGCCGGTGGCGGCGCGCGCGCTCGGCTGCTGCGGCGCGCCCGGTTCCAGCCGCACGGTGCGTGAATCATGAGCGCGGCCACTTTCGTCAAGACCACTACGTTCCCCGTGCGTGGCATGAGTTGCGCCGCCTGCGCAGCCACCATCGAACGCGCGCTCAACCGGCTGCCCGGCGTGCGCGCCAATGTGAACTTCGCCAGCGAACGTGTGCACGTCGACTACGACAGCAGCCAGGTCGACCGTGCGGTGCTGGGCGATCGCGTTCGCCAGGCCGGCTTCAGCGTGCCACGCGAGTCGACCACGCTGGAGATCGGCGGCATGAGTTGCGCCGCCTGCGCACAGCAGGTCGAAAGAACGCTGGCGGCGCTCGACGGGGTGGAGGCGAGCGTCAACTTCGCATCGGCCAAAGCGCACGTGAGCTATGCGCCGGACCGGCTCGGCGCCGCCGAACTGATTGCCGTCGTGACACGCGCCGGCTTCACCGCCGCCGAGAGCGTCGAACTGGATGCCGCCGCGCTGGCGGCCCGCGAAGCCGCCGAAGCGGCCACCTGGCGACGCCAATGGCGGCGTGCCGGGCTGGCCTTGCTGTTGACCTTGCCCTTGCTGGCCCAGATGGGCGCCATGCTGCGCCCGGCCGACGCCCATTCGCTGCACGGCGAGATGTTGCCGCTGTGGCTGCAATGGGCGCTGGCGACCCCGGTGCAGTTCTGGGCCGGGGCCCATTTTTACCGTGCCGCCCGCAACGCGCTGCGGGGCGGCAGCGCCAACATGGATGTCCTCGTCGTGCTGGGCACCGGCACGGCCTACCTCTACAGCACGGCCGTCTGGCTGGCCGGCTGGCACGGTCACGTGTACTTCGAAGCCAGCGCCACCATCATCACGCTGATTCTGATCGGCAGATTGCTGGAAGCGCGCGCCAAGCGCCGCACCGGGTCGGCCATCCGCGCTTTGCTGCAATTGCGCCCCAAGACTGCGCACGTCGAGCGTGACGGCCGGATCGTCGAGATCGACGCCGCCGCCTTGCGTGTCGGTGACGTGTTCGTGGTCGCGGCGGGGCAGGCGGTGCCGGCCGACGGAGAAGTAGTGGCCGGCACTTCGGCCGTCGATGAGTCGATGCTGTCGGGGGAAAGCCTGCCGGTCAGCAAGGAGGCGGGCCATGTCGTACGGGCCGCCAGCATGAACCAGTACGGCCTGCTGCGCGTGCGCGCGACCGCCGTCGGCGCCCACACCCTGCTGGCGCAGATCATCCGCATGGTCGATACGGCACAGGGGTCGAAGGCGCCCGTACAGCGGCTGGCCGATCGGGTGGCCAGCGTCTTTGTGCCCACCGTCACCCTCATCGCCTTGCTCACCTGGGCGCTCACATGGTGGCTCACAGGCCTGTTCGCCAGCGCGCTGGTCAGCGCGGTGGCCGTGCTGGTCATCGCATGCCCGTGTGCGCTCGGCCTGGCAACGCCGACCGCGTTGATGGTGGGCACCGGCGTGGCGGCCCGCCACGGCATTCTCATCCGCAATGCAGGCGTCATGGAGCGGGCGCGCTCGCTGCGGGCGCTGGTGGTCGACAAGACGGGCACGCTGACCGAAGGGCG
>JASGFB010000127.1:0-11440 GCA_047605765.1 Rhodocyclaceae bacterium
GCCGACGGCGCGCCGCTCCAGTCGGTGGGGGCCGTGGCGTCCGCCGTCAGCGGCGTCACCACGGCTTCGCCGAGTGCCGCCAGCAGGGCGCGGATGCCGTCTTCGGTCACGCGGGTTTCCATGTCGTTGCGCTTACCAGGCCGCGATGACCGAGTCCTTGAAGGTGGTCTGGATGAATTGCTTCACCTCGGCCGAGTGATAGGCCTTGAGCAGCTTGCCGACCCACGGCTTGTCCTTGTCGGCCTCGCGCACCGCGATGACGTTGGCGTAAGGGCCGGTCGGGCCTTCCACCGAGATACCGTCGCGCTTCGGATCGAGGCCGGCGCTCTCGGCGAAGTTGCCGTTGATGGCAGCCGCTTCGAGGTCACCCAGCGCGCGCGGCAATTGGGCGGCGTCCAGTTCGACAATTTTCAGCTTCCGGGGATTGTCGGCGATGTCCAGCGGCGTGGCCTTGAGGCCGGCGTCCGCCTTGAGCTTGAGCAGGCCCTTGCTTTGCAGGAGCAGCAGGGCGCGGCCGCCGTTGGTGGGGTCGTTGGGTACGCCGATGCGGGCACCTTCCTTGAGGTCGGCCAGCGACTTCACCTTCTTGGAATAGATGCCCATCGGGAACGTCACCGTGTAGCCCACGGACACGAACTTGTAGCCGCGATCCTTCACCTGCTGCTGCAGATAGGGCAGATGCTGGTAGCTGTTGGCGTCCAGGTCGCCCGCCGCCAGCGCCGCATTGGGCTGCACGTAGTCGGAGAATTCGATGACCTGGACGTTCAGTCCGTCGCGCGCGGCGACCTTCTTGACCACTTCGAACACTTGCGCGTGCGGGCCGGCGGTGACGCCCACGCGGATGGGTTTGTCCTGCGCCAGCGCACTGCCGGCGGCGGTGACGAGGAGGGCGCCGGCGACGGCGCCGAGGGTGCGGCCAAAATGCATGATGTTCTCCCTGAAGCGGATAGTGATAGGTGGGTCGGTACGGCAAATCGAATCGGTGGGCGCGTGCGCCCCGTGTGTCATCGGTGCGAGACGCGGCGCACCAGCTGGTCGCCCAGGTACTGCACCACCTGAACGAAGACGATCAGCACCAGCACCACCAGGGCCATCACTTCCGGCAGGAAGCGTTGATAGCCATAGCGGATGCCCAGGTCGCCCAGGCCGCCGCCGCCGATGGCGCCGGCCATCGCCGAGTAGCCGACCAGGCTCACCAGCGAAATCGTCAGCCCGGCGACGATGCCCGGCAGGGCCTCGGGCAGCAGGATCTTGCGCACGATCTGGGCATTGGTAGCGCCCATCGATTGCGCCGCTTCGACCAGACCGGTGTCAACTTCGCGCAGGGCCGTCTCGACCAGGCGCGCGATGAAGGGGGCGGCGGCGATGGTCAGCGGCACGATGGCGGCGGCGGTGCCGATCGACGAGCCGACCACGAAGCGCGTAAACGGGATCACGGCCACCAGCAGGATGATGAAAGGCACCGAGCGCACGGCGTTGACCACCAGGCCGAGCACGCGATTGGCGGCGGGGCGCGGCAGGATGCCCTGCGCTTCGGTGACGTGCAGCGCGATGCCCAGCGGAATGCCGACGATGCCGCCGGCCAGCCCGGCGGCGCCGACCATGGCCAGGGTTTCGAGGAAGGACGACCAGAACAGGGCCAGCAATTCAGATGACATGGTCGAGCCTTTCGACGGTGATGCTGTGGGCGCGCAGAAAGTCGAGCGCGTGGGCGAGGGTGTCTTCGGCGGCTTGTGCCAGGATGGTCAGTGAGCCGAAGGCCTGGCCCTGGATTTCGTCGACCTGGCCGTGGAGGATGCTGAAGTCCACGCCGAACTTGCGCACCGCCTGCGACAGCACGGGCTGATCCACTTCGTCGCCGACGAAAGCCAGGCGCAGCAGGTGGTCGTGGCCCTGTCCGCCCCGCCCCGCCAGGCGCCCGCGCACGCGTTCGATGACACTGGGCGGCAGTTGGTGGGCGATGACGTCGCCGATGAGCGCACGCGTGATGTCGTGCTGCGGTGTGCGGAAGATGTCCAGCACCGGGCCGCTCTCGATGACGCGGCCGGCATCCATCACCGCCACGCGTGCGCAGATCTGCTTGATCACTTGCATCTCGTGCGTGATCAGGACCACCGTCAGGCCCAGCTCGCGGTTGATGCGGCGGAGCAGTTCGAGAATCGAACGGGTGGTCTCGGGGTCGAGCGCCGAGGTGGCTTCGTCCGACAGCAGCACCTGCGGCCGGCTGGCCAGCGCGCGTGCGATACCGACGCGCTGCTTTTGCCCGCCGCTCAATTGATGCGGGTAGCGCTGGGCGAGCGTCCGCAGGCCCACCAGTTCGAGCAGCGGTTCGACCTCGCGGCGGCTGTCGGCCGGCGACTGGCCGGCCAGTTCCAGCGGCAGGGCCACGTTGTCGAATACCGTGCGCGACGACAGCAGGTTGAAGTGCTGAAAGATCATGCCGATGCGGCGGCGTGCTGCGCGCAGCGCATCGTCGTCGAGGGCGGTCAGTTCCTGCCCGTCGATGAACACCTGCCCCGTCGTCGGGCGGTTGAGCAGGTTGAGCGTGCGCACCAGCGTGCTCTTGCCGGCGCCGCTGCGGCCGATGATGCCGAAGATCTCGCCTCGGTCGATGTCCAGGCTCACGTCGTGCAACGCCTGCACGTTGCCACCGGACGGGTTCCTGAATACCTGAGATATGTGTTGCAGCCTGATCATGCGAAGCACATCGCGGATCCGCCCGCGACATCCAAAAAAGTAGTGCAGCGAGTGTAGAAGCGCCCCCGTAGTCGGCTAACCAAGCTTTGGTGATTTGCTTATACGTTTTTCGCGTAAGAAGCATTGCAGCGCACAGGCCGCCTGGGCGGCGAGTGAGAAGGTCGTGACGACTATTGATGCGCGTCAAATAGTCCGGGGCGGCGCGTCGAGTGCATGACGAATGAATCAAGCGGCGATGCGTGGGCGGGGCGTTGCAACGAATAAGCATGGAAGAAAACAGTATTTAGCCGGCATGACGCGCGCCGCTACGATGGCCCCACACATGAGGCGGCCCGCGCTGCCGTAGTCCGCCGCCTCATCCCTGATCACTCGATAAGAAAACAAGGATGAGCACCATGAAAATTCGCTTTGCGGCCCTTGCCGCCCTGGCCCTGTTGGCCGCCGGCGTGGCCCACGCCGATCGCCTCGACGACATCAAGCACAATGGCGTGCTGCGCGTGGCCGCCTTTGACAGCAACCCGCCTTTCGGCTTCATCGATCCGCAGAGCAAGAAGATCGATGGCCTCGACGTCGACTACGGTAAGGCGCTGGCCACCAAGCTGGGCGTCAAGCTGGAACTGGTGCCGACCAATCCGGCCAATCGCATTCCGCTGCTGACCGCCAACAAGGTTGACCTCGTGCTGGCCAACTTCACCATTACCGAAGAGCGCGCCAAGCAGGTCAACTTCAGCATCCCGTATTTCGCTTCGGGCCAGCAGTTCATCGCCAAGAAGGGCGTGCTCAGTTCGCCCGACCAGCTCAACAAGCTGCGCGTCGGCGTCGACAAGGGCACCACCAACGAAATCGTGCTGCGCGAGAAATTCCCCGGCGCCACGCTGGTGGCCTATGACGACACGCCTTTTGCCTTCACCGCGCTGCGCAACGGCAACGTGCAGGCTATCACCCAGGACGGCCCCAAGCTGATCGGCCTGCTGGCCAATGTGCCGGACAAGGACAAGTATGAGATTCCGCCGTTCTCGGTGTCGGACGATCTCATCGGCGTGGGTATTCCGAAGGGCGAGACGCGCCTGACCGAATTCGTGAACACCACGCTGCGCGAGCTGGAATCCTCCGGCCAGGCACAGGCCATCTATGACAAGTGGTTTGGCCCCAACACCCGCACGCCGCTCAAGCGCATCTACAAGATCGGCGACAAGCGCTGAGGCGCCACCCTGCGCGCCCGCGCGGCGCGCGTCCTCTCCCTTTATTCCGATCGCCGCCGCGCCATGAGTGCGGCGGTGCCGTTTCGCAATGATCGATGAGCTTCTCGCGCCCAAGTACCTGGGCTGGTTGTGGCATGGCTTCCTGACCACCTTGTGGCTGGCCGTGTGCGTGTGTCTGGCGGCGACGCTGCTGGGCTTTGTGCTGTGCGTGCTGCGGGTGGCCGGCGGGCGTGCCGCCGCTGCGCCGGTCCGCACCTATCTGAGCGTGTTCCGCAACACGCCTTTACTGGTGCAATTGTTCTTCTGGTATTTCGGCGCCGCTGCCCTGATGCCGGAATCCTGGCTGGTCTGGCTGAATACGCCGCGCGCCTGGCAGGCCGTGGGCCTGACGCTGGCCTGGCCGCCTTTCGAATATGTGGCGGGCTTCTTCGGCCTGACCCTGTATACCGCCGCCTTCGTCGCCGAAGAGCTGCGCGCCGGCGTGCAGGCGGTGCCGGCCGGCCAGGTCCAGGCGGCCCTGGCGCTGGGCTTTCGCCGCGCGCAGTTGTGGCGCCAGGTGATCATGCCGCAGGCCCTGCGCATCGCGCTCGGGCCGGTCATCGGGCAATACATGAACGCGGTCAAGAATTCGTCCATGACCATGGCGATCGGCTTGGCCGAACTGTCGTACGCCTCACGCCAGGTCGAGACCGAGACCTTCAAGACCTTCCAGGCCTTCGGCGTGGCTACGCTGCTCTACGTCGTCCTCATCCTGCTGATGGAATGGGCTGGGCAGGCATTGCGGCGCCGCACGGCGTATCCGCACTAGGAGGCCGCCATGGATTTTTCGGTCATCACCGACAACCTGTCGTACCTACTGCTGGGGCCGTATCCGCAGGGGCCGTTGGGGGGCGCCGCCCTGACCTTGATCCTGAGCGTGCTGTCGGCGCTGTTGTCGAGCGCGCTCGGGCTGGTGCTGGGCGTGGCCCTGGCGATCAGCCGTGGCGCCGTGCATCGCGCTTTGCTGTGGGGGCTGGGTTTTTTCCGCGCCATTCCGGTGATCATGCTGATCTTCTGGACGTATTTCCTGCTGCCGATCGTGCTGCACATCGATGCGCCGGCGCTGGGCACGGTGGTGTGTGCGCTGTCGCTCATCGGCGGGGCTTACCTGGCCCATTCGGTACGCGCCGGCATCGACAGCCTGCCCGCCGGCCAGTGGCAGGCCGCCCGTGCGCTGGGCATGCGGCCGTGGCAGGTGCTGCGCTGGATCATCCTGCCGCAGGCTTTGCCGGCGATGGCGCCGTCGTTCATCAACCAGTGGATCAGCCTCGTCAAGGACACCTCGCTGGCCTATGTCATCGGTGTGGGCGAGCTGTCTTTCGTGGCCGCCCAGGTGAGCAATCGCGTGATGGTGCACCCCACCGAGATCTTCCTGTTCGTGGGGGCGCTCTACTACGTGCTGTGCGCGGCGCTGGCCTTTGGCGCGCACCGCCTGGCCAACCGCTTCCAGGTGCCGGGTCGACTGGCCGACGCCGTCACATAACAGCAACGAAGCGCCGGTAAAGTGCGCGCCATCCCCCAGGGATGACTCCGGCAGGGCTGAGTCCGATAGGCCTTGCACCAATTCCCCGCGCCCCGTCCGCTACCGCCGACGGGGCGTTTTCTTGTGGTTTTCCCTGCCTGTCCTCCTTTCGGCTACAACATTCGGCGTGGGCGCGTCCTATGCTGGCAAGGTAGTCCGGCGCGCCGTGGCGCGGCCGCAACCAAGACTTTTGGGGGGCAATACGATGGCGGCATCTCCCGTCACGCTTCACTGGACGCGCGGCGCGCAGCCGGATGCGCTGCGCGAGCGCGAATGGCTGGCTACCAACGGCCTGGGCGGTTATGCCTCGGCGTCGGTGCTGGGGATCCCCACCCGCCATTACCACGGCCTGTTCGTGCCCAATCTGACCGAGCCGACCGGGCGCTTCGTGTGCGTGCCACGCGTGGACGAACTGGTGACGACTTCGCAGCGCACGGTGAATCTGGGCGGCGCGGAGTTCGCCGAGGCGCCCCCCAACCACGATGCCGCCACTTACCTGCGCGAGTTCCAGCTCGCCACCATGATCCCCACCTGGGTGTTCGACATCGACGGAACGGTGCTCGAAAAATCCATCGTCATGCCGCAGGGGCAAAACAGCAGTTACCTGCGCTATCGCGTGCTCGAAGGGCCGGGCGTGAGGATTCGGGTGCGTGTGTTCGGCGCGGCGCGGCGGCTGTCGGCCCACGTGCCGCGCGACGATGCCTGGCCGTTCGTGCCGCATCTGGTCGGCCACAACGTGGAGCTGCGTACGGCATTGGGCATTACGGTGCGCATCCTGGCGCAACCGGCCAGCCCTTTCCATCTGCAGCGGCAGATCGATTACAACGTGCTCTACAGCACCGAGCGCGATCGCGGCTATGACCACCTGGAACATTTGCACAGCCCCGGCTACTTCGATCTGTCGGTGACGCCGGAGGGCAGCGCGGCGGTGGTGTTCAGCACCGAAAGCTGGGACGTCATGGCGGTGCCGGCGGATGCCCTGTTCGAGGCCGAGTCGGCGCGCCAGCACCAACTGATGAGCCTGGCGCGCGCCGAGGACGACGTGCTCGCCCAGCATCTGACGCTGGCTGCCGACCAGTTCATCGTGACCCCCGGCAGCCGCCGCGACGAGGCCCTGCTGGCGGTGGCGAGCGGATCGGAGACGCGTTCGGTCATCGCCGGCTATCACTGGTTCAACGATTGGGGACGCGACACCATGATCGCGTTCGAAGGGCTGACGCTGTGTACCGGCCGCCATCGCGAGGCGCGCGCGATCCTGCGGACCTTCTCGCACTACATCAAGGATGGCCTGCTGCCCAACCTGTTTCCCGAGGGCGCGCGCGAAGCGCAATACCATACGGTCGATGCCACGCTGTGGTACTTCCATGCCATCGACCGCTACCTGGCCTACACCCATGACCCGCGCCTGATCGAAGAGCTGTATCCGATCCTGCAGTCGATCATCGGCCACCACCTGCGCGGCACGCACTTCGGCATCGCCGCGGACCCGCGCGACGGTTTGCTGGCGGCCGGTGCCGAGGGCTATCAACTGACCTGGATGGATGCCAAGTTTGAAGATGCCGTCATTACGCCGCGGCGCGGCAAGCCGGTGGAGATCCAGGCGCTTTGGTACAACGCCCTGCAATGCATGGCGACCTGGGGCGACATGCTGGGGGTGGATGGCGGCTATTACCGCAGCAACGCCGAGCGCGTGCAGGAATCCTTCAACGCGCGTTTCTGGAACGCCGAAACGGCCAGCCTCTACGACGTCATCGACGGGCCGGACGGCAATGACGCGTCGGTGCGACCCAACCAGATCTTCGCGCTGTCGCTGTCGCACTGCGTGCTCGATTACGTGCACTGGGCGCCGGTGCTGGACATCGTTACCCGTCATCTGCTCACCCCTTACGGCCTGCGCACACTGTCGCCGCACGACGTGCGCTACCAGGGGCACTACAGCGGTGACTTGCGCACGCGCGACAGCGCCTATCACCAGGGCACCGTATGGCCGTGGCTGCTGGGCGCCTATGTCGACGCCGTGCTGCGCGTGCGGGGCGACACGCCGGCCACGCGCGTCGACGCGCGTCGGGTGTTGGCGAAATTCCCGGCGCATCTGGGCGAGGCCGGTGTCGGCAGCATCAGCGAGATCTTCGATGGTGAAGCGCCGCACACGCCGCGCGGCACCATCGCGCAGGCCTGGAGCGTGGCTGAAATCCTGCGCGTGTGGCGGCGCACGCGTGGTGCGGCGGTTGAAGCTCCGGTGCAGGCGGGCGCGCGCGTAGTGGAGGCGGCCGGCCCCGGCTACGCGCTGACGGCGTCCGAGCCGACCGGTGAAGAAGACACCTATGCCGGTCTGGTCTCCGATCCGGTCGGCAGCCCCGCGCGCGCCGGCTACGTGCCGACCGCCTCACCGGCGTCGCCAGCGACCGGCGAGGAAGATCCGCTGGCTGGCCTGGTGGACGCGCCGGTTGCCGAAGGGCGTTGAACCGATTCGAACCGGGAGGGTGAAGCATGCATCTGGAAGGTTCCTGCCATTGTGGCGCCGTGCGTTTCGACGTCGAGGCCGAGGCGCCGTATCCCTTTATGCACTGTCACTGCTCGATCTGCCGCAAGACGGCCGGGGGCGGTGGCTATGCGATCAACCTGGGGGCGGACGCCCGCACGATGAAGGTGCGGGGCAAGAAAAGCGTTGGTATCTATCACGCAGTCATGCGCGAGGAGGGCAAGCGGCCGACGCGCTCGAAGGCCGAGCGGCACTTTTGCCTGAAATGTGGCAGCGCGCTGTGGCTGTGGGATCCGCGCTGGCCCGAGCTGATCCACCCGCATGCCTCGGCCATCGATACGCCCCTGCCCAAGCCGCCGGAGGTGATCGAGGCAGCGCTCGATTTCGCTGCGCCGTGGGTGGACGTGCCCAAGGGAAAAGGCCACAGGCACTATGGCCTGTGGCCGCATGAATCACTGCACGACTGGCATGCGCGGCACGGCTTGTTGACCTAGGCCGCGCAGGCCATTCAGGGCCGTGCGAAGAGCGTGCGATGCAAGACGCCCGCGATCATGGCGCCGGCCAGCGGCGCGATCCAGAACAGCCACAATTGGTCGAGCGCCCAACCCTGCACGAACAGGGCCTGGCCGGTCGAACGCGCCGGATTGACCGAGGTATTGGTGACGGGGATGCTGATCAGGTGGATCAGCGTCAGGCACAGGCCGATGGCGATGGGGGCGAAGCCCGCCGGGGCACGTTCATCGGTGGCGCCCAATATGACCATCAGGAACACGGCGGTGAGCACCACTTCGGCGACCAGCGCGGCGGTCATGCTGTAGCCGCCCGGCGAATGGGCGCCGTAACCGTTGGCGGCAAAGCCGCTGGCGACCAGATCAAAGCCTTCCTTGCCGCCGGCGATGGTGGCCAGGGTGGTGGCGGCCAGCAGGGCGCCGGCCACTTGCACCGCGCTGTAGGGCAACACCTCGCGCCAGCGGAAACGGCCGGCGCATGCCAGCCCTACCGTAACGGCCGGGTTCAGATGGCAGCCCGAGATGTGGCCGATGGCGAAGGCCATGGTCAGCACCGTCAGGCCGAAGGCCAGCGAGACACCGACGAAGCCGATGCCCAGCTGTGGGAAGCCCGCCGCGAGGACGGCACTGCCGCAGCCGCCCAGGACCAGCCAGAAGGTGCCGAGGCATTCGGCGAGCAAACGCGTGGTCAATTTCATATTTGTTTTCTCCGTATCAGAACGCTGCCGGCCTCAAAGCAAGACGTACCTCGGCCGGCGCGCAGTGTCGACCAGTACGCGCAACGCGCCTTGCGGTGCGGCAAGTGCAGTGGGCATCGTCGGAACAGTGGGTGGTGTGGGTGAAGAAAATGCCTCATTGATGGCGCTGCGAGGCGCTCTGGTGGCAGGATGGTTTCATGATGATGCACGGAATATTCGTTTTCTGTACACGGCGGGAGGCAGGGCTTCAGTAGAATCCGAGCGATGAGACACGCTCCTTCCCCCTTGCCGAACCCGGCTTCCGGCCAACTCCACGTGTGGGCCACCCTCAGGAGCCTGCTGCCCTATGTGTGGGCCTGGCGTGGCCGCGTGTTGCTGGCTTTCGGTGCCCTGGTGGCGGCCAAGGTTGCCAATGTGGCGGTGCCCATCGTTTTCAAGCACGTGGTCGATACGTTGACCATGACGCGCGAGCAGGCGCTCATCGTGGTGCCGGCGACGCTGCTGCTGGCCTATGGCGTGCTGCGCTTTTCCACCTCGGCGTTCACCGAGCTGCGTGAAATCCTGTTCGCACGCGTCACTCAGCAAGCGGTGCGCAGCATCGCACTGGCGGTGTTCGAGCATCTGCATGCGCTGAGTCTGCGCTTTCACCTCGAGCGGCAGACGGGCGGGCTGTCGCGCGACATCGAACGCGGTACGCGCTCGATCAGCTCGCTGATCAGCTTCGCCATCTACAGCATCCTGCCGACGCTGGTCGAAATCGCCCTGGTGCTGGGCGTGCTGCTGCGCAACTACGCGCCGGTGTTCGCGCTGATCACCCTCGTCACGCTGGCGGCCTACATCACGTTCACCGTCGTCGTCACCAATTGGCGCAGTACCTTGCGGCGCGAGGCCAACGAGCTGGACTCGGCGGCCAATGCGCGCGCCATCGACAGCCTGCTCAACTACGAGACGGTGAAGTACTTCAACAACGAGGCCTTCGAGCGCCAGCGCTATGACGAACGGATGCGCGCCTACATCGACGCCCAGGTGCGCAACCAGTATTCGCTGTCGGCGCTCAACACCGGACAGGCCTTGATCATCGCTTGCGGCATCACCGCCATGATGTGGCGCGCCGCCAGCGGGGTGGCCAGTGGCGAGATGACCCTGGGCGACATCGTGCTGGTGAATGCCTTTCTGGTGCAGTTGTACGTGCCGCTCAATTTCCTCGGGGTGATCTACCGCGAGATCCGCCAGGCGCTGATCGACATCGAACGCATGTTCGGCCTGCTCGGCACCCAACGCGAAGTGGAGGACGCCCCCGACGCCCGCACCGTGCCGCCGGGGCCCGTTACGCTGCGCTTCGATCATGTCGGCTTTGCCTACGACAAGCGCCGGCCGGTGCTGGAGGACGTGAGCTTTACCATCGCACCGGGCACTACGCTGGCGGTGGTCGGGCATTCGGGCGCCGGCAAGTCGACCCTGGCCCGGCTTTTGTTCCGTTTCTATGACGTCACCGCCGGTGGCATTTCGCTCAACGGTGTGGACCTGCGCGCGTTGAGCCAGGACAGCCTGCGGCGTGCCATCGGCATCGTGCCGCAGGACACGGTACTGTTCAACGACACGCTGTACTACAACATCCGTTACGGCCGTCCCGATGCCGATGAGCACGAGGTGCTGGCCGCCGCGCGCGCTGCACAGTTGCATGAGTTCGTGGCGCAGTTGCCGGATGGTTATGAGACGCGCGTCGGTGAGCGCGGGTTGAAGTTGTCCGGTGGCGAGAAGCAGCGCGTCGCCATCGCGCGTGCGCTGCTGAAGAATCCGGCGGTGCTGATTTTCGACGAGGCGACCTCGGCGCTCGATTCGCGCACCGAGAAGGCCATCCAGGCGCAACTCGAAGCCGCGGCCGTGGGGCGGACGGCGCTGATCATCGCGCACCGCTTGTCGACGGTGATGAATGCCGATGAGATCGTGGTGATGGAGGCGGGCCGCATTATTGAGCGCGGTACGCATGCGCAGTTGCTGGCGCTTAGCGGGGGGTATGCGCAGATGTGGGCTTTGCAGCAGCAGGAGGAGGCGGAGGAGGGGGGATTGGAGATGGAGGGGGTGGGCGGCTGAGGGCGCCTGGCCCTTGCTGGTAGGGGCGTTGTTGTTCTTGATGTGGGGTTCTTGCTGGCGTGCGTTGGCCGGGGGCTTGGTCGCCTGGCGTCTGTGCTGCTTTGGATCGTGGATGTTCGTGGGGTTTTGTTTTTGCTGATGCTCGTTGGCCGGGTCTCGCCCCGGCGGGCGAGTTACTTTCTTGTATCGACAAGAAA
>JASGFB010000128.1:0-11329 GCA_047605765.1 Rhodocyclaceae bacterium
AAGTAACTCGCCCGCCGGGGCGAGACCCGGCCAACGCACGCCAGCAAAAACAAACGCCCACGAACAACAACGACCCAAGGCAGCAAGAGTTAGCCTTCTTGATGACACAAGAAAGTAACCCGCCCGCCGGGGCGAGACCCGGCCAACGCACGCCAGCAAGAACGCCACATCAAGACCGCCGCATCAAGAACAACACACATCCAAGCAGCCCAAAAGCCGGGCAACCAAGCCCCCGCCCACGCCCAAGGCGAAAAAATAGGGTTCCCCCTCTCAACCAAAAGAACTACCCCACCCCCACCGCCCGACCAGGGCACGCTCCTCCTTCAGCAAGGCCGCCGATCCCCTTCCGGCGAATTGGGCGCACCGGGCAGGGCCGATAGTCTGATCGCAGACGCTTAACTCCAAACGGGTGTTTGCCATGACCACTTCAACCCTCAACCCGCGGGCCCCCATCACACACTGGGACCCGGAAGACGCCGAATTCTGGCGCACCACCGGCGCCAGTGTCGCGCGCCGCAACCTGTGGATCTCCATCCCCTGCCTGCTGCTGGCATTTTCGATCTCGGTGATGTGGAGCATCGTGGTGCTCAAGATGCCGCTGATCGGCTTTTCGTACAGCAAGGATCAACTCTTCCTGCTGACGGCCCTGCCCATGCTGTCCGGCGCCACCCTGCGCATCTTCTACAGCTTCATGCCCGCCATGTTCGGTGGGCGCACATGGACCACGCTGTCGACCGCATCGCTGCTGATCCCCGCCATCTGGCTCGGCTACGCCGTGCAGGACCCCACCACCTCGTATCCGACCATGCTGTGCATCGCCCTCGTCACCGGCCTGGGCAGCGGCAACTTCGCCAGCTCGATGGCCAACATCGCGTACTTCTTCCCCAAGCGCCAGAAGGGCGCCGCCAACGGCATGAACGCCGGCCTCGGCAACCTTGGGGTGTCGGTGGCGCAGTTCGTCATGCCGCTGGCCATCAGCGCCGGCGTATTCGGTGCGCTGGGCGGTGAGCCGAGCACTTACGTGCAGGACGGCGTCACGCATCAGATCTGGCTGCAGAACGCCGGCTTCATCTGGGTGCCTTTCATCATCGTGTCGAGCATTGCCGCCTGGTTCGGCATGAACGACCTGGCCGACGCCAAGTCGTCCATCGCCGAGCAGGCAGTGATCTTCCGCCGCCCCGACAATTGGCTGATGTGCTGGCTGTACCTGGGTACCTTCGGCAGCTTCATCGGTTACTCGTCGGCCTTTGCGCTGCTATCCAAGACGCAGTTCCCGAGCGTCGACGTCACCGCCTTCGTGTTCATCGGCCCGTTGATCGGTGCGCTGATCCGTCCCGTCGGGGGGTGGGTGTCGGACAAGGTGGGCGGTGCGCGCGTCACCTTCTGGGTGTTCGTGCTGATGATCGTGGCCATGCTCAGCGCGCTCAGCTGCCTGCCCAGCGCACGCGGCGCGGGCAACTTCGCCGGCTTCTTCAGCTCTTTCATGGCGCTGTTCCTGCTGGCGGGCGTCGGCAACGGTTCGACCTACCGCATGATCCCGACGATCTTCATCGCCTGTGCGCAGCGCGAAGCGCGCCAGCAGGGGCGCGCGGTCGAATCGGCCGCGGCTGACGGGGTGCGCCAATCGGCTGCGGCGGCCGGCTTCATCAGTGCCATCGGTGCCTACGGCGGTTTCCTGATTCCGCAGCTCTTCGGCTGGTCGATGAAAGCCTACGGCCAGGCCGAGATTGCCCTCTACATCCTGCTCGCCTTCTACATCAGCTGCGTCTTCCTGTGCTGGGTGCGCTACGCCAGCCAGGGCGCCCGCATGCCCTGCTGATTCTCATCGGCGCGGGTCGCGCCATCGTCCGAAAGGACTAGTCCCGCCTAGGCCGTCTCGCGGCCGGGCGGGCCCCGATTGGCGAATGTTGCCCGCTGCCTCGCCTCGATAGCATGCAGTTATCGCTGGGGCGCTCTACGCCCGCAGTTCGTTCAAGGATGTTCCGCGCATGAGTCACTTTCTCGATCGCCTGAAATTCCTCTCCCGCACGCGTGAGACCTTTGCCGACGGCCATGGCGCCGTGGTCAACGAAGACCGCAAATGGGAAAACGGCTACCGCAACCGCTGGGCGCACGACAAGGAGGTGCGTTCGACCCACGGCGTCAATTGCACCGGTTCGTGTTCCTGGCGCATCTATGTCAAGAACGGTCTGATCACCTGGGAGCTGCAGCAGGTCGACTACCCGCGCACGCGCCCCGATCTGCCCAACCACGAGCCGCGCGGTTGCGCGCGTGGCGCTTCGTATTCGTGGTACGTGTACTCGGCGCAGCGCGTCAAGCACCCGATGATCCGGGGCCGCCTGGCGAGCCTGTGGCGCGAGGCGCGCAAGACCCTCGGCCCGATCGAAGCCTGGGCCTCGATCGTCGAGGACAAGGCCAAGGCCGATTCATACAAGCAGGTGCGCGGGCAGGGCGGTTTCGTGCGCACCGACTGGCCCGAGGCGACCGAACTGATCGCCGCCGCCAACGCCTACACCATCAAGCAGTACGGCCCCGACCGCGTGGCCGGTTTCTCGCCGATCCCGGCCATGAGCATGGTCAGCTATGCCGCCGGTGCGCGCTACCTGGGGCTCATCGGCGGCGTGCCCTTGTCGTTCTACGACTGGTACTGCGATCTGCCGCCGGCCAGCCCGCAAGTGTGGGGTGAGCAGACCGACGTGCCCGAATCGGCCGACTGGTACAACTCCACCTACCTCATGGTGTGGGGTTCGAACATCCCCATGACGCGCACGCCGGACGCGCACTTCTATACCGAGGTCCGCTACAAGGGCACCAAGACGGTGGCCGTTTCCAGCGACTTCGGCGAGATGGCCAAGTTCGGCGATCTGTGGCTGGCCCCCAAGCAGGGCACCGATGCGGCCCTGGCGCTGGCCATGGGCCACGTGGTGCTCAACGAGTTCCACAAGAACGACGCGTCCGATTACTTCCGCGACTACGGCAAGCAGTACACCGACTTCCCCATGCTGGTGACGCTCAAGGCGCAGGGCGAGGGCTATGTGCCCGATTACTTCCTGCGTGCTTCGATGCTGCCGGACGACCTCGGCGAAGCGAACAACCCCGACTGGAAGACGGTGCTCATCGACGCCAAGCGCAACGCGCTGAGCGTGCCCAACGGCACCATCGGTTCGCGCTGGAACGAACCTGACGGCCGCCGTGGCAAATGGAACCTGGAGATGAAGAACCTGGCCGACGGCAGCGAGGTCGATCCGCTGCTGTCGCTCAAGGGGCGTCATGACGATGTCGTCGGCGTCGGCTTCGATTACTTCGGTGGCGAAGGGGGCGCGCTGCTCTATCGCAACGTGCCGGCGCGCCGCGTGACGCTCAAGGACGGCAGCACCGCGCTGGTGGCGACGGTGTATGACCTGATGCTGGCCAACTACGGCGTCGACAACGGTCACGGTGGCGCCAACGTGGCGGCGAGCTACGAGGACGACGTGCCCTATACGCCGGCCTGGCAGGTGCGCCATACCGGCGTGAAGGCCGCCGACGTGGTCAGCGTGGCGCGCGAGTTCGCGCAGAACGCGCACGACACCCATGGCAAGAGCATGGTGGTGGTGGGCGCCGCGCTCAACCACTGGTATCACAACGACATGACCTACCGCGGCATCATCAACCTGCTGATGATGTGCGGCTGTATCGGCCAGAGCGGGGGTGGCTGGGCCCACTACGTGGGGCAGGAAAAGCTGCGTCCGCAACCGGGCTGGGTGCCGCTGGCCTTTGGCATGGACTGGCATCGTCCGGCCCGCCAGATGAACGGCACCAGTTTCTTCTACGCCCACACCAGCCAGTGGCGCCACGAAAAGCTCGGCGTCGACGAGATCCTCGGGCCGCGCGCCGATGCCGCGCAGTACAAGGGCATGGCGCTGATCGATTTCAACGCCAAGGCCGAGCGCATGGGCTGGCTGCCGTCGGCGCCGCAACTCGAGACCAATCCGCTGGACATCACGCGCGCCGCCGAAGCGGCCGGCCAGAATGCGGTCGACTACACCGTCGCCGGTCTCAAGGACGGCACGCTCAACATGAGCTGTGAAGACCCGGACAACCCCAAGAACTTCCCGCGCAACCTGTTCGTGTGGCGGTCCAACCTGTTGGGGTCGAGCGGCAAGGGGCACGAGTACTTTCTCAAATACCTGCTGGGCACGCAGAACGCCGTGTTCGACGACGAGACGAGCGCCATCCGCCCGAGCGAGGTCAAGGTTCGCCCGGCCGCCGAAGGCAAGCTCGATCTGCTCACCGTGCTCGACTTCCGCATGTCGACCACCTGCCTGTACGGCGACATCGTGCTGCCGACGGCCACCTGGTACGAGAAGGACGATCTGAACACCTCGGACATGCATCCCTTCATCCACCCGTTGTCCGAAGCCATTGCCCCCTTGTGGCAGGCCAAGAGCGACTGGGAGATCTACAAGGCCATCGCGCACAAGTTCACCGAACTGGCCGGGCCTTACCTCGGCGTGCAGAAAGACCTGGTGCTGACGCCGCTGATGCACGACAGCCCGGGCGAACTGGGCCAGCCCTACGCCCCGCGCGACTGGAAGCATGGCGAGTGCGATCTCATCCCCGGCAAGACGGCGCCGGCCATGACGGTGGTGGAGCGCGACTACAGCCGCATCTACGAGAAGTTCACCACCATCGGCCCGCTGCTCAAGAATGTCGGCAACGGCGGCAAGGGCATTGCCTGGCAGACCGGCCATGAAATCGAAGAGCTGGCCGCCCTCAACGGCGTGGCGGCCAACGGTCAGCCCAAGCTGGATACCGCCATCGACGCCGCCGAAATGATCCTGACGCTGGCGCCGGAGACCAACGGCCACGTGGCGGTGAAAGCCTGGGCGTCGCTCTCCAAGGTGACGGGCCGCGATCACACGCACCTGGCGGCGGGCCGCGAGCACGACAAGATCCGCTTCCGCGACGTGCAGGCCCAGCCGCGCAAGATCATCAGCTCGCCGACCTGGTCGGGGCTGGAGTCCGAAGAGGTCAGCTACAACGCCGGCTACACCAACGTGCATGAGCTGATCCCCTGGCGCACCCTCACCGGCCGCCAGCAGTTCTACCAGGATCACCGCTGGATGCTCGATTTTGGCGAAGGGCTGTGCGTCTACAAGCCGCCCGTCGACCTCAAAACGGTGGCGCCGATGCTGGGCAAATCGCCCAACGGCGAGCCCGAGATCGTCCTCAACTTCATCACGCCGCACCAGAAGTGGGGCATCCATTCGACCTATTCGGACAACCTGCGCCTGCTCACGCTGAGCCGGGGCGGGCCCCACGTGTGGCTGTCCGAAGTCGACGCCAAGCGTGCCGGCATCGCCGACAACGACTGGATCGAGGTGTTCAACAGCAATGGCACGCTGACGGCCCGCGCCGTGGTCAGCCAGCGCGTGCCCGAGGGAATGACATTGATGTACCACGCACAGGAAAAGATCGTGAACGTGCCGGGCGCGGAGACCTCCGGCAAGCGCGGGGGCATCCATAACTCGGTCACCCGCGCCATCGTCAAGCCGACCCACATGGTGGGGGGCTATGCGCAGCAGGCCTACGGCTTCAACTATTACGGCACCACCGGCACCAACCGCGATGAGTTCGTCATCGTGCGCAAGATGAATCGCGTCGATTGGCTCGAAGGGCCGCGCGAGGAAAGCGCCGCCGCCACGGAGGGCGCGCAATGAAGATCCGTGCCCAGATCGCCATGGTGCTCAACCTGGACAAGTGCATCGGCTGCCACACGTGTTCGGTCACCTGCAAGAACGTATGGACCAGTCGCGACGGCGTCGAATACGCCTGGTTCAACAACGTCGAGACCAAGCCGGGCATCGGCTATCCGAAGGAGTGGGAGAACCAGGACCGCTGGCGCGGTGGCTGGCACCGCCACGACGACGGCACGCTGACGCCGCGCCAGGGCGGCAAGCTGCGCATCCTGGCGCAGATGTTCGCCAATCCTCAGTTGCCGGAAATCGACGACTACTACGAGCCGTTCACCTACGACTACGAGCATCTGCAAAAGGCCAAGGAATCGCGCACGCCGCCCACCGCGCGCCCGATCTCGGTGCTGACCGGCAAGAAGATGGACAAGATCCATTGGGGGCCGAACTGGGAGGACGACCTGGGCGGCGAATTCGCCAAGCGGGCGCGCGACAAGCTGTTCGACAACGTGCAGAAAGAGATGTACTCGACCTTCGAGAACACCTTCATGATGTATCTGCCGCGCCTGTGCGAACACTGCCTGAATCCGGCCTGCGTGGCGTCGTGCCCGTCCGGCTCGGTCTACAAGCGCGAGGACGACGGCATCGTGCTGGTCGACCAGGACAAATGCCGCGGCTGGCGCATGTGCATCTCGGGCTGCCCGTACAAGAAGATCTATTACAACTGGCAGTCGGGCAAGGCCGAGAAGTGCACCTTCTGCTTCCCGCGTATCGAGGCCGGCCAGCCGACGGTGTGCAGCGAATCCTGCGTCGGCCGCATCCGCTATCTGGGTGTCATGCTTTACGATGCCGATCGCATCGCCGAGGCGGCGGGTGTCGAAGATCCGCAGGCGCTGTACGAAGCCCAATGCGACATCTTCCTCGATCCGCACTCGCCCGAGGTGCAGGCCGAAGCGCGTCGCCAGGGTATCGCCGATTCGTGGCTGCAGGCAGCGCAGAATTCGCCGGTCTACAAGATGGCGATGGAATGGAAGATCGCCTTCCCGCTGCACCCCGAATACCGCACGCTGCCGATGGTGTGGTACGTGCCGCCGCTGTCGCCGATCCAGTCGGCGGCGCAGAGCGGGCTGATGGGCCGCAACGGCATTCTGCCCGACGTGCGCGAACTGCGCATTCCGCTCAAGTACCTGGCCAACCTGCTTACTGCCGGTGACGAGGCACCCATCGTCAGCGCGCTCGAACGGATGCTGGCTATGCGCGCCTACATGCGCGACAAGACCGTCCACAAGCGGCAGAACCTGGAGGTGCTGCAACAGGTGGGCATGAGCGCGGCGCAAGTCGAACAGATGTACCAGTTGATGGCGATCGCCAACTACGAAGACCGTTTCGTGATCCCCGCCAGCCACAAGGAAATGGCCGAGGACAGCTTCAACGAAAAAGGCGCCTGCGGCTTCACCTTCGGCAACGGCTGCTCGGGCGGCGAAAGTACCGCCGGCCTGTTCGGCCAGCGCCGCGAAGGCTCGTCGATCTTCGTCGACATGCCCAAGTCGCGCAAAGCGAAGCAGGAGGCCTGACATGTCATCGACCTCATCGACGCTGCATTTCCGTGTGTTGTCGGCGCTCCTGCAGTACCCCGAGCAGGCGCTGATCGACGCGCTGCCCGAATGCGAGGCGGTGCTGGACGAGGCTGCGATGCGCGCACGCCTGGCGCCTGTGCTGGCGCACCTGGCGGGCGCATCGCTGGTGACGGTGCAGGAAGCCTACGTCGATACCTTCGACCGTGGCCGCAAGTATTCTCTGCACCTGTTCGAGCATCTGCATGGCGAGTCGCGCGAGCGCGGCCCGGCCCTGGTCGACCTGATGCAGGCCTACCAGCGCGAAGGCTTCGATATCGACGCCAACGAACTGCCCGACTACCTGCCGCTGTTCCTGGAGTTCCTCGGCAGCGTGCCGGCTGCGGTCGCGCAGTCATTCCTGGATGAGGCCATCCACATCATCGGCGCGCTGGGCGAGCGCCTGCGCGCGGCGGCATCGCCCTATGCCTGCGTCTTCGATCTGCTGGTGTCGCTGGCCAGCATTGCCCCCCAACCCCTACAGCAGCCGCCGGTACGCGATATGGACGAGGCGATGGAGACCTTCGGTCCGACGCACACCGGCATGGAGCCGCTGCTCAAGCGGCAGACGCAAGCGATGACGTTCTACCCCCAACCCCCCCGGCAGCATGCCCCGCACGAGGCGGCCGCACACGCGGCGCCGGGCATGGAGGCATGACACCATGAACCACTTCCTCTTCGGCATCTATCCCTACATCGGCCTCATCCTGTTCCTGTTCGGTAGCCTGGTGCGCTTCGAGCGCGAGCAATACACCTGGCGCAGCGAATCCACGCAACTGATCCGGCGCGGCCCGCTGCGCGTGGGTTCGTACCTGTTCCATATCGGTGTGCTGATGGTGTTCTTCGGCCACCTGGGCGGGCTGCTCACGCCGCTGGCGGTGTGGGAGGCGCTGGGCGTCACGCACAGCGCCAAGCAGATGGTGGCCATGGTGGCCGGTGGCGTGTTCGGCGGCATGGCGCTGGTGGGGCTGGTGATCCTCATCTACCGGCGCCTGGCCGACGCCCGCCTGCGTGCGCTCACCCATTGGCGCGACGCGCTGACCCTGGGCTGGCTGCTGGTCACGCTGTTGCTGGGGCTGGGCACCATCTTCGTATCGCGTCAGCATATGGACGGACACATGATGACGCTGTTCATGGAGTGGGCACAGCGCATCCTGACCTTCCGGGGCGGCGCTTCGGAATTGATCGCCGATGCACCCGTCATTTTCAAGGTGCACATGTTCATGGGCATGACGCTGTTCATCCTGTTCCCCTTCACGCGCCTGGTGCACGTATGGAGCGGCTTCGGTTCGGCGGCCTATCTGCGCCGCCCGTGGCAACTGGTGCGGCCGCGCCACTGAGGTCGCCATCATGCTCGCGCCCGTGATCCGCATGGCGCCGCCGGCGACGGCGCCGGTGCTGCAGGATCGCTTCGGCCGCCGCATCGACTACCTGCGGGTATCGGTGACCGATCGTTGCGACCTGCGTTGCACCTACTGCCTGCCCAAGGGCTTCCGGGGTTTTCACGAACCCCGCCACTGGCTGAACTTCGACGAGTGGGCGCGCCTGATCGGCGCCTTCGCGGCGCGCGGTGTCAGGCGCGTGCGGCTGACCGGTGGCGAGCCGCTGCTGCGGCGCGATCTGCCGCTGCTGGCGGCGCGTCTCAAGGCGCTGCCGGGGCTGGCGGATCTGTCGCTGTCGACCAACGCCACGCAACTGGCCCGCCACGCCGTGGCCTTGCGCCAGGCCGGTGTCGATCGCCTCAACATCAGCCTCGATACGCTCGACGCCGCCGCCGCGGTGAGCATCACCGGGCGCGATTGCCTGGACGACGTGATGGCCGGCATCGATGCCGCGCAGGCGGCCGGTTTTGCGCCGATCAAGCTCAACATGCTGGTGATGGCCGGAGTGAACGAGGACGAGGTGGTGCCCATGGCCGAGTTCGCCCTGGCGCGCGGGCTCGTCCTGCGCCTGATCGAACGCATGCCGATGGGCCGCACCGGACGGGCGGCGCCGCACGTGGCGCTGGATCCGCTGCGCCAGCGCCTGGTGGCACACTTCGGACTGTTGCCCGATGCGCAGGAACTGGGCGGCGGCCCGGCGCGCTACTGGCGCACTGCCGACGGGGCCGGGCGGGTGGGTTTCATCACCCCGATGACGCAACACTTCTGCGCCACCTGCAATCGTGTACGCTTGGGCGTCGACGGCACGCTGTATACCTGCCTCGGACAGGACCATTCGTTTGCTTTCGCGCCGCTGCTGCGGGGCGGGGCGAGCGACGCGGAACTGGGCGAGGCGATCGCGCAGGCCATCGAACTCAAACCGGAGCGCCATACCTTCAATGAGGCGCCCGAACGCATCGTACGTTTCATGTCCCACACAGGAGGGTGAATGACGCGGGTCTTCGGCATCGTCGGCAGTTCAGGCAGCGGCAAGACGGTCTTGCTGGAAAAGCTCATCGCCCGTCTCACCACCACCGGTGTGCGCGTCAACGCCATCAAGCATTCGCACCATGACGTCCAGATCGACCCCCCCGGCAAGGACAGCCGGCGTCTGCGCGAGGCCGGCGCCAGCGAAGTCATGCTGGTGAGCGGGCGGCGCTATGCCATCGTGCGCGAACTCATCGACGAGCCCGAACCGGACATCCTCACCCAACTGGCGCGTCTGTCGCCGGCCGACATCACGCTGATCGAAGGCGCGCGCCGCCATCCCTTCCCCAAGCTCGAAGTGTGGCGCGCCGCCACCGGACAGGCGCCGCGCTATCCCGGCGAGGCGAGCATCATCGCCCTGGCCAGCGACGATCCGGCGCCGGTGCCACACACGCTTGCAAGCTTCGGGCTGGAGGACATCGCGGCGGTGGCACAATTCGTCCTCGAATACGCCGTCAGTCCGCCCACCGCGGGCTGAGCCCCGAGGATCACCCGACCGATGGATGCTGCCTTTCCGCCCGATGACGCGCCGGCGATCCTGCGCATGCCGCTGCGCCATCAACTGTCGTTCCGCGTACTGACCTTCCTGCTTGCCGCCCTGGCGGTGGGGCTGGTCGCCATCGGTATCACCCTGTACCTGTCCTGGCAGCTCGAAGGCGGCGGCGCGGCCATCAACGCCGCCGGCAGCTTGCGCATGCGCACCTACAAGATGGGGCTGACGCTGACCCATTTCGCGCATGCGCGCACGCCGGCGCTGGCGCAGCGGCTGCGCGAAGAGCAGAGCGATTTCAGTGAGACCCTGGCCCTGCTGCGCCACGGCGATCCGGCGCGCCCGCTGTACCTGCCCAATGATGCCGACGTGCGCGCCCAGTTCGCGGCCATCGAACGCGAATACGAGCGGCTCGACGTCAGATGGGTGCAGCCGCTGCTGCGCGGCGAGCCCTTGGGCGAGGCGCCGGTACTGCGCGGTGAGCTGGACGCCTTCGTCGAACACATCAACGTGCTGGTGCTGTCGGTCGAGCGGCTCAACACGCAGCGCACGCTATGGCTGCGCCTGTCGCAGATGGTGCTGATCGCGCTGGCCATCGCCGGCACGGTGACCCAGGTGTACCTGATGTTCCTGCTCATCTTCCGGCCCCTGGCGCACTTGCAGCAGGGCATCGGGCGCATGGCGGAAAAAGACTTCACGGTGCGCCTGCCGGTGCAGACGCAGGACGAATTCGGTGAGGTGCAGAGCGGCTTCAACCGCATGGCCGATCGCCTCGCCGACGCTTACGGCACGCTCGAAGCGCGCGTGGTGGAAAAGACATCGGCGCTCAATGCACAGAATCGCGAACTGGCGCTGCTGTACGACGTCACCGCCTTCGTCAATCAGGCGCACTCGGCGCAGACGCTGTGCCACGGCGTGCTCGAACGCGTGGTGGCATGGCTGGGCGCCGATGGCGGCAGTGTGCGCGTGATCGATCCGCTGCAGGAATCGGCCTGGCTGGTGACCAGCATCGGCCTGCCGCCGGCCCTGCGCGATTCGCCCATCTGCGTGACGCCGCGCGACTGCATGTGCGGGCCGGCCCAACGCGGCGAGGCGGTGGTGCGCGTGCTGCCGCGCGATGCCGCCATGGAGGCGCCAGTCCCT
>JASGFB010000129.1:0-10254 GCA_047605765.1 Rhodocyclaceae bacterium
AGCCAGGCTTGCAGGCGAATGACATGGCCCTGGTAGCGCGACTGCGGCGAAGCCAGGTGCCGATGGCGCGTTTCATACAGGGCCAGGACCAGGCCGATGGCACCCCACGCCACGCGCAAGGCTTGCGGATCGGCCAGGCCGAAGACGTCCGGCACGCAGCCCAGCGCGGCGTCCAGGCCGGTGGTGGGGGCGGCGTCGCCGTCGAAATCGGCGAATGAATCAGCCAGGCGGGCCAGGATGGCGGTATGCGCCGGTGACAGGAACAGTGCCGCGTCTTCACCCTTGAAGCAGATGAACTTGAGCTGCGCGCGTTCGCCGTCACTGAATTCGAAATGGTGTTCCGAACCTGCGCCGACCAGGATGACCCGCCCCGGCTGCAAGGCGATGGTCTGCCCGCCCAGGCACAGCCGGCCGCCCCCCTGGTGGCAGACGATCAACTCGAACAATTCATGGGTATGCGCCGCATCGGCACGCTCCATGCAGCGCTGTGCGCTCCATAACATCGGTCAGCCCGTGTATCCGATTCCACATAAGCGATGGCGGATTGCACAAGACGTACGTGAATACGGCTCGCTATAGTCTGCCCTCAACGCACAGATTGTAGCCAATAACACATAGCCATGCGCAGCGACGCCATGGCCACCACCGGGACGTGTCATGCCGTACATCGCCTTTCAGCACTCGCACACGCTGTTTGCCTACCTGTCCATCATCGCCACCCTGCTGTGGAGCGTCGCCGCGCTGCGCGCCGCCCAGCGTCGCGACACCACCATGACGGGCGTGCGCAAGGGGCTGTACATCGCCAACCGCGCCACCACCGGCATGGCTGCGCTGACCGGATTGGGTCTGATGCTGATGGGGCCGTGGCGGGTGTTGGTGTTCCCGTATCTGGGTCTGGCGGCGTTCATCGTGCATGGCCTGTGCGCGACCGCCAGCCGACGCGGCATGCTGGCCGGTGACGCTGGACGCGTGATGGGCCACGCCGTCGCACAGAATCTCATATTGTGGGTCAGTGCCTGGCTGATGATCGCCAAACCCTTCTGAGCCGACGCCTGTGCGCGTCGCCCGGCAGGCTCCCACCCTGCCTTTTTTATCCCCAACCCTTTTTTTGCCACGGAGTTTTCATGTCCACGTCGTCCGCCCCGCTGTATGACATTGAAGTAAAAAATATTGCTGGCCAGCGCGGCACGCTGCGCCCCTATGCCGGCAAGGTGCTGCTGATCGTCAACGTCGCGTCGAAGTGCGGTCTGACGCCGCAATACACCGCGCTGCAACAACTCCACACCGATTACGCCGAGCGCGGACTGGTTGTGCTGGGCTTCCCCGCCAACGATTTCGCTGGCCAGGAACCCGGCTCGGACGCCGATATCGCCAGCTTCTGCGACACCCAGTACAAGGTGAGCTTTCCGCTCTTCAGCAAGCTCGTCGCCACTGGCGCCGACAAGCACCCGCTGTATGCCTGGCTGACGCAGGCGCACCCCGACACCAGCGGGCGCGCGGCAACCGAAAACATGCTCAGCAGCCACGGCATCACACCGACCGCCAAGCCGGAAATCGTCTGGAATTTCGAGAAATTCGTCGTCGGCCGTGATGGTCGGGTGGTGGCGCGCCTGTCGCCGATGACCGATCCGGCCGGCAGCGAAGTGCGCGCTGCCATCGAACAGGCGCTCGACGCCTGAACGACGGCTCGGCGCACTGCGGCAGTCGTCAGGCCGCAGGTGCCGTGAAGCGTGCCTCACCCAGACCGTCGAAGCGCACGCTGGCGGTCTGGCCGGGGCGCAGCCAATCGATGCCGGTCCAACTGCCGGTGGCCACGATGTCGCCAGCGCGCAGGCCATCGCCATGGCGTGCCGCATGGGCCGCCAGCCAGGGCAGCGAGGCCAGCGGATCGACGAACGGATGGCCGCCGCGCTGACGTTTGACCACCACGCCGGCGATGTGCACGTCGACCCGCAGCGCCGCCCAGTCCGGCCGCTCGGCACGCGGCACCGCCGCGCCCACGATCACCGCCCGATTGAATTGCTGATCGGCCAATTGCAGGGGCGCCGACACCGGCGCCTCTCCCACCCATCGCCGATCGCATAGTTCGATGGCGGCGTAGAGGGTATCGATGCACGCCCATGCCTCGTCCGCCGAGGCCGTGGGCGGCAGCGGACGCGCCAGGCGCACGGCGACCTCGGCTTCGATACCGTAGCCGACGGCATAGGCTGGCGGCGCTTGCCACGGCGAAGCCCGCAACGCCTCGCGTGGCACCGGCGCCGTGCTTGGCCCGCTGGCCGGCGCACCGCCCAGCTTCCATACCCGCATGCCCCCCTCGGCGAACCAGCCCAATGCCTGGCCGACGCGCGCCTGGATGGCATAACCATCGTCTTCGGTGAGCGCCGCATCGGCGTGCGGAATGGCCACGCGGCTGCCCTGCCGGCGCGCTGCGCACAGCGCCTCCGCCATGGCATCGAGCACGCCTGGCGCGACGCCGCTCATAGCGGCAACTCGTCGGTGCGGCGCCGGCGCTGCGCCGGCTGAGGTTTGTCGCAGGGCAGGAAACGCCCCCGCCCCGGCGCCGCCACCGGCGCCCGACCATCCCACACCACCTCGCCGCGCGACAGCGTGGTGGCCGGCCAGGCCTTGAGCGTCATGCCTTCATAAGGGGTGTAGTCCACGCAGTGATGCAGTTGTTCGTTGCTCAAGGTGAAGCGCTGCGACTCGTCCCAGATCACCAGATCGGCATCGGCGCCGATGGCGATGGTGCCCTTGCGTGGGTAGAGGCCGTAGATCTTCGCCACGTTGGTGGAGGTCAGCGCCACGAAGGTCTGCGGGTCGATGCGCCCGCTCATGACGCCCTCCGACCACAACAGCGCCAGACGCGTTTCGACGCCCGGGATGCCATTCGGGATCTGGTCGAAGGACGGGTTGTTACCGTGGGCACGCTTGCCGTCGGGGCCGTCGAAGCGGAACGGCGCGTGGTCGGACGAGAACACCTGGAAGACGCCGTTCTCCAGCCCTTCCCAGATGATCTGCTGGTTGGCCTTGTCGCGCGGCGGCGGGCTGCAGATGCACTTGGCGCCTTCGAAGTGGGCATCGTCGCAGCCCAGCGATTCAGCGGTCAGGAACAGGTACTGCGGGCAGGTCTCGCCATACACGCGCAGGCCGTTGCTCTGCGCCCAGCGGATCTGCTCGACCGCTTCGCGCCCCGACACATGCACGATCAGCACCGGCACATCGACCAGTTCGGCAAAGGCGATGGCGCGGTGGGTGGCCTCGCGCTCGACCAGCATCGGCCGGCTGGCGGCGTGGTACTTGGGCGCCGTATGGCCGGCGCGCAGCAAGCGCTCGGTCAGCCACGAAATGCAGTCGGCATTCTCGGCATGGATCATGACCATGGCGCCTTCGCGGCGCGCCACCGACAGCGCGTCGAGGATCTCGCGATCACCGAGCTTGAGGTCGTCGTAGGTCATGTAGATCTTGAACGAGGTGTAGCCCTCGGCGATCAGCGCCGGCAGCTCGTCCTTGAGGACCGTCGGCGTGGCGTCGGTCAGGATCATGTGGAAGGCATAATCGATCAGCGCCTTGCCCTCGGCGCGGCGGTGGTAGTCGTCCACGGCGGCACGCAACGACTGCCCCTTCATCTGGCAGGCAAAGGGAATCACCGTGGTGGTGCCGCCGCATGCCGCCGAGCGCGTGCCGCTGAGGAAATCGTCCGCCATGCGGCTGCCGTCCGAAGTCGGCTGGTCGAAGTGACAGTGGCCGTCGATGCCGCCCGGCGTGACAGGGCGCCCGGCCGCGTCGATCTCGCGCGCGCCGGCGGGCAGCCCTTGCCCCAGCGCCACGATGCGGCCGTCGCGCACGCCGATGTCGGTGGTAAAAATATCGGCCGCCGTGACGGCCCGTGCGTTGCGGATCACAAGGTCCAGTGGCTGCATGTCACACCTCCATCAGCCGGCCCCAGCCGCTCACGCGGCGGGTGTCCACGCCGCTCATTCGCAGCATCTTCCAGACGACGGTGGCGACGGTGTCGAGCACCGGGATGCCATGCTCGCGCTCCCACTGATCCACCAACTGGGCGGCCGACAGGTTGGTGCAGAAGGTGGTGATGGCGGCGGGCGCGGCCGCTGCCACGTCGGCCACCAGACGCGACAGCGTGGCCGCATCGACTTCGGCGAAAGCGAAGTTCTCTTGCAGGGACAGGTGCGCCTCGGCCAGCGTTTCGACACCCTGGGTGCGGTAGTTGTCGATGATGCGTGCCTGTACGTCGGGCAGGTAAGGCGAGACCAGGCCCAGGGTGCGTGCCCCCAGGGCGTCGAGCAGTTCGTTCAACGCCAGCACGGAGGTGGTCGCCGGGATGCCGGTGGCCGTGGTGATGCGTCGGCACAGTTGGCGGTCGGCCTCGAACCCCATCCAGCCGGCGGCGGTGCCGCTCCAGCCGATGACATCGACGTGGGCATCGGCGAGCAGGCGGGCGGCCGCCAGGATCTTGCTGTCGTCGAACTGACCCAGTGCGGCCTGTTCGAGCGAGATCTGCGTGACGGTGAAGCGCGAGAAATGCGCGCTGACTTCCGGCACGCCGGCCAGCATGGCGCAGGTCAGTGGCTCCAGCGCGGTGTTGGAGGACGGGGTCAGCACCCCGAGTCGTACGCGTTTCATGAGTATGTTCTCTCTACGGGTCAGGCAGCGGTCCGCACCGGCGGATACGGGCGCAGGGGATGGGGACAGCGCGACCACACGGCGCGCACCGCGCGTTCGGCCTCGGCCAGCACGGCGTCTTCGTCGACCAGAACGGCGCGGCCGTTTTCGATGACGCAGCGGCCCGCCACGATGACCATGTCGACGTCTGCGCCCACGCCGTTGTGCACGAGGACGCCGAGCGGATCGATGCACGGCGTCAGGTGAGCCTGGCGCGCGTCGATGATGGCAAGGTCGGCGGCGTGCCCCGGCGCCAGGGTGCCGAGGACATCGCCCTGCCCCAGCGCGCGGGCGGCATCGCGGGTGGCCATCGCCAGCACGCTACGCGGCTGCCAGCGGTCGCTGACGCGGCCTTCCTGGATACGCCCCACCGCCAACGCCCAGCGCATCGCCTCGATCATGTCGCCGTGCATGGTGTCGGTGGCAAGTACGATCGAGGCGCCCGCAGCAGCCAGTGCGTGTGTCGGCGCAAAGCGCCCCGACACCGCGTTGCCGAGCGGAATGTGCACCACGTGGGCGCCCGAGCGTCCGAGGCGCGCAATGTCGTCTTCATCGACGTGGATGCAATGGCCGGCCAGCAGGCGATCGTCGAGCAGACCGAGTTCGTCGAGCCAGCGCACCGGCGAACAGCCGTGGGTGGCGCGCACCCAATCGACCTCTACCTGGCTCTGCGCCAGATGGGTGCTCAGCCGCAGGCCATGGCGCCGCGCCAGGGCGGCGACGTCGAGCAGGAACTGGCGCGAACAGGTGTCCGGCGCGTGCGCCGTCAGGTGCGCCTGGATGCGGCCGTCGCCGGCGCCATGCCAGCGCGCGACGAAAGCCTCCGCCTGGCTCAGCATGCGCGCACCCAGTTCGGCGTCGAAGCGACGCGGCCCCTGGATGACCGAGGCGAAGTCCACGTCGTTGAGCCGCTGGCTGAGGAACAGGCGCCCGCCCAGGCTGGCCATGCCATCGGCAATGGCCCCGGCGTGCACGAAACTGTCGACTACTGTGGTGCAGCCGCTCTTGAGCGCTTCGAGCGCGCCCAGGCGCGACAGCGCGGCGGCCTCTTCCGGCGTCAGTTGCGAGGCCTGCGGCAGGCCGGCGGTGTACGACGGCGCAAAGCCCAGGTCCGGCGCCACGCCCCGCACGAAATTGAGGCCGGCGTGGTAATGCATGTTGATGAAGCCGGGACACACGATGCGCCCCGGCAGGTGCAGCGTGCGCCGGGCCTGGACGCCGGCCGGCCGCGTCGCGCCCACATAGGCGATGCGCGTGCCGCGAATGCCGATGACGCCGCTGTCCAGCGTCGCCAGATCCGGGCCGACGCCGATCAGCGCCGCCCCGGTGATGAGCAGATCGAATGGCATGAGAGCGGAGGTCTCCGACATGGCGCCCTCCTACGCGGCCTGGGCGAGTTCTGCGTGGGCAATGGCCGATTCTTCGCGGATCAGGCCGAGGATGTGGCGCTTGTAGCTGTTGAACTCCGGCGAGGTCGAATCGCGCGGGCGCGGCAGATCGAGCTTGATCAGTTCGCGGATGCGGCCCGGCCGATGAGTCATGACGGCGATCTGGGTGCCCAGCACCAGCGCTTCGTCCACGCTGTGGGTGACGAAAACGATGGTGCCCTGGTGGCGCTGCCACAGGGTGACCAGTTCTTCCTGCATCTCCATCTTGGTCTGCGCATCCAGTGCGGCGAAGGGCTCGTCCATCAGGATCACCTGCGGATTGAGCAGCATGGCGCGGGCGATGCCGACACGCTGCGCCATGCCGCCGGAAAGCTCGGACGGATAGTGGTTCTCGAAGCCGGTGAGCTTGACCATGTCGATGAAGGGCTGGGCGGCGGCGCGGCGTTCCTCGGCGCTCTTGCCGCGCAGCTTGAGCGAAAAGGCCACGTTCTCCCACACCGGCAGCCAGGGCATCAGCGTGGCCTGCTGGAAGACCATGCCGCGCTCGGCGCCCGGCCCGGTCACCGGCTTGCCCGCGACGGTGACGCTGCCGCGCGTGGCGTCTTCGAAGCCGGCGATCATGTTGAGCAGCGTGGATTTGCCGCAGCCGCTGGGGCCGAGCAGGCACAGGAATTCATTGCTGCCCACCGACAGGCTGACGTTGTCGATGGTGAGCAACTCGCGGCCGCGCTTGCGGTCGGTGTAGATCTTGACGATGTCTTTCAGTTCGATCGACGCCATGGCGCCCTCCTTCAGTTCTTGGCGCCTTGCAGGGTCTGGCCGTGCTGCCAGTGCAAGATGCGGCCCATGAGCAATTTGATGGCCCAGTCGGTGATGAAGCCGAGCAGACCGATACTGATCATCGCAGCAATGACGAGGTCATAGCGCAGGAAGTAATACGAATCCCACAACACGTAGCCCAGGCCGCTCTTGACGGCCACCATCTCGGCCGTGACGGTGAGCATCCAGGCCGAGCCGATGGCGATGCGCAGGCCCGAGAAAATGCTCGGCAGCGCCGCCGGCAGCACCACGTAGCGCAGGATCTGCTGTTCGCCGGCACCCATCATGGCGGCGGCGCGGATGAGGTTGCGATCCACCGTTTTTACACCGTGGATGGTGTTCATCAGCACCGGGAAAAACGCCCCCAGGAACACCAGAAAGATGGCCGGCTTGTTGGCGATGCCGAACCAGATGATGGCCAGCGGTATCCACGACACCGGCGGCACCGGCCGCAGGATCTGGATGGTCGGCTCGATGGTTTTTTCCACCCAGCGCCACCAGCCGATGGCGATCCCCAGCAGGACACCCGACAGCACGGCAATGGAATAGCCGGCCAGCACGCGCAGGCCGCTGGCCAGCGCGTCGAACCACCAGCGACCGCTGTTGGCCTGCGTGGACTCGTCGATGCCGAACATCCAGTCCGCCCAGGTCATGAACACCGTCGACGGCGCGGGCAGCAGCGCCGGGGGCAGCAGCCCCGAGCGCGACAGCGCTTCCCACATCACGAGGAGCAGCACGGGCACCATGAAACGGTCGCGGTGCCGGGCAATAGAGGCGAGACCACGCATGCCTGCTTCCTTTCTCAGTAACCGAGTTCGGTCTTGGGTTTGCCGGTCACTTCGCTCAGGAAGCGGTAGTCCATGTGCTTGTCGACATCGGCCGACACGTCGCGCGAAACGTACTTGAGGTCTTTCATCATCACGGCGATGGCCTGCGCCTGCTTGCGGTGCATGGCGTAGTCGGGATAGGCGTTCTTCAGCGCCTCGTTGGCGATGTTGGCGTCCATGGCGGTGTACTTGTTGATGACATCGACCCACACCTTGCGATCGCCCTTGAGCTTGTCGACCAGCTTGACGACAGCGCCCACGGTTTCGCGCACGCCCTGCGGGTTGTCCTTGATGACATCCGAGCGCGTCACGATCAGGTTGGTGAGGTTGCCGGCGGCCTGGTTGTAGGGCAGCGCGAAGCTCTTGCCGACGCCGGACATGCGGATCTGCGACGCGAACGGCTCGACCGAGCAGATGACATCCACTTCACCACGTTGCAGCGCGGCGGCGTGATCGGACGGGTTGGGGATGTTGATGAACTGCACGTCCTTGTTCGGATCGATGCCGTGCAGCATCAATTCACCGCGCATATGGATGTCCTGCGCATTGCCGCGCGAGGCCGCCACGCGCAGCGGCTTGCCCTGGGCCTTGGCCTGGGCGGCCAGCTTCTTGAAGCCGTCCCAGTCGTTTTCCTTCAGCGGCACGTTCTTGGCGGTGAGGATTTCGGAGCCGCCATTGACCTGGCCCGACACGGCCACGATGTCAAAGCCCTTGTCCAGCGCCGTCACGTAGTGCAGGTACGTCACCTGGGCGACGTCGATGCTCTTGGAGACGAGCGCGGTGAGCACGTCGTTGCCAGAGTTGAAGTTGGTCGCATCGATGTCGGCGCCGGTGGTCAGCTCGGGGGTGAGCGCCATCGGCAGGCAGTGCGCGCACTTGGCGAAGCCCAGCTTGATCTTCGGTTTGGCCTGCGCGAAGGCGGCGGTACCCGGCAGCAGCAATGAGGCGGCCAGGACGACAGGGAAGAATTTCTTGAACATGACTACTCCGGCAAATGAGAGAGACGCTTGCGAAAATCCGTACCAATCCGCCGCTTTTCCTGTTGCGCCATTTGGCACAAAGCCAATACGGATTGTGACAATCACTAAGCAACCCATATGCCACCGTAGCCAAGCCGATGATTTGATGGACATTCCCTTTTGGGCGGCCCTTAGGCGCATGCCCTTGAGGCACCGCTGCGGTGCTGCATGCACCGGATGCGATCATCTTGTCGACAAGATGGTCACAATCCAAATTACGTATGTGACAACCGTGTGTTCATTTGTGTACAGTAGCGCCACGCGCCCATGGCGCCTCGTATGACACATGGAAACCGCTTTGCCATGACCGAAAAAACGCTCACCCGCCCCGCCCGCCGCTCGCCCCTGCCCGCGCAGGACGACGCCACCGGTTCGCAGGACGCGGTCTACGAACGCATCGTGCAGGCCGTGATGGAACATCGCCTGCCGCCCGGCACCAAGCTGGTGGAAGAAAAACTCGCCACCGTCTTCAAGATCAGCCGCACCCGCGTGCGCGAAGTGCTGGCGCGCCTGGCCCACGAGCAGCTCGTCAACGCCATTCCCAATCGCGGCTCTTTCGTGGCCAGCCCAACGGTGGAAGAAGCGCTGCAGATCTTCGATGCGCGCCGCATCATCGAACCGGCGCTGGCGCGCCAGTTGGTCGCCCAAGCCAGCAGCGGCGACATTCGCCGTCTGCGCGAGCACGTCGTGCGCGAACGCGCCGCCCGCGACGCCGATGACCGCCGCGCCATCATCCGGCTGTCCGGCGAGTTCCATCTGCTGATCGCCGACATGGTCGGCAATCCGCCATTGCAGCGTCTGATGCGCGAACTGGCCTCGCTGACCTGCCTGATCATCGTGCTGTACGACAAGCCGTCGGTGCCGGCCTGCCCCAACCACGAACACAGCGCCTTCATCGACGCCATCGAGGCGCGCGACGAAGCGCGCGCGGTCGCGGCCATGCTCGAACACTTGCAGCACATCCAGGAAACGCTCGATCTGTCACAGGACGACGGGCCGGACATCGACCTCGAAGCCATCTTCGCCTGATGCCCATGTCGTATCGACTCACTGCCCGCCAGATTGCCCTGGCGGTGGCACGGCGAGACCTGTCGGCCCGCCAGGTGGCGCACGATGCGTGCGCCCGCGTGGCGGATATCAATCCGCGCCTCAATGCGCTCATCGATGTCGACAATGACGACGTACTGGCGCAGGCCGATACCGTGGACCGGCGCATCGCCGCCGGTGAACACCTGCCCCTGGCCGGTGTGCCGATCAGCATCAAGGACAACATCTGGGTGGCGGGCCGGCGCATCGGCTTCGGTTCGCGGCTGTATGCCGATTTCATTGCACCGCGCGATGCCTGGTCGGTGGCGCGGCTGCGCCAGGCCGGCGCCCTGATCCTGGGCATCAGCAATTGCTCGGAATTCGCCTGCAAGGGCGTCACCGACAACCTGGTGCATGGCGCCACGCGCAACCCCTGGGATCTGGCGCGCACGCCCGGCGGCTCATCGGGGGGCGCTGTGGCGGCGGTGGCGGCGG
>JASGFB010000130.1:0-10166 GCA_047605765.1 Rhodocyclaceae bacterium
CTGTTGCATTCGCATCATGATGGCTGTCTCCTCCCTGACCGGGATGAAGTGGTCGAGACCTGCCACCGGGTCGCCCGCCACGTTCGGCCACTGGCGTGGCTCTGGACACCATTGCGGGCGGTGCCAGCCTCGTGTGGGGTGAAAGTTAGCAGTCCGACCTCTGAAATCAAGATACCGGTCGCCATCGTTCCCCCGCTTTTGCACGTTTCATGTGCATGGCACTTTTGCTGCGTTGCGTGCGCGGTGATGTAAAGAAGCGTAAAGACGCAGTCAGCGCCATTTGGCTGCGCAGCAAACCGCCCTCTCGGGCAATCGATGTGACCGCGAACCACGATCCGTGCCGCGCCGACGAACGGTCGTTCATGACATCGCCGCCATCGTCTGGATGCCTTGCCCCATCAGGCATATGGAGGTGCTAAGGCGGGGCGGTGCGAGACTACCGGGACGGACTGTGCGGCGCAGCATGAATATGCCGGCGCGAAGGGCGCCAGGCGGCTGTGAAGTTTGTTAAATTGCCGCATTTTCATCGTTGTCTGGAGGAGAGATGGGGCGCAGGACAATAACGACCGCCAATGCCGAGACGGCAACGCCTCGGCAGGATGAGGCTGGCGGACAGGGCGCGCCCGCGGCGACGCCCTGGTGGCAGCGCCCCTGGGCAAGCTGGGTGTTGGTGGTGTTGGTGGCGTTGGGTGTGTACTTCATCGACTACGGCCAGCCGCGCCATCTTTTCTGGGACGAGAACTACCATTCCACCTCGGCGGAGCGGTATCTGCATGGCGTCGCGCAGTTCGAACCGCATCCGCCGCTGGCGCTGATGCTGATCGCCGCCGGCGAGAAGGTCGTCGGCATCAACAGCGACATCGACAAGACCAAGCTCACCCTGGTCAAGTACATCGGCGGCAACGACGTGCCCGAGGGCTTCACGCCCATGGGCATGCGCCTGATGCCGACGCTCTTCGCGGTGCTGGCGGCGGTGGCGTTCTTCGCGCTGACGCTCGAACTGGTCGGCAACCGGGCGGCGGCGCTGCTGCTCACCAGCATCTACATGTTCGAAAACGCGTTCATCGTGCACTTCCGCGCCGTGCACCTGGACAGCTTCCAGATGTTCTTCGCCATCGTGTTCTTCTGGCTGTTCGTGAAGGCGTGGAGGTCGGAACAGCCATTGCGCTGGAAGGAATACGCCGTCATGGGGGCAGTGGCGGCGCTGGCCATCATGGTCAAGGTCAACGGCGTGATGCTGCTGGCGCTGTTCGTGCCGCTGTACTTCCATGATGCCCGCCACATCGGCTGGCGCGCCTGGGGAACGCTGGCGCGCGATTTCGCGCTCAAGAGCGGTTCGGCCGTGGTGGCGCTGCTGCTGGTGGTGTTCGCGGTGTTCTATGTGCACGCCCTGATCGGCAACACGCTGCCCAATCCGGCCGGCGAGGCTGGCCGTCAGGACATGGAGAACATGTCGCAGATCTATCGCAGCCAGTTGGAGACGCAGAGCGCCGTCACGCCCATCGTGGTCGGCGCCATCACGCGCGACTACTTCAAGTTCATGGACAAGGACCACCTCGGGGTGCCCAAGCTGGATGTCTGCAAGCCGGGCGAGAACGGCTCATACCCGCTGTCGTGGGTCATCGAGAACAAGAACATCAACTACCGCTGGGATTCGAGCAACGGCAAGACGCGCTACGTGCAACTGGCGGGCAACCACCTGAGCTGGCTGTTCGGCCTGGTGGCGGTGGTGATGGCCTTCGGCCTGATGCTGGCGCGGCGGGTGTTCGGCATGCCGGTGGCCAATGCGCGCATCTATTCGCTGATCGAGGTGTTCGGCAGCCTCTACATCGTGTTCATGGGTCTGCACATCTACCTGGGTGCGCAGCGGGTGATGTACCTGTATCACTACTTCCTGGGCCTGTTGATCAGCTACATCCTGGTGGTGCTGCTGTGGATGTACCTGGAGGAAGTCAAACCGTTCATCAAGCGCCACCGGCTCACCCTGCTGGGCATCGCGGCGGCGCTGGTGTTCGTGTCGTATGCCTATGTGTCGCCGCTGACGTATCACTGGCCGCTCAGCAAGCAGCAGTGCGAACGCGAGAACTGGTTCCACAAGACGGTCGAGTGCCAGGGCTGAAGCCGTCCCGCCGCCCGCTGCGGCGGGCGCGGTGGCGGCCTCGATGAGGCCGCCGAGGCCGGCGGCGAGCGGCGTTCAGTCGGCCGTCGCGCCTTCGCCGCCGTCGTCCTGGCTGGCCCGTGCGGCCGCCGGCCAGTGTTCTTCGGGCACGTTCAGGCGGCGCAGCACCATCGGCACCGAGTTGTGCAGCAGTTCGGCGATGCCGGTGTAATCGTCCGGCAGCGCGGGGTCGGCCCAGCCATTGGCGGTATGGCGGGCGAGGTCGGTCGCCAATATGACGTTGCGTACGCGCGCGCTGTCGGCGTTGGCCGGGTCCATCAGCGTCACCAGCAACTGCGGCAGGCCCCAGGCGCGCGTCAGGGCCACCTGCACGTCGCCGATGGCGACCTTCAGCATGGCGTGCTGGGCGTGGGCGCTGCGCAGGCCCGGCGTGTCGTGCAGCAACTGGGTGACGCGCAGCATCAGTTCCGGCGCGAAGCACCAGAAGAGGATCTCGGCCGCTTCATGCAGCAGCGCCGCCACGGTGATCTCATCGACTTCGATGTCATGACGGACCAGCGCCCAGTCGCGCGCCCAGCGCGAAGCGTTGCGCGAGCGGCCAATGACACGCAGCACGCCGACCAGCGCCTTGGGATGGGCGCCGAGAAAGTCTTCCACCGTCGGCAGGTCGGAGAACTTCCTGAAGAACGGCGTGATGCCGAGCATCAGGATGGCCCGGTCGATGGTCGTCACGTCGTGGTTCTGGCTGCTGCGGCGGTGCGCTTCGAGGTAGGCCAGCAGGCGCAGGGCCATCAACGGATCCTGCAGCACCACGGCCGCCAGGCGGCGGGCGCTGACGCTGTCTTCTTCTTCCTTCAACTCGGCCATCATGCGCGCCGTGCGGCGCAGCACCGGCAGTTCGTTGTTGCTGAAGAAGGCGATGTAGCGCTCGATGGAGGAAAGCGGAGCAGTAATCATCGGTAAGGCCGTGTTCCTCTGTACGTCGAAAATGGCGCGGCGCGCGCCGCATGCCGTCATGGCGCCGGCTCCGGATGGGCCAACTCAGCCGCTTCTGACGTTAACGTCAGCATGGGCGGCGGACTTAAACGCCACGCGCAGAGCGCCAGCCGCCCCGTCGTACGTTGGCAACCGCAAGTCAGGGCGCCCGCAGAGTAAGCTGCCGCTTATCTATAATCGCCGCGCGATGCGGTGGGTACAAGGAGCAAGTAATGGCCCCGTTCAAGGCGCTATTGATCGAAGAAGTCGAGCAGGACGGCAAACGCGTGATCCGCAGCGGCTTTGCCACGCTCGACGAAGGCCGCCTGGACGCCGGTGACGTGCTCATTCGGGTCGAATATTCCAGCGTGAATTACAAGGATGCGCTGGCCGCCACCGGGCGTGGCCGTATCGTGCGGCGCCTGCCCTGCGTCGGCGGCATCGATCTGGCCGGCACCGTCGTCGAGAGCGCCGCGCCGCGCTTTGCGCCCGGCGACAAGGTGATGGCCACCAGTTATGACCTCGGCGTTGCCCATCATGGCGGCTACGCCGAGCTGGCCCTGGTGCCGGGAGGCTGGGTGATGCCGCTGCCCGAGGGCATGGACACGCGCGAAGCGATGGCCCTGGGCACCGCCGGTCTGACCGCGGCGATGGCCATCAACCGCATGGAAGACAATGGCCTCAAGCCCGAGAATGGGCCGGTGCTGGTCACCGGTGCCACCGGCGGCGTGGGGTCGCTGGCCATCGATATGCTGGCCGGGCGCGGCTACGAGGTGGTGGCGCTCAGCGGCAAGGCCGATCAGGCCGACTGGCTGCGCCGCCTGGGGGCGGCACGCGTCATGCCGCGCAGTGCCGTACCGGCTACTTTCAAACCTTTGGATAAAGGTTTGTGGGCCGGGGCCGTGGACAATGTCGGGGGCCACACGTTGGCCTGGATCGCCAGCACCACCAAGCCGCAGGGCGTGATTGCCAGTATCGGCCTTGCAGGCGGCACCGAGCTGAACACCACGGTGATGCCCTTCGTGCTGCGCGGTGTCGGATTGCTCGGCATCGATTCGGGCTACGCCGGCTTCGCCGTGCGCGAACGCGCCTGGGCGCGGCTGGCGGGCGATCTGCGGCCGCGTCATCTGGCTGACCTGACGCATGAAGTACCCTTCGAAGCGTTGCCGAAGGTATTTGACGATTTGATGAACGATCGGGCACACGGGCGTACCGTGGTCCGTATCGCGGCATAAAACAGGCAGGCGGGCCGGCTGGCCCGCCGACACGGACTTTTCTACGGAACGCTGTCCATGGTTGAGCAGGCGATGTCAGAAGTCGGAACGCAATTGCCACGGGTCTTGATCGTCGATGATTCGCGCATGGTGCGCGCATCGCTCATTAAGCAGATCCGCGACAAGTTCGACGTGCGCGAAGAAAGCGACGGCGAGGCCGGCTGGCAGGCTTTGTTGCTGGATCCGACCATCGAAGTGGTGATCTCCGATATCGGCATGCCGCGCCTGGACGGGTTCGGCCTGCTCGAACGCATTCGCGCTTCGCGCCTGTCGCGCGTCAATGCCTTGCCGGTGCTGATCATCTCCGGTGAGGACGAAAACGACGCCCGCATGCGTGCCCAGCAACTGGGGGCCACCGATTTCATCACCAAGGGCACGCCGCGCGTCGAGCTGGTGGCGCGTCTCGAAGCCCTGGCCAAGCTGGCGCAGACGCGCCGCGAACTGGAGCAGAGCCGCGAACAACTGGTGCGCCGCAACCGTGGCGACGTGTCGGTGATGGTCATCGAGGTCGATCACTACGACAAACTGTGCGCCACCTACGGCCACAGCGTGGGCCAACTGGTGCACCGCAAGCTCTCCAAGCTGCTGTCGGCCAAGGTCAGGAAAGAAGACACCATCGCCCACCTGGCCGAAGGCCAGTTTGCGGTGATTTCGCCGACCGCCGACCTCGATGCCTGCGGTGCCTTCGCCCTGCGCCTGCGCCGCGCCATCGAAACCATCGTCATGACCTACAAGGAACACCGCATCCGGGTGAGCCTGACCGTCGGCCTGGCGAGCGCCCATGGCGATGACCGCATCTCGCTCGAACAACTGCTGCAGACGGCCGCCCAGCGCGTGGCCGAAGGGCGTGCCCTGGGCGGCAACCGGGTGGTGTCCGATTCGGGCGAAGTCACGCCCGACAACGTCGGCCGCTTCAGCCGCCTGGCGGTGAGCGTCGATCATGCGCTGACGCAGATCCGCAACGGCAGCACCGAAGAAGCGCGCCGCCGCCTGCGCGAACTGACCCAGACCCTGCTGCCCCTGCTCGAACTGATCGAATCCGAATATCGCGTCGGCCTGCCGCTGCAGGAGCTGTCCGAGCGTTCGCACAGCGCCACCGACCTGCACGCCACCTCCACCCTGGGCGCCCGTACCGTCTGGCGCACCTGAGCCGGCACGGCGTCGTCGCCCACCCGAACACACCACGCTGCGGCGTGGTGTTTTTCTTTGGATTGCGCAGCGCCGATGTCGGCCGCGCCGCGCTTTGCAACCGAATGTTGACGACCCAAGCGGCCGCAACCGGTTCCAGCCGCGCCCGGCCAGGCCCCTTGAAAGCACGTATGTTGCAGCGCAATATGGCGTGGACGTCGGGATGGGCGAATCAGAAAGTGCTTACAAGCGGTTACGTATTTGCACTTTCACGGGCGCCTGTCCAGGCAAATACTGGGGATCAAACGATATGACTGTTCCATAGGTAGGACGAGTCTTACATCTGCTCTGCCCGGGGTCGCATGTTCCAGTGGGTCTTCTGTCCGTACATTTCGAACTCATATGCCTTAACAACGCAGGCAGCGCGTCCGGCAGGGGCTGGACGGCAACAAGACACTTACGGAAACCCTTTGTGACGACAGTCCATTCTCTTTCCGCACAGTACCGCCCCCTGGCCAGCCGCTCGCTCGGTGTGCGCCTGGCGACCTTCGCATTGATGGCGGGGGCGCTGGTGGCGTCGCCGGCCCCGGCGGCCGATTTCGGTTTCGCCCAGGTGGCGGCCAAGGCCAGGAAGCTGGCCGCCGCGCCGTACAAGCCGGGCGAGAGCAAGATCCCGTCCGAACTCAAGAACCTCAATTACGACCAGTACCGGGATATCCGCTTCCGTCCCGACCGCTCGATCTGGCTGCGCGAGCGGCTGCCCTTTGAACTGATGTTCTTCCACATGGGCGGCTTCTTCACCGAGGCGGTCCACGTCAACGAAGTGTCCGCCGGCGGTGTCCGCCAGATTCCGTTCGAGTGGCAATCCTTCGATTACGGCAAGAACAAGCTGACGCCGCGCCGCTGGGGCGACGTGGGTTTTGCCGGTTTCCGCATCCATTACCCGCTGAACAAGCCCGAGTACAAGGACGAACTGGCGGTGTTCCTGGGTGCCAGCTATTTCCGCGCGCTCGGCAAGGGGCAGCGCTATGGCCTGTCGGCACGGGGCCTGGCTATCGACACGGTGGGCGGTTCGGGCGAGGAATTCCCGCGCTTCACCGAATTCTGGGTCGAGCGCCCGATGCCGGGCGCCAGCACCCTGGTGATGTACGCGCTGCTCGAATCGCCGCGCGCCACCGGGGCCTACCGCTTCGAACTGCGGCCCGGCGACGAGACCGTGATCGACGTGCGCATGCGCCTGTTCCTGCGCCCCGGCATCAATACGCTGGGCATTGCGCCGCTCACCAGCATGTACATGTACGGCGAAAACCAGCCGCAGAGCAGCGACTTCCGCCCCGAGATCCACGATTCGGACGGTCTGTCGATCCATACCGGCGACGGCGAGTGGATCTGGCGGCCGCTGAACAATCCGGCGCAGATCCTGACGACTTCGTTTTCGATGAAGCAACTGCGCGGTTTCGGGCTGATGCAGCGCGATCGCGGGTTTGCCAGCTACGAAGACCTGGAAGCGCGCTACGAACTGCGCCCGAGTGCCTGGGTCGAGCCGGTGGGCGACTGGGGCCCCGGCCGCGTCGAGCTGATGCAGTTGAACACGCCGGACGAGACCAACGACAACATCGTGGCGTACTGGGTGCCGGCCAAACTGCCGGCCGCCGGCCAGCCGCTGGACCTGTCCTACCGCATTCACTGGCAGGGCGCGCGCGATGCGCGGCCGGGCGCGTGGGTCGTGCAGACCAGAAAGGGCAGGGGGTTTGCCGCGCTGGACAAGGACGAATTCAAGTACGTCGTCGATTTTGACGGCCCCTCGCTGCGCGCGCTGCCGTTCAACGCGCCGGTGGAGGCCGTGGTGAGCCAGCCTGTGAATGGCTCGGTCACCGAAACCAATTTGTTCCGCAATGACGCCACTGGGGGGTGGCGTTTGACTGTGCGCTTCAAGCGCCAGGATGCGACGCAACCAGTCGAGCTGCGCGCCTTCCTGCAACAACGCAACAATGTACTGACCGAAACATGGAGCAACATACTTCCGCCAAATTAGGTGCCGCCCCCTGGGTGAGCCTGGCCCGCCGCGTGTGGGGTGGACAGGCGCCGGCCGAGCCGGGCAAGAGCGCACCGCCGATGGCCCGCAGCAGCATGCTGGCCGCGCCGTGGACCGGCTTCTGGCGCGGTCTGGCGCAGGGCCTGATCGGCAAATTCGTTCCTCGCCGCCTTGACGTGGCGGACGAGGGGGGCCACCCCTTGCCGTGGCGAGCGGCCGCGCGCACGCGTCGGCGTGTGCTGCTGGCGCTGATCGCGCTGTCCAGCGCGCTCACCACGTACGTGTTCGAGCAGGCGCTGCAGCCGATGCCGGGCGATGTCCTGCAATGGGCGCGCATCGGCCTGTTCGCGCTGCTCTTTGCGTGGATCGGCGCGGGCTTCTGGACGGCCGTCATGGGGTTCTGGGTGCTCGTTTTCGGCGACCGCCACGCCCTGCGCTACAAGGATTACGCCGACCAGCCGATTGCCGAGGATGCCCGCACCGCGATCATCATGCCCATCTGTAATGAGCATGTCTCCACGGTGTTCGCCGGCTTGCGCGCGACCTGCGAATCGCTCGCCGCCACGGGGCAGGCCGGGTTGTTCGACATCTTCATCCTGTCGGACAGCAACGATCCGGACGCCCGCACCGCCGAACTGGCGGCCTGGGCCCAACTGCGTGCCGATCTGGGCGAGCAGGGCGCGCATGTCTTCTACCGCTGGCGCCAGCGCCGCACCAAGCGCAAGGCTGGCAATGTGGCCGACTTCTGCCGCCGCTGGGGGCGCGCTTATCGCTACATGGTGGTGCTCGATGCCGACAGCGTGATGAGCGGCGAGTGCCTGCTCAGCATGGTGCGCATGATGGAAGGCAACTCGCGCGCCGGCATCATCCAGACGGCACCACAGGCTTCCGGCCTGGATACCCTGCATGCGCGCGCCCAGCAGTTCGCGGCGCGCGTCACCGGCGGCGTGTTCACCGCCGGCATGCAGTATTGGCAGTTGGGCGAATCCCACTACTGGGGCCACAACGCCATCATCCGCGTGATGCCGTTCATCAACCATTGCGCGCTGGCGCCCATCAACGGCCGCGACATCATGTCGCACGACTTCGTCGAAGCCGCCCTGATGCGCCGCGCCGGCTACCAGGTGTGGGTGGCGCACGATCTGCCGGGCAGTTACGAGCAGCAGCCGCCCAATCTGGTCGCCGAACTGCAGCGCGACCGCCGCTGGTGCCAAGGCAACCTGCAGAATGCGCAGCTCATCGCCGAACCGGGTTTGCATGGCGTGCACCGTGCCATGTTGCTGACCGGCGCCATGGCCTACCTGTCGGCGCCGCTGTGGCTGCTGTTCCTCGTCATGGGCGCGGCTGCCTGGCTGATCCCCGAAGAGTCAGCGCTCGATTCGGCCTCCAGCACGCTGTTGTGGCTGTGGTGCTCGGTGATGGCTGTTCTCATGGTGCCGCGCGTCCTGGGCGCCGCCGCCATCGTCATGAAGGGCGAGCAGTCGCAGTACGGCGGTCTCTGGGGTCTGGTCAAGGGCACGGTGCTCGAAGCGCTCCTGTCGGCCTTCCAGGCGCCGATCCGCATGGTGGCGCATACCCTGTTCGTGGTCGCCGCGCTGACTGGCTTGCGCATCGAATGGAAATCGCCCCCGCGCGAAGCCAATGCGCTGCCGTGGCGCGATGCCGTGGCGCAGTTCGGCATGATGTCGGTGATCGCCGGTGCCGCCACGGTGGCGGCGTTGTTCATCGACGCGCGCTCGGCGGTGTGGATGCTGCCGGTGATCATGCCGATTGCGTTGGCGGTGCCGGTGACGGTGCTGACCAGCAAGGTCGAATGGGGCCGGCGCCTGCGTGCCCATCACACGCTGGTGATCCCCGAGGAGTCGAGCGTGCCGGCTGTGCTGCGGCGTGCCGAGGCGTGCGTGGCCGATGTGCCGACGCCGGCGTGGCATGAGGTGCTGGGCGATACCGGGTTGCGCGAGGTGGTGCGTCATGCGCTGGGCCGCCGTGATACGTCGCGCGGTTTGCGTGGGCAGCATCGCCGTCAGTATGTGCGGGCTTTGCCGGCGGGCAAGGTGCTGGAGTCGATGGCGGCGGAGTCGCGCATGCGTGTGTTGAGTGAGCCGTATTTCCTGACGCAGATGCAGTTGCGGGCGTCGACGCTCGGTCTGGTGACGCCGCCTTTGTCGGAGGCGCCGGCTGGGCACTATCAGATGCGCTCGGCATTGGCGGGTAGTGGGATGGTGCCGGTGAGGGTGCCGTTGGCGGCGGGGCGCCATATGGTGGGGGTGCCGTCGTTCAAGGTGACGATGCAGTAGGCATATTTGCTTTGGGGTGTCGCAAAGGGGCCGTCCGGTTTTCGGGGCGGCCTTTTTGTTTTGTGGGGCGTGCTTGGTTTGCGGTATTGCGTTCTTGATGCGTGTTTGCCTATTTTGCTGCTTGGATCGTTGTTGTTCTTGAAGTGGCGTTCTTGCTGATGGTCGTTGGCCGGGACTCGCCCCGGCGGGCGAGTTACTTTCTTGTACGGACAAGAAAGGTAACCAAAGAAACCGCCCCCGCATCCCCGCCGCCTTCGGCGGTCCCCTGCGCTACTCGGCCAGCCAGGCGGCTGCGCAACTCGCCCTTTTTGTTCGCAAAAGGCCGCGAACAAACGGAG
>JASGFB010000131.1:0-9866 GCA_047605765.1 Rhodocyclaceae bacterium
CGAGCACTTCGTGCGCCCGGCATGACGAAGCGCATGCGTCTTATCTGTCCCGGCCCATCCGGGGGGGCGCCCAGCGATGGTAAACTCCGCCGACTTTTTCAGAGCGTTCCGGGCCATTCGTGAACACCGCAAGCCCTTCCCCCCTGGCCAAGAAACGCGTGTTGGTCCTTGATTACTCCCAAAGCGGGCAGTTGTCGCGGATCGCCGAGCGCATCGTCGCCCCCCTGCGCGCCGATGACACGATCGCCGTTCACGTCGAAACGCTGCACCCGCAGCCGGACTACCCCTTCCCGTGGGGGTTCTTCAGCTTCCTCGATGTTTTCCCCGAAGCCGCGCACATGGTGCCGCCTGCGCTGGGCGCCCTGAACCTGAGCGGGGACGAACACTTCGATCTCATCATCCTGCCGTACCAGGTGTGGTTTCTGGCGCCCTCGCCGCCGGTGGTGGCCTTTCTCGCCAGCGCCGAGGCGGCGCGCATCTTGCATGGCAAGCCGGTCGTCACTGTGATCGCCTGCCGCAACATGTGGATGATGGCTCATGAACGCATGAAGGAACGCCTCGCCCGACTGGGCGCCCGCCTGCTCGACAACGTAGTGTTCGTCGACGACGGGCCGACGCTGGCGACCTTCATCACCACCCCGCGCTGGCTGCTGACGGGCAACCAAGGCCCCTTCCTGGGCCTGCCCGCCGCCGGCGTGGCCAGTCAGCAGATCGCTGGCGCCCGGCGCTTTGGCCTGGCGCTGCGCGACGCCCTGGCGCGCGACGCCGAGCGTGGCGATGCGCCCATGCTGTCCGGCCTGGCGGCGGTGACCGCCGACCCCCGCCTGTACAGCAGCGAGCGCACCGGCCGCCGCAGCTTCCACGCCTGGGGCGCGCTGCTGCGTGCCGTCGGGCCTGCCGGCGCAGCACGGCGCCGGCCGTTCCTGCTGGCCTACGTCATTTTCCTGGTGTGCGCGATCATCTGCATCGTCCCGGTCAGTCTGGCCGTGCAAGCACTGTTGCGCCCTTTTCTGTCCCGTCGGCTCGACGCCCTCAAGGAGCGCTTCGAAGCGCCTTCCGGTTCGGGTACCGAGCGAATGTCCCTGTATGAGCACTGACGTCTTCATCACCCGCACCGCCGCTTACCTGCCCTTCGACCCCGTCGGCAATGACGAGATCGAAGATGTTCTCGGCATGATCGCCGGCAAGCCCTCGCGTGCGCGCCGGCTGGTCCTGCGCAGCAATGGCATCCAGCAGCGTCACTACGCCATCGACCGCGCCACCGGTGAGCCGGCCATGAGCAATGCGCAACTCACCGCCCATGCCGTGCGCGCGCTCGGCGACATCGGTCACGTCGACTGCCTGGCCAGCGGCACTTCGCTGCCCGATCAGCTCATGCCCGGCCATGGCGTCATGGTGCATGGCGAGCTGGCCTGGCCACGGCTGGAGGTGACCTCGTTCGCCGGCATCTGCCTGTCCGGCACCGCCGCGCTCAAGCACGCCTGGCTCAATGTGCGCGCGGGCGACGCCCAGCGGGCGGTGGCGACCGGCTCGGAACTGGCCTCGCCGATTCTGCTGGCGCGTCACTTCGAGGCCGAATCCGAACATCTGGTCAGCGCCCTGGCGTCGCGTCCCGAGATCGCCTTCGAAAAGGATTTCCTGCGCTGGATGCTGTCCGACGGCGCCGGCGCCATGCTGCTCGAACGCACGCCGCGCGGCCCCCTGTCGCTGCGCATCCGCTGGATCGACCTGTCGTCCGCCGCCCATGAGCTGCCAACCTGCATGTACGCCGGCGCCGACAAGCGCGAAGACGGCTCGCTGCGCGGCTGGCTGCATCACCCGGTGGAAGACTGGACGCGCAAGTCGATCTTTGCCGTCAAGCAGGACGTGCGCCTGCTCGACGAGAACATCGCTCCGGCCACCTTCATCGAACCCTTGCGCACGGTCATGGCGCGCCGCGAACTGTCTGCCGAGCGTATCGACTGGTTCCTGCCGCATATGTCGTCGTGCTATTTTGCCGATCGCCTCGAAGCAGCGTTGCATGAGATCGATCTGCCCATCCCGCGCGAGCGCTGGTTCACCAATCTGGCCACCTGCGGCAATACCGGCTCGGCCTCGCCGTACATCATGCTGGATGAGCTGTTCCGCTCGGGCCGCATCGAACGCGGCCAGCATCTGCTGATGTACGTGCCGGAAAGCGGGCGTTTCTCCAGCGGCTTCGTGTACCTGGAGGCGGTCTGATGGACGCGCGCGCCGTCCCGCAGGAAGGCAACCGCACGCACGCCGGCCAACGCAAGGCGGTCTACGCGCGCGGCGAGGACGGTCGCATCGTGGCAGTCGCATCGCAAGGCTGGGAAGTCGAAGAAATCGTCACCACCCAGGCCGTGGACGCCTTGCGCGCCCAGGCCGATGCAGCACGCATCCGCGCCCGCGCCGGCCACAGCGCGCCGCTGGAATACTGGATGTACGCCAAACGCATGGATGTCGCATTGCTCGCACAGGCGACCGGCCTGTGGCGCTGGCGCGTGCGCCGCCACCTGCGGCCAGCCGTCTTCGCACGCCTGCCCGCCCGCATCCTGCAGCGTTACGCGCAGGCCCTGGGCCTCACCCCCGACACCCTCTGCCAAGTGCCATGAACGCACGCTTCGAACACCAGCACGCCGCCCATTGCGAGAGCGGTGCCATCTCCGGCCTGCTGCGCCACCATGGCGTGGCGATATCCGAAGCCATGGCATTCGGCCTGTCCTCGGCATTGTCGTTCGCCTACCTGCCGTTCATCCGCCTGCACGGCTTGCCGCTGGTGGCCTATCGCATGCCGCCGCGCGCCATCATCAAGGGGCTGGCGCGTCCGTTCGGAGCACGCTTTCGTTTCGAGACCTTCCGCTCGCCTGAAGCCGGCGCGCGCCGCCTCGACGCCCTGCTCGACGAAGGCCATGTGGTCGGCCTGCAAACCTCGGTCTACTGGCTGCCGTATTTCCCCGAAGACATGCGCTTTCACTTCAACGCGCACAACCTGCTGGTGTTCGGGCGCGACAACACCGATTACCTCATCAGCGACCCGGTGTTCGAAACACCGCAGGCATGCAGCGCCGCCGACCTGTCACGCGCACGCTTCGCCAAGGGGCTGCTGGCGCCCAAGGGCATGCTGTACTACCCCACAACCATCGCGCGCCGCGACGTCGATGCCAATGACATTGTCCGCGCGGTGCGCAAGACGGCACGCGGCATGCGCGCCCCGGTACCCATCGCCGGCGTGCGCGGCATGCGCGCCCTGGCCCGCCGCATCGGCCGGCTCGACCCGGCCGACGCCGGCACCGTGCCCTTCATCGGGCACGTGGTCCGCATGCAGGAAGAAATCGGCACCGGCGGCGCGGGCTTCCGTTTTTTGTATGCGGCCTTCCTGCAGGAAGCCGCCACGCTCACCGGGCGCGCCTCGTTCAACGAACAGGCCGACCGCCTCATGCGCATCGGCGACGACTGGCGCGCTTTCGCGTTGCGCGCCGCGCGCATGCTGCGTGGACGCGAGGCGATGATGCCGGCCACCCTGGCCACGCTGCTGCTGGCACAGGCCGACGCCGAGGAAGCCTTTTTCCGCGATCTGGGCAAGGCATGCTGAGCATCCAGCAATTGGCCTACCGCTACCCCGGCGCGCCGCAGGCAGCGCTGGACGGGGTCACGCTCGGCGCCGCGCGCGGCCAGATCCTCGGCCTGCTCGGCCCCAACGGCGCCGGCAAGACCACACTCATCTCGCATCTGGCCGGACGCCTGGCGGTTCAGCAAGGCGCCATCCTCATCGATGGCACGCCGCTGGACGAGATCCGCCGCCGCACGCCCACACGCATCGCGCTGGCGCCGCAGGAATACGCCTTTTATCCGATGCTCAGCGTGCGCGAGAACCTCGACTGCTTTGCGGCGGCTGCGCGCCTGAGCGGCACGCGCCGGCAGCAACGCATCGCCGATTGCCTGGCGTTCACGCAACTCGAACGCTTTGCCCACACGCGCGGCGAGGCCCTGTCCGGCGGCCTCAAGCGGCGCCTGAACCTGGCCATCGCGCTGCTGCCCGAACCCGATCTGATCCTGCTCGACGAGCCCACCGTGGGGGTGGACCCGCAATCGCGCGCGTTCATTCTCGATGCCGTACGCAGCCTCGCCCGTGACGGCACAGCCATCATCTACACCTCGCATTACATGGACGAGATCGAGGCCATCGCCGACCGCGTCGCCATCATCGATCACGGCCGCCTGTTGCGCGATGCGCCGCTGGCCGCCCTGCTCGCCGACGGCTGCGCCCGTCTCAGCATGGTGGCGGCCGACACAGCCCCCGCCGATCTGGCGGCGCGACTGTCGGCCTGGGGCGAGGCGCACGCCACCGCCGAAGGGGCCAGCGTGCATCTGGCCGCCCCGCACACGCCGGCAGCAGTGCTCGCCGCGCTTGAGGACGCCGGCCTGCATCTGCGCCAGATCCGTTACGGCCACGACAATCTCGAACACCTGTTCATGCGCCTGACCGAGCGCTCGCTGAGGGACGACTGATGCTGCGCGCCCTGATGAAAAAAGAACTGCTGGCGCTGCTGCGCGACGTCCACGGGCTGGGCGCGCTGTTCCTGATGCCGACCGTCTTCATCGTCATCATGTCGCTGGCGTTGAAAGACGTTTACAACCCGCCGGTGCGTCAGTACGCCTACGCCATCGTCATGAACGACGACGGCGCCGCGGCCGCCGACTTCGTGGCCCGCTGGCAAGCCCGTCGGGGCACGGCGCAGGACGCGACAGGCTGGGAACAGCGACTGGCCAGCGCGCGCCTGCGCTACGTCGTGGTAGTGGAGCGCGGTTTTTCGCAGGCGCTGTCGCTGCCCCGCGCGCCGGACGACGTCAAGCTGCGCCTGATCGCTGAACCGGGACTCGACCCCGGCCTGTTCCGCAGCACCGGCGCCGAACTCGCCGCCCTGGTCGGCGAACTGCGTGCCAACGCATTGCTCGACCGTTTCCTCGGCATGGCGCCGGCAGGCGCGGCATCCATCGATCGCTTCGTGGCGGCGCAACGCCTGTCCACCGGCATCCAGCCGACGGCCGTGCAGTACAACGTGCCGGCGTGGCTCATCTTCGGCATGTTCTTCGTCGTCGCGGCGATTTCCAATCTCTTCGTGCAGGAACGCGATACCGGCGTGCTGGCGCGCCTGGCGACGCTGGGCGTGCCGGCGAGCGTGCAGATCGCCGCCAAGGCCCTGCCGTATCTGGCGGTCAATGCCGTGCAGGCCGCCGCCATGCTGGCCGTGGGCGCGTGGCTGATGCCCCTCATCGGCGGCGAGGGCCTTCACCTCGCCGGCATCGACTGGGGTGCCCTGGCAACAGTGGTGATGGCGGTCAGTTGCGCCGCCATCGCGCTGGCGCTGTGCGTGGCGAGCGTGGTGCGCACGCACGCGCAGTCGAGCGCCGTCGGCCCCATCATCAACGTCATCATGGCCGCCATCGGCGGCATCATGGTCCCGACCTTCGTCATGCCGCTGTTCATGCAGAAAGTCGCCGCCTTGTCGCCCATGCATTGGGGCCTGGAAGCGCTGCTCGGCGTGCTCGTGCGCGGAGCCGGGCTATCCGGCATTGCCACGCCGGTAGGCAAACTGCTGGCCTTCGCGCTGGTGATGTTCATCGTCGCCAGCGTGCTGGCACGCCGCCGCCTGCGTGCCTGACGATACGCCAATCATTCATCATGTCCGCCTCCGACCCGTTCATCCTCGCCCTCACCGAACTGATCCTCGACGCCACCGAGAAGCCCGCACCGGCCGGCGGCCTGGCCGACGACGAAGCGCTGTTCGGCCCCGAAGCGCGCCTGGCGCTCGATTCGCTCGACGCCCTGCAAGTGTCGATGGCCATCCAGCAACGCTACGGCGTGCGCCTGGCCGACAGCAAGGAAACGCGCCGCGCCATGCGCGACGTGCGCAGCCTGGCCGTGTATCTGGCCGCGCGCATGTCATGAACGAGGTGTTCCTCGCCGGGCGAGGTATCGCATGCAGCCTCGGGCTGGACCTCGCCGCTGCCACCCGCGCAGTGATCGCACCGCCGCCTGCGCAGCGCATCGATCTGGGCACGCTCGGGGATTTCCCCTATCGCGTCATCGATGAAGCGGGCCACGACGACTGGTATGCGCGCGCCCAACGCATCGTGACGCGGGTGGTGGACGAAGCCGGGGGGCTGGCGATCCGCCACGCGCCGCTCTTCGTGGCCTCATCGTCGGTGGATGTCGGCGCGCACGAGGGACACCCCGCCGGTTTCATTCCCGATTGCCACGCGTTCGCCCAACGCATTGCGCGCATGCTGTGCTGGCAAGGCCCGGTCTTCACACTGGCGACAGCATGCACCTCGTCGATCAACGCCCTGCTCAGCGCCGCCCGGCTGTTGCGCCACGGCACCGCCGACGACGCCCTCGTGCTGGGCGTGGAGCTCGCCAACACCTTCACCGCACGCGGCTTTGCCGCCATGCAACTGCTGTCGCGCAGCGGCGCGCAGCCCTTTGCGCCGACACGCGACGGGCTGGAGCTGGGCGAAGCGGTGGCGGCGCTGCGCCTGGCGCGCACCCCGTCGCCCTGGCGACTGTGCGGGGGAGCCAACGTGGTCAATGGCGCCGACGCCGCCGGGACCTGCGCCGAGGCCGTCATCGCCATGACGCAACGGGCACTGGCCGATTCGGGCATGCACGCCAGCGACATCGATCTGGTCAAGGTTCAGGCGGCGGGCAGCCCCGCCAGCGATGCCATCGAGGCGGGGGCTTTGCAGACGGCATTCGGCCGCGACGTGCCGCTGTGCACTTACAAGCACCTGATCGGCCACACGCTCGGCGCATCGGGCGCGGCCGAAATCGCCCTGCTGACCGCCGGCATCGAGGCGGCCAGCCTGCCATCGCTGCATGTGGCGGCCGACTCGGCCTTGCACCTCCACGTCGCCCGGCCCACGCAGGCCGCGCGTACCGTACTGGCGGATATCCTCGGCTTCGGGGGCGGCCATGCGGCCGTCGTGCTGTCGCGGGCGCACGCATCATGAGCCCCCCGTCATTCATCGTCCTGGCCCGCCACGCCGACGACATTCCGGCCGATTGGCGCGACCGTCTGGCACAGCGCCTGGGCCAGCGCCCACGGCGCCTCGGCACGTGGACCGAGCTGGCCCTGTACGGCGCCTTGCGCTGTGCAGACGCATCAGCGGCGCCCCCCGATGCGGCGACACGGCTGCGCGTGACCAGCACGCGCGCCACCGCCACGGCCACCCGGCAGGCGCTGACGCAAGCCTGCGAGGGCTTCCCGCTGCCGTTCACCTTTATGCAGAGCCAGACCAGCCACATGCTGGCGGCGCTGGCCGCTCACCTGACGTGGACCGGCGATGCCAGCTTCATCGCCGCCGGCGGTGTCGAACAGACGTTTGCCCACTGCTGTGCCGAAGCGGCCGGCAGCCCCCTGCTGTTCGGTGTCGTCGAAGAGGGTGACCCACTGGTGAGCCAGTGGGTCTGGCTGGCCCCCGCGCAGCCCGGCGCGGACACCCATGCACACTCTTTTGCACACGCGCTGACCGGTCCATCCCCCCTGGCGCCAACGCGCTGACGCGACACGATCACGACACACTCGCAGGTGCAATCGTGCGCCGCCGGTATGCCGCGGGCGGGTACGTCACGCGTATTTCGCGATGTCCGTCCACCGCACGCAGACCGTAGACACAAAAAGTAGCAAACGCTCACGCCCTTGCACATTTTCCCAAGTCGCGCGCAAGCCCTTGCCGAGCAAGGGTTTCGGCGCGTAAACGGCGTGTTACCGGTTCACTTCGACCGCGCCATATGCCACACATGACGTGTGGGCATTCCGTAAAGAATCATTTGTCCTCGCCGTTTACTCATCCAGTTGCGTGAACAACGTCACAGGCCGGCACATTGTGTCGGCTTTGTAACTTACGCGTTTTATCTACCAATCGGGTCTGTCATGAAGTTATCGCGCCAATGCCTCGTGGGTGCCGTCATCGTCGTACTCAATATCGTGGTCGTCGCCGTCCTGGCGCGCACGTGGTGGGCGGGTGCCCTGTGGGGCGCATTCGTCGGACTTGCCCTGGGGGTGTCGGCCAGGCTTGCTCCGCGCGCCGAGGCCGAGCCGGTCGCCCACGCCGAGCCGGTCGAAGTCATCGCGGCGGCCCATGGCGAACAATTCGCCACGCTGGTCAGCGACGTGGTGCCGCTATGGCGCAACCACGTGTCGCTCGCACAGGGGCAGGTCAAGGAAGCCATCGATGAATTGGCCCAGCGCTTCGCCACCCTGTCGGTGCGCCTGTCCGAAGGGCAGGAAAGCAACGCCGGCGACGGCGCGCTGACCACCATCCGCCGCGCCGAGCAGGGCCTGCAGGACATCATCGCCACGCTCAACCAGACGCAGGAATTCCGTTCGCGCCTGATCACCGAGATCGGCGGCGTGGCCGCCTATGCCGACGACCTGCGCCGCATGGCTGAGGAAGTGGCCAACATCGCCAAGCAAACCAACCTGCTGGCGCTCAATGCGGCCATCGAGGCAGCGCGCGCCGGCGAGGCGGGACGTGGCTTCGCCGTGGTCGCCGACGAAGTGCGCAAGCTGTCCACGCAATCGGGCGAGACCGGCAAGCGCATTCATGAAACGGTCAACACCGTGGGCGATGCCATCGCCCAAGCGCTTGCCCTGTCCGAACAGTTCGCCGCACAGGAAAGTGCCGCAGTGGCGCGCTCGCAGACCTCGGCCGGCGAAATCGTGCAGGACTTCAACAGCACCGCCACCACCCTGACCAGCAGCGTCGATCGCCTGCGCCAGGAGCGCAGCGCGGTGCAGAGCGACATCGAACACGTATTGGTCCATCTGCAGTTCCAGGATCGCGTGCACCAGATCATCGACCACGTCGTGGCCGACATGCAGCGACTGGGCGACACCGCCGACACGCAGCGCGCTCACCCGGAGAGCGCTGTGCCCGACTCGGCCCAATGGCGCGACACGCTTGCCCGCAGCTACACCACGCTGGAACAGCGCCAGGTGCACAGCGGCACCACGCGCGGCGAAGCGGCAGCCCCCACTGAATCGTCCATTACATTCTTCTAAAGAGACATTCAAACCATGAGCAAGACCATTCTCATCGTCGATGACTCCTTCAGCCTGCGCCAGACGCTGATCATTGCGCTGCGCGGTGCGGGCTATGAAGTGGTGGAAGCGAGCGATGGCCGCGACGGCCTCACCAAGCTCGACGGACGCAAGTTCAACCTGATCATCTCGGACGTGAACATGCCGAACATGGACGGCATCAGCTTCGTGAAGGCGGCCAAGCAACTGCCGGCCTATCGTTTCACGCCGATCATCATGCTCACCACCGAAAGCGACCAGACCAAAGTGCAGGCGGGCAAGGAAGCCGGCGTGCGCGCCTGGGTGCTCAAGCCCTTCCAGCCGCCGGCGTTGCTCGACGCGGTGGCCAAGCTGGTGGCGCCCTGAGCGCCTGCCCCAGCTCAACCCACAACAGGAGACGCCCATGAGCGGCTTCACCACAACAGAGATCGCGCCTGGCCACCTCGCCCTGCAAGGCGAGCTGGGCATTTTTCACGCCCACGAAATCAAGACGGCGCTGCTGTCGGTACTCGATGCCGGCGACGTCGCCATGATCGATCTATCCGGCATCAGCGAAATCGACAGTTGTGGCGTGCAACTGATGCTGCTGGCGCGCCGCGAAGCGCGCACGCGCGGCAAATCGCTGCATTGGCGCGGCCACAGCCACGCCGTTGCGCACGCGCTGGATTCGCTGAACCTGGGCGCAGCCTTCGACGCACCCGCCGTACTGCTGGCAAGCTGAAGGGACAGCCATGGATCTTTCCGCCGCACGCGACGCGCTGGTGCAGGAAGCGCGCGAAC
>JASGFB010000132.1:0-9808 GCA_047605765.1 Rhodocyclaceae bacterium
ACTGAACAGGCGCCCATGGCGCGCGCCGCGCGCGTGCCGGCGCCGCGGCTCTCGTACGCGCAGCAGCGCGTGTGGTTCCTGGCCCAACTGGCACCGGACGACGCCTCTTACAACCTGCCCATGGCCTTGCGCATCGACGGCGCGCTGGACGTGGACTGCCTGCAACGCACGCTCGACGAGATCCTGCGGCGGCACGAATCGCTGCGCACCCGCTTCGGCGTGGAGGATGGCCAGGCGGTGCAACTGATCGCGGCACATGACAGCGTCGCCATCGCCCACGTGGATCTGTCGTCCGTCGCGGCCGAGGCCTCGCGGGGCGACCTGGCGGCGCGCATCCGCGCCGAAGCCGCGCGCCCGTTCGCGCTGGCCGACGAACTGCCGATCCGCGCCACGCTCGTCCGCCTGCACGACACCGCGCACGTGTTGCTGCTGACCCTGCATCACATTGCCGCCGACGGCTGGTCGATGAGCGTGCTGATGCGCGAAGTGGCGGCGATCTACGGCGCCTTGCAAGGCGGCGAGGCATCGCCGCTGGCCGAACTGCCCGTGCAGTACGCCGACTTCGCCGCCTGGCAGCGCCAGCATCTGCAACGCGAAACGCTCGACGGCCTGCTCGATTACTGGCAGACGCAGCTTGCCAGCAGCCCGGCGCTGCTCGAATTGCCGACTGATTTCCCGCGCCCGGCGCAGGCCGCCCATGCCGGCGCCGTCCATGCCTTCGAACTGGATGCCGAGACCACGGCGGCCCTGCGGCAACTCGCGCGCAGGCACGACGCCACGCTCTACATGGTGCTGCTGGCGGCGTTCAACGTGCTGCTGTCGCGCCATGCCGGGCAGGAAGACGTTGCGGTGGGCACGGTGGTGGCCAATCGCCAGCGCGCCGAACTGGAAAACCTCATCGGCTTCTTCGTCAATACGCTGGTCATGCGCAGCGACCTGTCCGGCAATCCGCGCTTCAGCGATCTGCTGGCACGCACGCGCCGCGTGGCGCTCGACGCCTACGCGCACCAGGATCTGCCGTTCGAACACCTGGTGGACGTGCTCAAACCCGAGCGCAGCCTGGGCCATTCACCGCTGTTCCAGGTGCTCTTCGTGTTGCAGAACACGCCGGCCACCGCGCTCGAACTGCCTGGCCTGAGCCTGCGGGCCGAGACGGAAGAGGGCGACGCGTACGCCAAGTTCGACCTGAGCCTGTTCGTCACCGAAGCGGGCGACACGCTGCGCTTCAAGCTGGGCTATCGCACCGATCTGTTCACCGCCGCCACCGTCGCACGCATGGCGGGGCATCTGAGGCGCCTGCTCGACGGCGTCATTCAGGACCCCGCCTGCCGCATCGCGGCGCTGCCCCTGCTGAGCGTGCCGGAGCACGCCACCCTGCGCGCCTGGAACGCCACCGCCGCTGCCTTGCCCACGCCGGCAGTGCACACCGTCATCGAAGCGCAGGCGCGACGCACGCCGGCCGCGATCGCGCTGCAGTTCGACGCGCAGTCGCTGTCGTATGCCGAAGTCGACGCGCGCGCCAACCGGCTGGCGCACTACCTGATCGCGCAGGGGGTTGGCCCGGACGCCCTGGTGGCCGTGTGCGCCGAGCGTGCGCTCGAACTGCCCATTGCCTTGCTGGCGGTGCTCAAGGCGGGCGGCGCCTATGTGCCGCTGGAGCCGACCTATCCGAGCGAACGCCTGGCGGCCATGCTGGCCGAGGCGCGGCCGCAGGTGATGCTGACCCAATCGCACCTGCGCACGGCCGTGCCGGCGGCGGGCATCGCCACCTTCTGCCTCGATACCGACTGGCCGCTGCTCGACGCCTTGCCGACCGACAGCCCGGGCCGGGCGGTGTCGCCGATGCAATTGGCCTACGTCATCTACACCTCTGGGTCGACCGGCGCGCCCAAGGGCGCCATGAACCACCATGCGGCGCTGGCCAATCGCCTGCAGTGGATGCAGTCGGCCTACCCGCTGGACGAGCGCGACGCCGTCCTTCAGAAGACGCCGTTCAGTTTCGATGTGTCGGTGTGGGAGTTCTTCTGGCCCTTGATGACCGGCGCACGCCTGGTGATCGCCAAGCCGGACGGCCACACCGATCCGGCCTATCTGGCCGCCTGCCTGGCGCACCACGGCATCACCACCGCGCACTTCGTGCCGTCGATGCTGGAGGCATTCCTGAGCAGTGTGCCGGCCTCGTCGCTGCCTGCGCTGCGCCAGGTGTTCAGCAGCGGTGAAGCGCTGCCGGCCAGCACCGTGACGCGGTTCTTCGCGCGTTATGCGGGCTGCGCACTGCATAACCTCTATGGGCCGACCGAAGCGGCCATCGACGTCAGCCATTGGTCCTGCACGCCCGAATTTACCGGCGCCAGCATTCCCATCGGCCGCCCCGTTGCCAACACCGCGCTGTACGTGCTGGACACGCAGTTGCGCCCAGTGCCGGTGGGCGTGGCGGGGGAGCTTTACATCGGCGGCATTCAACTGGCGCGCGGCTACGTGGCGCGGCCCGATCTGACGGCCGAGCGCTTCCTGCCCGACCCGTTCGCCGACGAGGCCGGCGCGCGCATGTACCGCACCGGCGACCGCGTGCGCTACCTGGCCGACGGCGATATCGAATACATCGGCCGCCTCGATCATCAGGTGAAGATCCGCGGCCTGCGCATCGAGCTGGGCGAAATCGAAGCCGTGCTGGCCACCGCCGAGGCGGTCAAGGAGGCCGCCGTGGTGGTGCGCGAGGATCGCCCCGGCGAGCGCAGGCTGGTGGCCTACGTGGTCGAGCCGGCCGCGCCGCACGATCAGACCGAGGGCGTGCGCAGCGAGGCGCTGCGCACGCAGCTGCGCCGCCGTCTGCCCGAATACATGGTGCCGGCGGTGTTCGTCTTCATCGATGCCATGCCGCTGTCCGCCAATGGCAAGCTCGATCGGCGCGCCTTGCCGGCACCGCAGGCCAGCGCGCTGCATGCGGCCTACGTCGCCCCCAGCGGCGAGGCCGAGCACACGCTGGCCCGCATCTGGAGCGAGGTGTTGGGTGTGCCGGAGGACTCGATCGGCCGCGGCGACAATTTCTTTGCGCTCGGCGGCGATTCGATCCTGTCGATCCAGGTCATCGGCCGCGCCAGTCAGGCGGGCCTGGTGCTGACGCCGCGCCAGCTCTTTGAACACCAGACCGTTGCCGAACTGGCACAGGCGGCGGGCCGCGCGAGTACGCGGCAGGCCGAGCAGGGCATGGTGACGGGTGCGCTGCGGCCGGTGCCGGTGCAGCGTTGGTTCTTTGAGCAGGATCTGGCCCGGCCGGCGCATTTCAATCAGGCGCTGCTGTTCGAGGCCAGCGCTATCGATGCGCGCCACCTGCGTGAAGCCGTGCATGCGCTGGAGCGTCATCACGACGCCTTGCGCCTGCGCACCGGCGCGGCGGATGAAGCCGTCGGCGAGCCGTCGCTGACGCATGCGGAGGCCGGCCATGCGCCGCTGTTCAGCCATGTCGACCTGTGCGCGGTGAACGCCGCTGCGCCCGCCGAAGCGCTGGCGGCGGCCACCGCGCGCGAACAGGCCGGGCTCGATCTGCGCCACGGGCCGCTGTTCCGCGTCGTGCTCTACGAAATGGCCGAGCGCGGCACGGATCAACGTCTGTTGCTGCTGGCCCATCACCTGGTGGTCGACGGCGTGTCGTGGCGCATCTTGCTGGAAGACCTCGAACAGGCTTACCGCCACGGTGCGGACGGTCGAGCGCCGGCCTTGCCGGCCAAGACAACGAGCTTGCAGGCATGGTCGGCGGCCCTGCACGCGCATGCCGGATCAGCCGCGCTGGCCACTGAGCGCAGCCACTGGGCCCGCGTGGCGGCCCATGCCGCCGATACGCCGCGCTTGCCGTTCGACCATGCGCACGGATCGAATCGCGCCGCCGACGAAGCGCGCGTGCGCGTGGAACTCTCCAGTGTGTTGACCGCGCGGCTGCTGCGCGAGGCCGCGCCGGCCTATCGCACCGATGTCGAAGACCTGCTGCTGACGGCGCTGTCGCTGGCGGTGGCCGAATGGTGCGGGCACGCCCAGGCCGGCGACGCGACCCGGGTTCTGTTCGATCTGGAAGGGCACGGGCGCGACGTCGCGGGCATCGAGCTGGATACGACGCGCACGGTCGGCTGGTTTACCGCGATCTATCCGGTCTGCCTCCAGGTGGCGGCGGCCACCGGTCCGGGCGCCTGCATCAAGGCGGTCAAGGAACAACTGCGGGCCACGCCCGGCAACGGCGCCGGCTACGGTCTGCTGCGCTATGTGGCGCACGACCCCATCGAGCCCATCGACGCCCCCATCGTCTTCAACTACCTGGGCCAGACCGGCGGCGCCCGCAGCCGCGCCTGGTTACGGGCGGCAGCGGAGGGCAGCGGGGCGGCGCAGGCACCGGACAACACGCGCACGCACAGCCTGGCCTTCAGCGCGCACGTGGACGCCCACGACGGCGCCGAGCATCTGCAGGTATCGGTGGCCTTCAGCCGCGCGCAGTTCGACGCGGCCACCATCGAGCGCCTGGCCCGCCGCTATATCGAGTGCCTGGGCCAACTCATCGAACACTGCGCCGAGGCGCAGGCGGGCGGCTATACGCCGTCCGATTTCCCGCTCGCCGCCCTCAACGCGGCACAGTGCGATGCCCTGTACGCTCGCATGCCGGCGCTCGAAGCGGTCTACCCGCTCTCGCCGGTGCAATCCGGCATCTGGTTCCACGCCGCTTATTCGCCGGAATCGGCGGTGTACTACGAACAGCTCAGCTATGCCGTGCCGGGCCTGGACAAGGCGGCCTTCCTGCAAGCATGGCAAGCGGTGGTGGATCGCCATCCGATCCTGCGCACCACGTTCATCGGCGACGGGCTGGCGCGCCCCCTGCAATGCGTGCACCGCCACTGGCGCATTCAATGCGAAACACATGATCTGCGCGAGGTGCCCGAAGGCGGGCTGGCGGCTGCGGTGGAGGGCTTCCTGGCCGACAACGCCCGCCGCCGCTTCGATCTGGCCACCGAGGTGCCGTGCCGGCTGACCCTGGTGGATCGGCCGGATGGCGCGGTGCACGTCGTATGGAATCACCATCACATCCTGCTCGATGGCTGGTCGGTGTCGATCGTGCTGGGCGAAGTGGTCGCTGCCTATCGGGCGCGGGTGGCCGGGCAGGCGCCGCGTTTCGACGCCCCGGCGGGGCGTTATGAACACTACATCGCGCACCTGTCGCGTCATGACGGGCTGGACCGGCAGGCTTTCTGGCAACGCTACATGCGCGACGTGCCGCCGGCCCCGGCGATCCTGTCGCCCAGCGCTACCCACAAGCATGGCGACGGCGATCACGCGGTGCTGCACCACGAGCTCGACCCCGTGCGCACGGCGGCGCTGGATCAACTGGCGCGACGGCTGCAGGTGACCCCCAGCACCTTGATGCAGAGTGCCTGGGCCTTGCTGCTCAGCCGCTACGCCGGCATCCAGGACATCGTCATGGGCGTGACGGTGTCGGGACGTTCGGCACCGGTGGCCGGCGTCGAACACATGGCGGGCCTGTTCATCAACACGGTGCCGCTGCGTGTCGCCGTGGCACCGGAGGCGCGCCTCGAAGACTGGATTCGCGCCATGCAGCGCGCGCAGACCGAATGGCGCGACTTTGGCGCCAGCGCGCTCACCGACATCCAGGCCTGGAGCGGCGTGCGCGGCGACGAGGCGTTGTTCGAAACGCTCTGCGTGTTCGAGAACTTCCCCATCGACGAGCGCTTGCAGGCGGCCGCGCAGGGCTTCGGCGGCGGGGCCGGCAGCTTCCGTGACCTGGCCATCCGCTCGCAGACCAACTACCCGGTGAACATGGTGATCGGGCCGGGGGAACGTCTGCGCCTCAAGCTCACCTACGATGCCACGCGTTACGACGCTGCCACCATGCAGGCGTTCTTCGGCCACTTCCAGCATCTGCTGGCCGACATCGCCGAACATCCGCACAAGCGCGTGCGCGATCTGTCGATGCTAGGCGCCGAAGAAGCCCGCGCATTGGTGGCGGATACGCGCCCCCCGCAGGCGCCCGTGCGCACGCAGTGCCTGCACCATGCGTTCGAAGCACAGGTGGCACGCACGCCGACGGCCGTCGCCGTGGTCTTCGAGGACCAGACACTGAGCTACGCCGCGCTCGATGCGCGCGCCAACCAGCTGGCCCACGCTTTGCGCGCGCACGGCGTGCGCGCCGACGCCCTGGTCGGCCTGTGCCTTGAGCGTTCGCTCGATCTGGTGGTCGCCATCCTGGGCATCCTCAAGGCCGGTGGCGCTTACGTGCCGCTGGACCCGAGCTACCCGGCGGGGCGTCTGGCCGGCATGCTCGAAGACGCCCGGCCGGCCGTCGTGCTCACCCAGGCGGCGCTGCGCGACAAGCTGGCAGGCGGCAACGCCGCCGTGCTGTGCCTGGATAGCGACAGGCCGTTGATCGACGCGTACCCCACGCACGATCCGCGTGTCGAGGTGTCGCCGGAAAACCTCGCCTACGTCATCTACACCTCGGGCTCCACCGGCGTGCCGAAAGGCTCGCTCATCACGCACGCCAACGTCAGCCGGCTGTTCGCCGCCACCGACGCCAACTTCCGTTTTGGCGCCGACGACGTGTGGACGCTGTTCCACTCGTACGCCTTCGATTTTTCGGTGTGGGAGCTGTGGGGCGCCTTGCTCTACGGCGGCCGGCTGGTCGTCCTGCCCTATCTGGTCAGCCGTTCGCCGGACGAGTTCCATGCATTGCTGTGCCGCGAGCGCGTCAGCGTGCTCAACCAGACGCCGTCGGCATTCCGCCAGTTGATGGCGGCCGACGCCGCGCGTCACGACGCCGCCGGCACGGCCCTGGCGCTGCGCCTGGTGATCTTCGGCGGCGAAGCGCTGGCGGTGGGCAGCCTCAAGAGCTGGTTCGAACGCCACGGCGATCGCCGACCGCTGCTGGTCAACATGTACGGCATCACCGAGACCACCGTACACGTGAGCTATCGCGCGCTGTCGGCCGCCGACACCGAGGGCAGCCCGATCGGCGTGCCCATCGCGGATCTGCACACTTATCTGCTCGACGCCTGGTTGCGGCCCGTGCCTCAGGGCGTGGCCGGCGAGCTGTACGTGACCGGCGCCGGCCTGGCGCGCGGCTATCTGAATCGCCCCGAACTGAGCGCCGAGCGCTTCCTGTGCGACCCGTTCAGCACGCTGCCCGGTGCGCGCATGTACCGCACGGGCGACAAGGCGCGGCGCCTGCCCGACGGGGGGATCGAATACCTCGGCCGCATGGATCAGCAGGTGAAGATACGGGGCTTCCGTATCGAACTGGGCGAAATCGAAGCCGTGCTGGCGCAGCACCCGGCGGTACGCGAAACCGCCGTGCTGGTGCGCGAGGACGCCGTCGACGACAAGCGGCTGGTGGCGTACGTGGTGCCCGACTGGGAGCGGGACGCGCCGCGCCAGGCGCTCGAACACGAGCAGGTCGCGCACTGGCAGACGCTGTACGAAGAAGCCTATGGCAAGGGGCGCGATCCGGACGATCCGCGCAGCAACTTCACCGGCTGGGACAGCAGCTACACCGGGCAGCCGATTCCGCTCGACCAGATGCGCGACTGGGCCGGCAACACGGTGGCCCGCATCATGGCGCTGGCCCCGCGCCGGGTGCTCGAAATCGGCTGCGGCACGGGCTTGCTGCTGTACCGCGTGGCGCCGCAGGTGGACGCCTATTGCGGGCTCGATCTGTCGAACGAAGCCATCGACGGCATCCGCGCCAACCTGCGGGCCGAAGATGGCGAGGTCACGCTGCAGCAAGGGGCGGCGGACGATCTTGGCGGCATTCCGTTGGCCGCTTTCGATGTCGTGGTCATCAACTCGGTGATCCAGTACTTCCCGGATGTGGACTACCTGACCGGCGTCATCGAGGCCGCGCTGCAACGCCTGGTGCCGGGCGGGCACCTGTTCATCGGCGACGTGCGCAACCTGCGCCTGCTCGAAGCCTTCCATACCGGCGTCGAACTGTTCAAGGCGCAGCAGCAGGCCGCCCATCTGGACGCCGCCGAGTTGGCCGTGCGCGTGCGCCAGCAGATCGAGCTGGAAAACGAACTGCTGATCGATCCGTTGTACTTCCACGCGCTGCGCCACCGGCTGGCCGGCGTGGGGGCGGTGCACGTGATGCCCAAGGCCGAGGCGCACGACAACGAGCTGAGCAAGTTCCGCTATGACGTCGTCGTTACGCGTGGCGACACCATCGCCCCGGTTCAACCGGCCGTCGCCTGGCTCGACTGGCAGCGCGACGCGCTCGATGCGGCGACGGTGGGCGCACGGTTGGCGGAGCAGCCTGCCGTGTTGTGCGTGGCGCATATCCCCAATGCCCGCACGCGACGCGAAGCCCTGTTGTGGGGGCGCGTCAGCGAAGACGCCGCGGGCAGCGTGTCCGGCCTGCTCGCCGGGCTTGACGACGTGGCCGGCGTGGAGCCGCAGGCATGGCTGGCGCTGGCCGCCGGACAGGGCTACGACGCACACCTGAGCATCGACGGCGGCGATCGCCTGGGCAGCTACCACGTGTTGTTCCAGCGGCGGGGCGCCGCGCCATCGCAACGGCTCGATGTGGCCGCCGCGACGGCACTGCTGGTGCGCATCGACGCCGAAGCGCCGCTGTCGCGCTATGGCAATTGGCCGCTCAAGAGTCTGCGCACGGCACCGCTGCAAGCCGAACTGGTCACCCATCTGCAGGCACGCCTGCCGGATTACATGGTGCCGGCGGCGTTCATGTTCCTCGACCGTTTTCCGCTCACTGCCAACGGCAAGCTCGATCGACGCGCTTTGCCGGCGCCGGGCAGCGCACGCGCCACGCTCGGCGAGGGCTACACCGGCCCGCGCAATGACGCCGAGACGCAACTGGTGGAGATGTGGCAAGAGATCCTGCGCGTCGAACGCATCGGCGTGCACGACAACTTTTTCGCCCTGGGCGGGCACTCGCTGCTGGCTACCCAGGTGGTCTCGCGCATCCGCCAGCGCTTTGGCGTAGAGCTGCCGCTGCGTGCGCTTTTCGAAACGCCCACCATCGAACAGCTGGCCAGGCAACTGGACGATCTGCAGGCGCGCGGCGCGGCGAGCGAGGCGCCCGCCCTGGCGCCGGTGCCGCGCGACGGCGAGCTGCCGCTGTCGTTCGCGCAGCAGCGCATGTGGTTCCTGGCCCAGCTCGAACCGGGCAACCCGTTCTACAACATGCCGGTGGCCTTGCGCCTGACGGGCGCGCTGGACATGGCCGTCATGCAGCGCAGCCTGTGCGAGATCGTGCGCCGCCATGAAGCACTGCGCACGCATTTCGCACTCGCCGACGGCCGCCCGGTGCAGGTGATCAATGCCGCCGATGCCTTTGCGGTGAGCGTGGTCGACCTGTCGGGCCGCTCGACACCGGAGGCGGAAGCCGAATGCGCGCGGCTGACCCGGGCCGACGCGCAGCGCCCGTTCGATCTGGCGCGCGACATGCCGGTGCGCGCCTCGCTGATCCGGCTGGCCGCCACCGAACACGTGCTGCTGCTGACGCTGCATCACATCGCGGCGGACGGCTGGTCGCTGGGCGTGCTGACCGAAGAGATCGCCGCGCTCTACGACGCCTTCGTCGCCGGGCGGGCATCGCCCTTGCCCGAACTGCCCATCCAGTACGCCGACTTTGCCCATTGGCAACGCCATTGGCTGCAAGGCGAGGTCCTGGCGCAGCAGATCGACTATTGGCGGGCACAGCTGGACGGCGCGCCGCTGCTGCTGCAACTGCCCACCGACCAGCCCCGGCCCGCCGTGCAGACCTACCGTGGCGCGGCGCACGACACGCTCCTCGACG
>JASGFB010000133.1:0-9764 GCA_047605765.1 Rhodocyclaceae bacterium
CTGCGCCCAGTTGAGCGGGGTATGCGCATCGCCCAGCGCCACCTCCGTCATGCCCGCCACCGGTTCGCGCTCAAAGCGCTGCTGGAAGTGCCGCAATGCCAATACCCCCCAGGCGTTGGCGACGGTGGTGCGCCACCGGCCGGCCTGCTGGCGAGCCAGCGCACCGCGCGCCAGGCGCGGTACATCAGCGGCAAAGTCGGGGTCATCGGCCAACAGGCGCAGAGCGCGCACGGCATTGAGGTCGGGCGACGCCATCAGCCACCACAGGTAATCCGATTTTTCGGTCGAGAAATTGAGCGTGGTGCCGGAGAACGTCAGGCGGGCGCGCAGGATCTGACGGGCCTCGGCCAAGCGCTGCGCCCGCTCCGGGATATCGTTCAGGCGCGACAGCACCGAGATCCAGTCAAGCACGGCCGAACTGGGCCACAGGTTGGGTGCGATCTCGATCGATTGCAGCATGTTGCCGCGCGCTTCGCCGTGGCGCGCCAATGCTTCGATAGCGGCCAGCTTGCGGATGGCCAGATCGGCGGTCGGCAGCGCACCATAGCGCACAACGCGGCCGGCGACGAAGTCCTTGAGGCCCTTGATCATGCGATCACGTGAAGCCTGCGGCAGCGCCCAGCCGGTTTCGTCGGCCATCGCCAACACATAGGCGGTGAGGGTGTCATCACCCTGCAACTGCGGCGTGGGGAAGTAGCGCGCCAGGCCGTCGCCGTCGAGGTAGAGCGGCAGGCGATCCATCAACGGCGACCACAGGCCGGGCTCTTCCAGCGCCACGGCCCGTGAGGTCTGCTGCTCCAGGCACGTGTACGGATAGCGCTGCATCCATTCGCGAATGCCATCGGTATTGCCGCCCAGCGAGCGCGTCAGCCGCACGTCGATGCCACCGCGCCCGGCCACCGCGCCCTTGGGCATCTGTACCGGAAAGCTCTGCGCCTGCCCCGGCACCAACTGCGACAGGGTCTGCTGATACAGGCGCACGGGGTAGGCCACACCCACCTGTTGGCGCGTCTTGAGCGCATCGTGCGCCGTGCCGCCGCTTTCGCTGGCGTTGATCTCCCAGTCGAGGCTGGCGGCGTTGACGGGCACCTGCGCCGGGAAACCCAGCGTCTGTGCCTGGCCAGCAGCAAGGCTGACACGCTGCGTACCGGCATCGTGCGCCTGCCCCGCAGCGTTGTAGCGCGCCGCCACGTCCAGCACCAGCGGACGCTCACCGCCGTTGCGCACCGTCACCATGGCGGAGAACTGATCGCCTTCGCGCACGAAGGGTGGCAGGCCGGCGAACAACATCAGCTCTTGCGTGGCAGTGATGCGCGCACTGCCCGAGCCGAATTGCGAGGTGCCGGCGTGGGCGATGGCCTCGATGCGGAAAGCCGTCAGCGAATCATTGAGCGGCACCTCGACGCGCGCCTGGCCCTGCGCATCCAGGGTCACCGTGCCCCGCCACAGCAGCAAGGTATCGAACAACTCGCGCGCGCTGGCTCCCCCACCGCCGTCGCCGCCAGCCGGCACCGCCTTCTTGCCAAAGTGCCGCTTGCCGATGACCTGGGATTGGGCGGTGGCGGTATCGACCTCATCAGGCCGCCGCCGCATCATGGCTTCAAGCAGGTTCCACGATTCGGGCGGCGCCAGCGCCAGCAGCCCTTCGTCAACGGCGGCCAGCGCGATCTCGCCGCCGGCCGCCGGCCGCCCCTGCGCGTCGGTCACGCTGATGCGCACCGATGCTTTGTCGCGCACCTTGTACACGCTGCGATCGGGTTCGACCTTGACGTTCAGTTGATAAGCCTGCCAACCCACGCGGATCGGCACCATGCCCAGCTTGAAGGCGGGCCGGGTCAGATCGACCGTTGCCGTCGGACGGGTGTCGACTTCGCGCGGCAGGTCCTTGACGATGCCGAAGAACATGCCGACGCGATACACCATGCGCTTGAGCCAGGCGAAGGGGCCGGGGACCTCCGGGTCGACGCGACCGCGCACCACCATGACTGATACATAGGCGTTGGGGCCGTAGTTGTCGAGGATGGGTACGTCGACAAAGGGCGACTTGGCGCTCACCTGCGTCACGAAGGCATCGAGCACGCCTTCGCGCTCGACCGACACCAGCGCCGTGGCCTCGCGGAACGGCATGCGCACTTCGAAACGGGCGGTCTGGCCCGGTTCGTAGGCGCGCCGATCGGGCAGAAGATCGATACGGTCGGACGCACCGGCATCAAACCAGTCATCGCCACCCGCCACATAGAGATCGTGTGCGGCCAGCGCCGTATTGCCGGCGGTATCCTCTGCGCGCGCCACCAGCACGAGCTGGCCGGTGGACGGGGCCTTGCCGTCGCAGATGAGCATGCCTTTGGCATCGGTCTGCCCCTTGCAGACACTGCCCACCTTGTTGACCTCGGTGGTCTGCTCATAGGCGTAGAAGCCGCCCAACAAACGCTTGCGGTAAGCGTGCGTGGTGCGCGTATAGGCGTCCACCGTCACCTTCTTGCCGGGCTGCGGGGTGCCAGCGGCATCCACGGCCAATACCTTGAAGGCCAGGCGGTCAGCGGTGGCGTAGTAGCTTTCCAGCCGCATGCCAAGCACCAGTTGCGAAGGCAGCACCAGCGCACGCGTGGCGCTCGTCAGTATCTGCCCGTTGGGGTCGGCGTATTCCATCTCGACGGCCAGGGCGCGCGGCTCGGTGACCTTGGGCACGTCGGCGAAGGGCACACGCATGCCGCCGCTGCCATCGAGCGTGACACTGCGCGTCTGTACCGGGTAGCGGGGCTGCGGCTCGCCGCCGCTCTCGTCGCTGCCTTCCTCGCCATACGGATCGTAGGCATAGGGTTCGATGGCATTGATGCCTTCCTTCGGCGCGCGCCCGCCAAAGCGGAAGTCATCGTACTGATTGAAAGTGAACGTGTAGGGTTCAAGCCGGCTGCGGAACTTGACCGGTGCGCCGGCAGCCGGACCGCCGGCCATGTACGACAACTGCGCATCGACATGCACCGTACCGCCGCCCACCGTTGGCTGCGCCGGCGGTTTGAGCTGCGCCCGCATCAGCGGCACGCGGAACTGCTCGACGCGGAAGCGGCCCGACTGCAGCACCGGGCCACGGGATGTGCGCAGCGATATGTCGTATTCGCCGAGGGCCGCCTCTTTGGGGATGGTCCAATTCGATTGAGCCGTGCCACGCGACCACGACAGCGGCTGTTCATAGCGCTGTCCGCTGCCCACGTGCTCGATGATCAGACGGGTTGGCAGCGCTTCGTCCTCCAGCTCGCCAAAGCCGGTGCCGACATGCGTGCGCACGAAGTGCTTCATCGACACTGTGTCGCCGGCGCGGAACAAGGGGCGATCGGTGACCGTGTGCGCCAGCACCGCATTGGACGACTCGCCCCAGCCCAGGTTGAACTGCCAGCGCTCGATGCCTTCGCGCCAGCTGCTGAGCATGAACGCCATGTCGCCATCGAGGCGCGCTGTGACGATGTGCGCCTGCGGCGCGTAGCGGCATTCCTTCCAGCGCGAGTAGCGCGGGATCTCCACCGGCACATGTGCCATGCCTTTGGCATCGGTGTTGCCTTCCCACTCCAGATTGCCGAGGCAATCGGAAATGCGCACGCGCGCGCCGCTCACCGGCTGGGCGTTATCGAGCTGCGTGACCCACACCAGTGAGGATTCGCGGCCATGCTTGAAGTGCACACCCAGGTTGGTCACCAGGGCACTCGAATACACATAGTAGGGCGCACGCTTGTCGTGCAGGGCTTCGCCCAGGCGATCGCTGGCGAACTCCACGACGTAGAAGCCTGGTTGGGGCAGCGGGATACCGATGACCTCCAGGGGGCGCCCACCGTCGCTGCGAGGCAGCGTGATGGCCTGGGTACCTTCGACCTTGCCGAGCAGCGAGCGGGTGCCTTCCGGGCGATACGCATCGCTGTCCTCATCCGGTCCGCGCATGACGCGCGCAATCCACCTGGCCAATTCGGCGTCGTCACGCACGCCCACTCGCGCCATGCGACCGGAGGCCGGCGCGTCGGCATGCGCCGGCACCTGTATCGAACTGCCCTTCAGCGTGGCTTCGACGTTGCGTACGGTAACGGGCAGCATCGGCTGCGCGCGCGATTCGAGAATGCCGAAGTGGGCGGGGAATTTGATCAGCGGCGGATCTTCGTCCACCCGCACCTTGAGCGGAAAGGACTTGGCGTTGACGGGCACGCGGCCGCTGTCGTCCACGAATCCGGCGGGCAGTTGCACGGTCACCTCGGTGGCGGCGGGCAAGGGGCCGGCAAAGCTCACGTGGTCGACGGTCTTTTCGTTGTCGGCGATGGCGTCGGGCGAACGCTTACCCTGCGGGGTCACCAGCGTGATCTGTCGTGCCAGCTCGCGCGACACGGGGGAGGAGAACTGCAGGTCCAGCGGCAACACGGGCACGCAACCGGCATTGGCCTTGATGCGCGTGCACGTCTGGGTAACGACGAAATCGTCACGCACCGTGAACGCCAGCGTTTGGGCCTGACGCGTGGCAACGCCGGAAGACGTCTTGATGCCAGGGCCCCACACCAGGCTCAATTTGGCGCCCGGCGGCAAGCGGCGGCCGCAGCGCGCCACCACTACGTTGGCATATTTCGACCGGCTGTCCTTGGCGGCAGACTCGTTAGGATCCGAAAAGAAGTAACGCGACACCTTGTGCTGTTCGGCCAGTATCTTGTCGCGCTCACCGCCCTCAATGACCTCCAGCGCAATGCGCTCACCCACGTCGGCCACCATGCAATACGCATTGCCACGCAGGGTTTCACTGCTGGCCGGCGCATCCAGCCCGAGCAGGAACACCTGCTGCTCATCGACCTCGTCGCCTTCTCCGGGCAGGCTGCTGCGCACGGCCGGGCCACCGGTCGTGAAACTGAAGGAGGCGGGCGCCACGGGCTCGCCCGCCTGCGTGGTGAGCGCGTTGCGCAGCGTGAAGCGGCAGTTGAGGCCGGCGGGCAGATCGGCCGCGAAGTCGTAGGCCCAGGCGCGCGCATCGATCCAATGCCCGCTGCCGGTGGCCGCGCAATCGATGTCGAACGGCGCCGGCGGGCGCGGATCGCCAAAGGCCACCATCGGATCGGAAAAGCGCGCCACCACCTGGTGCGCCGCCTTGACCTCGCCCTGCGGGCTGAAGGACGTCACACGCGCGGTGTCGACAGCCACGGAAGGTGGCACCATCAGAACGAGTGCGGCAAGCGAAGCGATGCCGAGCAGTCGTGGCGGAAGCATGCATGTCCCCTGGTGAGTAATCAGGCCGCGCTGCGCCCATTGCAGGTTGAACGCGGCGCATCGCAGGTGCACTGTACTGTCAACGTCCGCGCTGGCAATCGCCAAGCCGCCGCATCTTGATCTGACGGTCTCGCTTGGCAGCCATGCGGGCTGTCATCCCGCGGTGGCGGCCGCGTCCTTGGGGGTTTTCTGTAGCGACGGGACGATTTATCTGGCGTCGCCGGAACGAAATCGCGCTATTCGTCGCCAGCTACCCCTGGGCGCGCAGCCAGGCCAGCGCCCCCTGTCCCGCCGCGCGTCCGGTGGCGAAACAAGCAGTGAGCAAATAGCCGCCGGTGGGGGCCTCCCAGTCAAGCATCTCGCCGGCGCAGAACACGCCCGGCGCGGTACTGAGCATGAGCCGAGCATCGCAGCATTCGAAGCGGATGCCGCCCGCGCTGCTGATGGCCTCCGCCAGCGGACGCGTCGCCGTCAGTCGCACAGGCAGGCGCTTGATGCAGGCAGCCAGTTGCGTCATGTCGTGGAAGGCAGCGGGGGGGGCGCATTCACGCAAGAGGGCGGCCTTGACGCCACGCAGGCCAAGGCGGCTCTGCAAGTGGCTGGCCAGCGAGCGGGCACCGCGCGGATGGCTCACTTCGGCCAGCACGCGAGCGGCATCGCGCTCGGGCAGCAGATCCACCCACAGGGTTGCGTGGCCGTCGCGCAGCAGTGCTTCCCGCAGCGCGCTCGAGAGCGCGTAGACGGCGCCGCCTTCCACGCCCGTGGCACTGATCATGATTTCACCGGGCCGTCGCTGCGTCATGCCGTCGGCATCAATGCATTCGAGCGCGATGTTCTTCACCGGTTCGCCGACGAAGCGGCTGGCGAAATGCGCCGTCCAGCCAACGTCGAAACCGCAATTGGCCGGACGCAACGGTGCCACGGCCACGCCGCGTTCGGCCAGCAACGGAACCCAGGCGGCATCCGAACCGAGTTGTGGCCAACTGCCACCGCCCAGGGCCAGCACGACGGCATCGGCCGCGTACAGCCGTTCGCCCTCCGGCGTGGCGAAACACAGGGCGCCCTCGCGCCAGCCCACCCAGCGATGGCGCACGGCGATGCTGACGCCATCGTGGCGCAGGCGCGCCAGCCAGGCGCGCAGCAGGGGCGCGGCCTTCATGTCGGTCGGGAAGACGCGGCCGGACGAACCCACGAAGGTGTCCACGCCGAGTTCATGTATCCAGGCGCGCAGAGCGTCCGGCCCGAAGTCGTCGAGCCAGGGCGCCAGCGTGGCGCGGCGAGCGCCGTAGCGTTGCAGGAAAACCGGATAGGGCTCGGAGTGGGTGATGTTCATCCCCCCCTTGCCGGCCATGAGGAACTTGCGCCCTACCGACGGCATGGCATCGAACACGGTCACCGCCAGGCCGGCACGCGCCAGGACTTCGGCCGCCATCAACCCGGCCGGGCCGCCGCCGATGACGGCCACACGACGTGCGCTCACAGGGGCCTCGGTTGGGGCAAGCGGGCGCACATCGGGCGATCGGCGCTCAGGCCGGTTCAGCCAGCAAGCGGTCGAGCAGGGCGTGCAGCTTGGGGAAATCCGGTTCGCCCAGATATTGCTGGACGATGCGGCCGCGCTTGTCGATGAGGAAGGTGGTCGGCGTCAGGCGGATGTCGCCGAAAGCCCGCGCCACGGCGCCGGAGCTGTCCTGCGCCACGGTGAACGGCAACTTGGTGCGCTGGACGTAGTCGCGGATCCAGGCCGGGTTGTCGTAATCCATGGCCACGGCCACGGTTTCGAACCCCTTGGCGTTGAATTGCCTGAAGGTATCGACGACCTTGGGCATTTCAGCCATGCAGGTGGTGCAGGTGGTGGCCCAGAAATTCACCAGCACCACTTTGCCGCGCAACGACTGGGTCGTGACGGTGCGGCCGTCGAGCGTGGTCAGCGACACGTCCGGCGCGGTATTGGGCTTGAGGAAGGCATAGGCGCCGGTCCCCGCGACCAGCACCAGCGCGGCAATGATCAGCAGTTTTTTCATGGGCTTCTCTTTTCTCTGTCCGGGCAGGCGCGACACGGCTTCTAGACCGGTCCGGCAAGGAATGATTCCTTGCACCACGCTGCTGCCGCACGGCGATCCAGCGCCGGAGATGCCGCCGCCAGCCGCCATGTATAAGAATGCTTTCACGTACGAGGTGATTCGACGCCCGGGCCCGGGGGGCCAGGCATGCCGTCGCGTGCTGTCGCATTCTACCCTCAAGCGCGACCACCCCCGCATACGGTCCCGGTGCGGTGGGCCGGACGAGGGCGGCGGGCCCGTCAGGCCGTCAGACGCGGCGCGCCTTGCGGCGAAAGTCGTCGTAAGCGAATTGCGCCGTGTGAGACCCCAGATAGGCCGGCGCGATGGCTTCGAGCGACTGCGGCACGATGCCGAAGGGCATCGGCGCCCCCGAGGCCACCGTGTCGCGCTGGAGCGAGCGCAGGTTGTCGCGGCTCATGATGCCGCCGGGCAGGCATTCGAGAACAAACGCCTGCAGCGACGCCAGGGCGCCACTGATCGGCAGGATGGCGCGGCGCTTGCCGGCACCTTGTTCGCTGGCGAATTCCACTAGCTCACGCAAGGTGTACACCGTGGGGCCGGCCAGCTCGTAGGTGGCGGCGAAGGCATCTTCGCGCGGCAGACTGCGGGCGATGGCTTCACCCACATCCTCGACGAACACCGGCTGGAAGCGCGACGTGCTGCCCGCCAGCGGCAGCACGGGAAAACTGCGCGCCAGGCAGGCAAAGGTGTTCAGGAAGCGGTCCTGCGGGCCGAACACCACCGCCGGGCGGAAGATGGTCCAGGCCAGTTCATCGCCCGCCGCCCGCACGGCCTCTTCGCCCGCCGCCTTGGAACGCAGGTACTCGGACGGCGCGTCGCTGGCGGCGCCAATGGCGCTGATGTGGATCAGGCGCGGTACGCCGGCCTTCTTGCAGGCGGCAACGATCTTCTGCGGCAGCTCGACATGGGCGCGGGCGAAACCGCGCCCGTACGGAGCGCCGCTGGGCGAATGCAGCGTGCCGACCAGATTGACCACGGCGTCGATGCCCTGCATCAGGCGTTCGAGGGTGGTTTCGCTATACACATCGGCCTCGATGAGGTCGATGGTGGGCAGCAGCGTGACGGCCTTGCGGCGCTCGTAGCGACGCGTCGGGATGAGGACGCGAACGCCCTGGGCACTGAGACGATTGGCGAGGTGGCTGCCGATGAAGCCGGTACCACCGATCAGCAGAACGGAACGGATTTCCATAGTGGTCAGCGTGATGCGATCGGATTCACAAAATCGGGTCGATGACGGTGCGCACGCTCAGGGCGTCGCATTCACCAGGGCGTCATTGACCCCGTCGGGGGTGATCGTGCCCAGGCGCGTCATCAGGGATGCCGGCCGGCGATCGAACAAGGTGGCGTAGATCTCGGCGTTGGCCATCACCTTCTTGACGTAGTCGCGCGTCTCGGCGAACGGGATGGTCTCGACATAGACGGCGCCTTCCATGCTGGAGGTTGCGCGCCATCTGCGGGCCCGTCCCGGACCCGCATTGTATGCCGCCGTGGCCAGCACGCGGCTGTTGCCCAGGCCATCGAGCACGGTCCGCAAGTAAGCGGTACCAATGAGGACATTGCCGTCGACGCCTTGCAGCCAGGGCAGCGAATAGCTCTTGATGCCCAGCTTGTCGGCCATCCACTTGCCGGTGGCGGGCATCACCTGCATCAGGCCCTGCGCGCCAACGCCGGAGCGCGCCACCGACAGAAAGCGGCTTTCCTGCCGCACCAGGCCATACACCCAGGCCAGGTCGAGGGCGTTGTCGCGCGCGTAGGGTGCAAAGGTTTCGTAGTAGGGCGCCAGGTAGCGCAGGCTGAAGTCGTGCTGGGCGCGCGTGCGTTCCGCCGTATTGATGGCACGGTCGTACAGACCCTGGCGGCGGGCGTATTCGGCAGCGGCCAGCAGGAAGCGGTCGTCGCGCTCACGCAGGCCCCAGTTCCATTCGCGGACGGCCTCGGTCCGCAGATCGAGGCGCGTGAGCGCCATGGCGCGCTGAAAATCGGGCGAAGCCTGGGCCAGCGTCATTTCCTGGGCGCTCGGCGGCTGTGCCGGTTCGGGCCACGCAAAAGCGCTACCCAGCGCCTCGGAGGCGAGGATGCCGTAGAAGTGCGGCAGTCCGGCGATGCGCAGGAATTGATCCTGCGCGTCTTGCGCACGCCCCTGCGCCTGCTGCGCGCGCCCGAGCCAGTAGATCCATTCCGGCAGCGCCTGCAGGTTGGCGGGCATGGTGCCGATGATGGCTTCGAGCGACTTCCAGTTGCCGGTGCGCAGGGCCGCCCGGGCGTACCAGTTCATCTGCTCGTCGCTCATGGGGCTGCCATGAGCCTCGGAGAAATACCGCAGCGCATCCGGCTGCAAGGTGGCCGATGCGCGCCAGCCGAGCTGGCCGAACACATAGGCGCGTTCTTCAGGGGTGAATTCACCGGTCGGCAACGCGGACCAGCGTGCGAAGGCCACGCCGACATCGCCGGCAC
>JASGFB010000134.1:0-9666 GCA_047605765.1 Rhodocyclaceae bacterium
CCATGTCGCTGTGGGCCTGTTCGCTGGTGGCGCGCAGCATGTCGGCGATGGTGGCGTCGTCCAGCCCGTACGAGGGGCGCACTTCGACGCGTGCGCGCACGCCGCTGGTGGCCTCGCGCGCCGACACCGACAACAATCCGTCGGCATCGATCTGGAAGCTCACCTCGATGCGCGCCGCGCCCGCCACCATCGGCGGAATGCCGCGCAACTCGAAACGCGCCAGCGAACGGCAGTCGGCTACCAGTTCGCGCTCACCCTGCACGACGTGGATGGCCATGGCGGTCTGGCCGTCCTTGAAGGTGGTGAAGGTCTGCGCGCGCGCCACCGGCAGGGTGGCATTGCGGGGGATCAGTTTCTCGACCAGGCCGCCCATGGTTTCCAGGCCCAGCGAGAGCGGGCAGACGTCCAGCAGCAGCCAGTCGGCCAGACGTTGATGACCGGCCAGCAGGTTGGCCTGGCGGGCGGCGCCGAGGGCCACCACTTCGTCGGGGTTCAGGTTGGTCAGCGGCGGGCGGTCGAAGTACGCCTCGACCGCCGCCCGTACGTGCGGCATGCGCGTGGCGCCGCCGACGAGCACGACGCCATCCACCTGGGCCACCGACAGGCCGGCGTCGCGTAGCGCCCGACGCGTGGGCAGCAGGGTGCGGGCCACCAGATCCTGTGTCAGCGCGGCGAACTGTTCGCGCGACAGGGGGCACGAGAACGGCGTGCCATCGTCCAATTGCCCGCTGACCGTGCTGAAGAGCGCATGCGAGAGCGCCTCCTTGGCGGCGCGGGCGGCCACCAGCAGGGCGTTGGCTTCACGCAGGCTGGGGGTTTCCAGGCCGAGGCGCGCCTGTGCCCAGCGTGCGATGCGGGCGTCGAAATCGTCGCCGCCCAGGGCCGCGTCACCGGCCGTGGCAACCACTTCGAAAATGCCCTCGGACAGGCGCAGGATCGAAATGTCGAAGGTGCCGCCACCGAGATCGAAGATGGCGAAGACGCCTTCGCTGCCGTTGTCCAGACCATAGGCGATGGCGGCGGCGGTGGGCTCGTTGAGCAGCCGCAGCACCTTGATGCCGGCCACGCGCGCGGCATCCTTGGTGGCCTGCCGCTGGGCGTCGTCGAAATAGGCCGGCACGGTGATGACGGCGCCTGCCAGGTCGCCGGGCAACTGCGCTTCGGCGCGCTCGCGCAGCACGCGCAGGATGTCGGCGGACACTTCCACCGGCGACTTGGGTCCGACCGGCGTGAGGACGTTGACCATGCCGGGGCCGTCTTCCAGCGTGCAGGCCGACAGCGTGTCGGCGGGCAGATCGGCGAGGGCACGGCCCATCAGCCGCTTGACCGAGGTGATGGTGTGCGCCGGCGCGGTATGGCGGCGGGCGCGCGCGTCGAATCCCACCAGCGGCGCGCTGCCGGCATCGGCGTAGTGCACCACCGAGGGCAGCAGGGCGCGGCCTTGTTCATCGGGCAGGACGTGCGCGTCGTGCTCCTCGACGTAGGCCACCAGCGAATGGGTGGTGCCCAGGTCGATGCCGATGGCGTACTGCGGGGTCATCGACGCGGCCAGCGCGTCCGGTTCGACCAGTTGCATCAGCATGGCGTGCCCCTCAGATGGTAAAGCTCTGGCCGCAGCCGCAGTGGCTTGCCGCATGCGGATTGTTGAAACGGAAGCCTTCGTTGAGCCCTTCGCGCACGAAGTCCAGTTGCGTGCCGTCGACAAAGGCCAGGCTCTTGGGATCGACCAGCACCTGGATGCCCTGGCTTTCGAAAACGTGGTCGTCGTCGCGCACGGCGTCGGCGTATTCGATGGCATAGGCCAGGCCGGAGCAGCCGCTGGTCTTGACCAGCAGGCGCAGGCCGATGCCGCGCCCGCGCTTGACGAGGCTCCGGTTGACGTGGCGGGCGGCCGCTTCGCTCAATGTGATGCTCATGGTGGTGTCCTCTCGTCGCCGTACCGGCAGTGCGTTGCTCAAGCCGACAGCGCGGCCGGTTCGGCGATGTCCAGACCCTGCTTGAGGCGGTAGTCGGCGATGGCGGCGCGCACGGCGTCTTCGGCCAGGATCGAGCAGTGGATCTTCACCGGCGGCAGGGCCAGTTCTTCGGCGATGTCGGTGTTCTTGATCGCCAGCGCTTCGTCCAGCGTCTTGCCCTTGACCCATTCGGTGACCAGCGAGCTCGAGGCGATGGCCGAGCCGCAGCCATAGGTCTTGAACTTGGCGTCTTCGATGACGCCTTCGGGGCTGACGCGGATCTGCAGCTTCATGACGTCGCCGCAGGCCGGCGCGCCGACCATGCCGGTGCCCACCTGGGCGTCGCTCATCGACAGCGAGCCGACGTTGCGCGGGTTGTCGTAGTGATCGAGTACTTTGTCGCTGTATGCCATGTGAGTGGTCCTCTCGGGCGGGTGGAGGGTGTCAGTGGGCGGCCCACTGCACCGTTTCGAGGTCGATGCCTTCGCGGTGCATGTCCCACAGGGGCGAGAGCTCGCGCAGGCGCGTGACGGCGTCACCGACCATCGCGATGGCCGCGTCGATGTCTTCGCAGGTCGTAAAGCGGCCAATCGAAAAGCGGATCGAACTGTGCGCGAGTTCGTCCGAACGTCCCAGTGCGCGCAGCACATACGAAGGTTCCAGCGAAGCGGAGGTGCATGCCGAGCCGGACGACACGGCGACTTCCTTGATGCCCATGAGCAGCGATTCGCCTTCGACGTAGTTGAAGCTGGCGTTGAGGTTGTGGGCAACGCGGCGATCGCGGTCGCCGTTGATGAACACCTGGTCCAGGCGCATCAGCCCATCGGCGAGACGGTCGCGCAGCCAGCGGATGCGTTCGTTCTCTTCGTGCATCACGTCGCGCGCCAGCCAGTAGGCCTCGCCCATGCCCACGATCTGGTGGACCGGCAGCGTGCCCGAGCGCATGCCGCGTTCATGGCCGCCGCCGTGCAGGATCGCTTCGATGCGCGCGCGCGGTTTGCGGCGCACGAACAGCGCGCCGATGCCTTTGGGGCCGTAGGTCTTGTGGGCCGACAGCGACATCAGGTCAACCGGCTGCGTCGACAGGTGGATGTCGACCTTGCCGGTGGCCTGGGCGGCGTCGACGTGGAAGAGCACGCCCCGTTCGCGACACGCCGCGCCCAGCGTGTCGATGTCCTGGATCACACCGATTTCGTTGTTCACCAGCATCACCGAGGCCACTGTGGTGTCCGGCCGCAGCGCGGCGATGAAGGCGGCCGGATCGACCAGGCCGTTTTCCTGCACGTCGAGGTAGGTGACTTCGAAGCCTTCGCGTTCCAGTTCGCGGCAACTGTCGAGTACCGATTTGTGTTCGGTCTTGACGGTGACGATGTGGCGGCCGCGGCCGCGATGGAAGTGGGCGGCGCCCTTGAGCGCGAGGTTGTTCGATTCGGTGGCGCCAGAGGTCCACACGATTTCGCGCGGGTCGGCGTCGATCAGCGCGGCGACCTGTTCGCGGGCGATCTCGACGGCTTCCTCGGCAGCCCAGCCGAAGCTGTGCGAGCGGCTGGCCGGATTGCCGAAACGCTCGAACAGCCACGGCAGCATCTTGGCCACGACGCGGGGATCGACAGGGGTCGTGGCGGCATAGTCGAGGTAGATAGGACGGTCTTGCATGGCGGGGTTACTCCTGGCGCGTGACACGTATTCAAGGGCCCGCCGCACGAGCGCCGCGACGGGCTTGCAGCGTGCGATGCAACTTGCGCGCCAGATGCCGCGATGCCGCATGCCGGGGGGCTTTGCGCGCGGTACACCAATCCGGCCGGGGGGCGGGCTGTCGGATTTGTCGCGTTGCCTACGTCATTTGTGTCGCGCCCAGGCGCAGCCGGTCTTCAGCAGGATCCCCCGCGGTCGCTGCGTGGATGCAAATGAGTGTTCGCCAAAGCCTTGCCGCATGAGGCCTGCCGCGTGGTGGCGGGGGCCGCGTGGCGCGCACATGGCATACCCGATGCTATGAGTGGCCCAGGCAACGATGAGGGCATGTGAAGTGGGTGAATTTCTGCTGACGCTGATTGGCCTGGTGGTCGTCAACAACGTGGTGCTGGTGCGCTTCCTCGGACTGTGTCCGTTCATGGGGGTGACCAAGAAGATGGATGGGGCGATAGGCATGGGGCTGTCGACCACCTTCGTCCTGACCTTGTCCTCGGCGGGTACCTGGGCGCTCGAACACTGGCTGCTGGAACCGCTCGATCTGGCCTACTTGCGCATCCTCACTTTCATTCTGGTGATCGCGGCGGTGGTGCAGTTCGTCGAGATGGTGGTCAAGAAGACCACCCCGGAGCTGTATCGGGTGCTCGGCATCTACCTGCCGCTGATCACCACCAATTGCGCCGTGTTCGGCATCCCAATGCTCAACGCGCAGGAAGGCGTCGGGCTGGCGGTGGCCACGCTCAACGGCTTCGGCTCGGGGACGGGCTTCACGGTGGTGATGATGCTGTTCGCCGGCATGCGCGAACGGCTGGCGCTGTCGCGCGTGCCGGCGGTATTCGAAGGCGCCCCCATCGCTTACATCTCGGCCAGCCTGTTGGCGCTGGCTTTCATGGGCTTCGCGGGCCTCGTGCCCGGTGCGCACTGAGCGCGCCCCCACAAGGAGAACACTATGCTGAACGCATTGATCAGCCTGGTCGGCATCGGGTCGGGACTGGGCCTGGCGCTGGGCGTGGCGTCGCGCGTGTTTCACGTCGAAGGCGACAAGATGGTCGAAGAGGTGCAGGCGCTGCTGCCGTCGGCCAACTGCGGGCAGTGCGGCTATGCCGGCTGCGCGGCGGCGGCCGAAGCGATGGTCGCCGGCAATGCTGCGGTGACCTGCTGCACGCCGGGTGGCGCGGTGGTGGCGCGTGCCGTCGCCGCTCACCTGGGCGTGGCGCTCGACGCCGCCAGCCTGCCGGCGCGGCCGAGCTTTGCGGTGGTCAGCACCGAGCGGTGCATCGGCTGCACCAAGTGCCTGCGCCTGTGCCAGTCCGACGCCATCGTGGGCGCCGCCAAGCAGATGCACGACGTCATGACAGACGCATGCACCGGCTGCGGCCAGTGCGCCACAGCCTGTCCGACCGGCGCCATCGACCTGACCGAAGCGCCGCTCACGCTGACCAATTGGGTCATGCCGCGACCCGTTCTCCAATCGTAACGATCCCGTCGAAAGACCTGTCGCATGTCGCAACTTGTCATTCCGCCCCTGCGCCTGTTCCTGCAGCGCTGGGGGGCGCATCCAGACCACCACAAGTCACCGGCCGATGGCTTGCCGATCGAAGAGGCCGGCGTGCCGCCGCGCCTGATCATGCCGCTGTCGCAGCACGTCGGTGCCGCCGCCCGTCCGGTCGTGCAGGTGGGAGACCGCGTGCTGCGCGGCCAGCTCATTGCGCGTGCCGCCGCCCATATTTCGGCACCGGTGCACGCCGCCAGTTCCGGCACGGTGATCGCCATCGGCGAGGCGGTGGTGCCGCATGCGTCCGGCCTGTCGGCCGAGGCCATCACGATTCTTACCGATGGCCTCGACGAGGCGGTTGCCACCACCCCTGAACGCAATCCGCAATTGCTGGAACCGACCGAGATCGCCCGCCGCGTCGCCGAGGCCGGCGTGGTCGGCATGGGCGGGGCGACTTTTCCGAGCGCGGTGAAACTCGCCCTGGGCCACAAGAGTTGCGTCGATACGCTGATCCTCAATGGCAGCGAGTGCGAACCCTACCTGTCGTGCGATGACCGCGTGATGCGCGAGTATGCCGAGGACGTGATCGAGGGCGCACGCCTGATCCAGCGTGCCATCGGGGCGGTGCGCGTCCTCATCGGCATCGAGGACAACAAGCCGCAGGCCATCGCGGCGATGAAGCAGGCCGCGCATCTGTTCCGCGACATCCTGGTGGCGCGCATTCCCAGTCGCTATCCGATGGGGGCGGACCGCCAACTGATTCACACGCTCACCGGCATCGAAGCGCCCGCCGACGGCCGCGCCGCCGATGTCGGCGTGGTGGTGCACAACGTCGGCACCGCCCTGGCCGTGCAGCGCGCCGTGCGCTGGGGCGAGGCGCTGACCGAGCGGGTGGTGACGGTGGCCGGCGGCGCCGTGGTGGCGCCGCGCAACCTGCGCGTGCGCATCGGTACCCCGGTGTCGTACCTGTTCGAACGCTGCGGCGGCTTCAGTGCCACACCGGCCCGCATGGTGGTGGGTGGGCCGATGATGGGGATCGCTATCCATAGCGGCGACACGCCTGTGGTCAAGGGCGCCAGCGGGGTACTGGCGCTGTCGGCCACCGAAGTCGGTGAGCGCGAGCCCGCCGCCTGCATTCGCTGCGGCAGTTGCGTGAGCGCCTGCCCGGCCGGGCTCATGCCCCTCGAAATGATGAGCCGCATCCGTGCCGGCGACGTCGATGCCGCCGGCGCCATCGGCCTGGACGATTGCCTGACCTGCGGCGCCTGTGCCTTCGTGTGCCCTTCACGCATCCCGCTGGTGCAATTCTTCATGCACGCCAAGGGTGACGTGAACGTGCGCGCCAAGGAAAAGAAACGGCTGGAACACGTGCGCCTGCTGTCTGAAGCGCACGTGGCCCGCGTCGAAGAGGAAGCCCGTGTGCGGGCCGAAAAACACGCCCGCATGAAGGCCGAGCGCGAGCGCGCCCAAGCCGCGCAGGCGGAACAGACGGAAGCGCAGTCATGAACAGTGTCGTTTTTGCCTCTCCCCATGCCGTGGCGCGCCGCACCAGCGCGCAGATCATGTTCCTTGTCATGGCCGCCCTGGTGCCGGCCACGCTGGCCGCCTTCTGGCAGTTCGGCTGGCCGGCGTTCCTGCTGTGGCTGCTGATCGTGGGCACCTGCCTGGTGGCCGAGGCCGTGTGCGTGAAGGCCGCCGGCAAGCGCCCGCTGAGCGTGCTGGCCGACGGCTCGGCGGCGCTCACGGGGTGGCTGCTGGCGCTGTCGATGCCGCCCTGGGCGCCGTGGTGGCTGGGCGTGATCGGCGCGCTGTGCGCCATCGTGCTGGCCAAGCAGGTGTTTGGCGGACTGGGCTGCAACCTCTTCAATCCGGCCATGGTGGGGCGCACCCTGTTGTTGGTGTCGTTCCCGGCGCAGATGACGGTGTGGACCGATCCGCACGCGGTGACCCATGCCAGCGGCCTGCTCGATGCGCTGTCGGTGACCTTCGGCGGCGGTGCGCCCGACGCCGTCACCAGCGCGTCGCTGCTGGGTCACGTCAAGACCGAGATGACGCGGGGCAAGGCGCTGTCCGAGGCCTTGTCGATGTTCTCGCCCGACGCTGCCCTGAGCGGTGCGCGGGCCGGCAGCATGGGCGAGACGGCCAGTCTGTTGATCGTTGCCGGCGGGTTGTTCCTGGTGGCTCAACGCGTCATCGGCCTGCGCATCCCGCTGGGTTTTCTGCTCGGCGTGGCGGTGCCGGCGCTCATCGCCCATGGCGTGGCCCCGGCGCACTACTTGCCGGCGACGGCCCACCTGTTGTCGGGCGCGGTGCTGCTGGGCGCCTTCTTCATCGCTACCGATTACGTGACCTCACCCAGCTCGCCCTGGGGGCAGTGGATCTTCGCACTGGGCGGCGGGGTGCTGACCTGGATCATCCGCACCTGGGGCGGCTACCCGGAAGGGGTGGCCTTCGCGGTACTGCTGATGAACTCGATTACGCCCTTGCTCGACCGCTGGACGCGCCCACGCGTGTTCGGTCGCAGCCTGACCGGCAAATCGCTGCCGGCGCGCCGTCGAGAGGGAGTGCAATGATGAAACTGGCATTACGACTGGAGTCGGTCTCGTACCAATCGATTTCGCTTGGCGTGGCCGGCCTGATGGTGGGCATCGTGCTGGCGCTGGTGGATGCCGCCACGCGCGGCCCGATCGCTCAGGCCCAGGTGCGCGACACGCAGCAATCGCTCGAACAGGTGCTGCCGCCGAATTACGCCGACAACAACCTGCTTGCAGACAGCCTCAAGGTCACCGGGCCGAACGGCGCACCGCTGACCGTGTATCGCGCGCGCGCCCAGGGCGTGGTCAAGGCGGTGCTGTTCGAATTGTCCGGCAAGGGTTACGGCGGCCCGATCTCGCTGGTGATGGCGGTGGACGGCAGCGGCACCGTGCTGGGCGTACGCATCACGCACCATACCGAAACGCCGGGCCTGGGCGACAAGATCGACGCCGACAAGGGCGACTGGATCTATTCGTTCGCGCATAAATCGTTCGCCAGCCTGCCCCCCGCGCGCTGGGCGGTGAAAAAGGACGGGGGCGACTTCGACCAGTTCGCCGGCGCCACCATCACCCCGCGCGCGGTGGTGAACACGGTGCGCCAGGGGCTGGATTTCTTTACCACGCACCGCGCCGAACTGATGGGCGAGGCCGCGCCGACGGAGCCGCATCATGAGTGACACGCCTGCCATCCGTACCGTCGTACGCGACGGCCTGTGGGACAACAACATCGTGTTGGCGCAGATGCTCGGCATGTGCCCGACCATGGCGGTGACCACCAGCGCCACCAATGGGCTGGGCATGGGGCTGGCGACGGCGGCCGTGCTGATGGTGTCGAACTTTCTGGTTGCCAGCATGCGTCAGTGGATCAGCCCGACGGTGCGCATCCCGGTGTTCGTGGTGCTGATCGCCGGCATGGTGACGCTGGTGGATCTGGCGCTGAACGCGTGGTTCCACGATCTGCACAAGGTGCTGGGCCTGTACATCGCGCTGATCGTCGCCAACTGCGCCGTGCTCGGGCGCGCCGAAGCCTTCGCCGCGCGTCAGCCGGCGATTCCGTCGGCCATCGACGGGCTGGCCATGGGGCTGGGCTTTACGCTGGCGCTGACGACCATGGGCGCCATCCGCGAGATCATCGGTGCGGGCACCTTGTTCGCCAATGCGCATCTGTTGCTGGGCGAGCATTTCGCTTTTCTGGAAACGCGTGTGCTGCCGCCGGATGCGGCCACGCTGTTCATGATCCTGCCACCGGGGGGCTTTCTGACGTTGGGCCTGTTGATCGCGGCGCGCCGTTTCCATGCCATGAAGCGCGGCACGCTGCCGGTGGCGTCCAGCCATTGTGCGCCGGCGGCCGGGCACGGCGCGCATTGAGCCTGGCATGGATCTGGTATTCGACGCCGATGATGACGTGCGCATGCCCTGCACGGCGCGCGTGGTGCCGCTGACGCGGCGCTGCGTGCTGGCGCTGGCGGTGGATCGGCATGGGGCCATGCGCGTGCGGGGCGGCGGGGCGGTTCGCGTGCCGGGGCGGGCGCGGGGGGCACGTCGCGGGTGGTTGCGTGCATGCTGACAACATTGTTGGGGGGTTTGCAGATGGATATTTCCGTGGTCTGGGCGGGGGGGCGTCAGCATTGGGCGCGCTTGAAGGTCGATGAGCCGTGCACGGTGCAGGAGGCGATCGAGCGCTCCGGGATTCTGGAGGCGTGTCCGGAGATTGATCTGTCGGTGCAGAAGGTGGGGGTGTTCGGCAAGATGGTGCCGCTTGCCACGCTTTTGAAGGGTGGGGATCGGATTGAGATCTATCGGGGGATCATGTGTGATCCGGCGGTGGTGCCGCGGCGGCGGGGGGAGGTGGAGGAGGTGGGGGGGTGATGCTGTGCTGCCTGGATCGTCGCTGTTCTTGATGTGGCGTTCTTGCTGATGTGCGTTGGCCGGGACTTGTCGCCCGGCGTCTGTGCTGCCTTGGATCGTTGCTGTCCTTGGTTTTGTGTTCTTG
>JASGFB010000135.1:0-9618 GCA_047605765.1 Rhodocyclaceae bacterium
CTGCACCTGCATCGGCCCCTGCCGCGCCGCCGCACGTAGCCACCGTCGACGGCATCGTGGTCGACGCGGCGCGCCCTTCCGCCACCGTGCTGCCCTTGCCCGAGGCGGAGCCCGCCGACGGCGTGCCCGGCTCGCGCCGGGTGCACATCAACCTCGAGCGGCTCAGCGCCATGGGCATGGTCTCGCCGATCAACCCGCGCACCGTGCTGGCCGAGGAATACCGTGTCATCAAGCGTCCGTTGCTGCGCAACGTCGCCGCGCGCGGCGCCGGGGCGATCCGCAACGGCAACCTCATCATGGTGACCAGTTCGGTGCCGGGCGAGGGCAAGAGCTTCTCGTCGATCAATCTGGCCCTGTCCATCGCCATGGAGCTGGACCACACGGTGCTGCTGGTCGACGCCGACGTATCGCGTCCGTCGGTGCTCAATCTGCTGGGCCTGCCGCCCGCGCCGGGCCTGATGGACGTGCTGTTGTCGCCCGACGTGGCCCTGCCGGACGTGCTGCTGCGGACCAACATCGAAAAGCTCACCATCCTGCCGGCCGGCATGCCCCATCAGCGCGCCACCGAATTGCTGGCGTCCGAATCGATGGTGCGGCTGCTCGAAGAAATGGCCGCGCGCTATCCGGACCGCATCATCGTGTTCGATTCGCCGCCGCTGCTGGTGACCACCGAGGCGCGCGTGCTGGCCACCCACATGGGCCAGATCGTGATGGTGGTCGAAGCCGCACGCACCACGCATTCGATGGTCAAGCAGTCGCTCAGCACCATCGACGCCTGTCCGGTGAAGATGATGCTCATGAACAAGACGCGCGAACCCGGGCCGGGGGGCTACTACGGGTACTACGCGCCCTATGGTTACGCACAACAGAGCCGCTGACACGATGGCGCCACCCTGCAAGCCGCACCGTTTGACCTGGGCCGTCTGGCTCGCCTGCGCCGCCGCTTCGCCACAGGCCGGGGCCGAATGGCATTCGGAAGCCACGCTGCGCGTGGGCGAGACCTTCACCGACAACGTCGATCTGGCGCCGGACGGGCTGAAACGCTCGGACTGGGTGACCGAAATCACCCCCGGCCTGCGCATCTACGGCAAGGGTGCGCGCACCGAGGCCGATGTCTGGGCCAGCGTGCAGAACCAGTTGCACGCCGATTCGCAATCGGGCAATGACGTCAACATGCAGCTCAATGCGCGCGGCAAGATGGAGGTCTGGGACAAGCACGTCTTCGTCGATGCCGCCGCCGGCATGACGCAGCAGTCCACCTCGCTCTTCGGTGCGCAGAACAACAACAGCTACAACACCGACACCAACCGCAGCAACGTGCGCACGGGTTCGATCAGCCCCTATGGCATCTGGCATTTCGGCGGTGAAGCTGTGGCCCAGTTGCGCTATCGCTATGAGTATTCGGATTCCGACAACAGCGCGCTGAGCAATCAGAGCACGCAGTCGTACGACGCCTCGGTCTCGAATGGTTCGGCGTGGGGACGCGCGGGGTGGGGGCTGTCGGTCAACGGCCAGCACAACAGTGGCGACACCAACACGCGCAGCTACGATTCGGACAGCTATCGCGGCTGGCTGTCGTATGGCGTGCTGCATGATTTGCGCCTGCAGGTGTTCGGTGGCCAGGAGCGCAACGATTACACCTCGGGCGACTCCATCACCACCAACAACTATGGCGTCGGCCTGGACTGGACGCCGACTCAGCGTACGCAGGTGTCGGGCGATATCTCGCACCGGTTCTTCGGCACCGGCTACCACTTCAAGGTCAGCGAGCGTTGGCGCCTGGTGGCGCTCGAGTTCGGCGGTGCCCGCGACGTGACCAACTCGTCGAGCGTGCAGGATGCCAGCGGGGTCAGTCTGTCGCCGGATTTCCTGGCGCTTGATTCGGCGCTGCGCGGCGCCATTCCCAATGCCAGCGATCGTTACACCGAAGTCCTGCGGCAGTTGGCGGCACGCGGTATCTCGCCCTTTGATCTGATCCGCCTGTCACAGCTGAACAACCAGTATTCGCTCGAAAAGCGCTTCTACGGTTCGCTCGCGGCGCGCGGCTCGCGCAACACGGTGACCTTCACGCTATCGCGCAGCGACCGTCGCCGCCTGCTGGAAACCGGCTTCGAGAACATGGGCGGCGATCTGTCCTTTTTCGAGCACACCATCGAAGACAACGCCAACCTCAGCTGGAGCACGCGCATCACGCCGCTGGCGACGGTGCTGGCTTCGGTGAACTATTCGCAGGCCAAGGGGGAGGGCGGTGGCAGTGGCGACGAGACCGCCCAACGGCGCACCACCTCCGGCACGCTGACGCTGGATCGCAAGCTGGGGCCGAACTCGAACGGCTCGCTGACCTATCGCTACACACGCCAGACCGGCAGCAGCCCCTACACCGAGAACGCCGTGGCCGCGACGCTGTGGCACCGTTTCTAGAGGTACCGGCATGTACGAGTCCTATTACGGTTTTGCGGCCAAGCCTTTTCAGCTCAACCCCGACCCGAGCTTCTACTACGGCAGCCGGGGCCATCGCCGCGCCATGGCCTACCTGGAATATGGTCTGCATCAGAACGAGGGCTTCATCGTCATCACCGGCGAAATCGGCGCCGGCAAGACCACGCTGGTGCGCAGCCTGTTGCAGAAGCTCGAAGAGTCGAAAGTCGTCGCCGCCCATTTGGTGAGCACGCAGATCGATGCCGACGACATCCTGCGGCTGGTCGCCGGCGCCTTTGGCATTCCGTCCAAGGGCATCGAAAAGGCCGACTTGCTGCTGGCGCTGGAAGCCTTCCTGGTGTCCGTCACGGCCTCCGGCAAACGCGCGCTGCTGATCGTGGACGAAGCGCAGAACCTGACGCCGCGCGCGGTGGAAGAACTGCGCATGCTGTCCAACTTCCAGCTCGAAGACCATGCCCTGCTGCAGAGCTTTCTGGTCGGTCAGCCGGAGTTCCGCGAGACCATGCAAAGCCCGCATATGCAGCAATTGCGCCAGCGCGTGATCGCTTCGTACCACCTCGGGCCGATGGACGCCGAAGAGACGCGCGCCTACATCGAGCACCGCCTGCGCCACGTCGGCTGGCGCAGTGATCCGCGTCTCGAGGCGAGTGCCTACCAGGCCATTTTTGCCTTCACCAGCGGCGTGCCCCGGCGCATCAATACGCTGTGCGATCGCCTGCTGCTGGCGAGCTTTCTGTCCGAGCAGCACACCCTCACCGACCATATGGTGGAGGAAGTCATCCGCGAAATCCGCGAGGAGCAACCCGCCGTGTTGGCGCCGGTGCCGGTGGCGCGTGCCGGCGCGCGCGAGCTGGCTGCCGGCTTCGACGGTGCCCAGCTCGAAGGCCTGCTGGGGGATGCCGACGCGGTGCGCCAGTTGGGTGACATCGCAGCGGGCTTTCAGGCCGCGCGCCTGGAAGAGCGCGTGGCGCGCCTCGAGCAGACGCTGGGGGCGGTACTCGGTTTGTTGTCGGAAACGGCGCGTGCGCGCATGGATGCCGCCGAGCTGGAAAAGAAGAGCGCCAACGGCGCCTGAAGGGCAGGGTGGTGACCTTCACCGGCCGGCGGGGCCATGTCCGCCATCTTCACACGAGGCGCCAAGACCTCTGCGCAGTCATTACAGCTCATACGCCCCGACATGATGAAGACCAATGCTCTGACCATCGACGTCGAAGACTACTTCCAGGTGTCCGCGCTGGCGTCGCACTTTCCGCGCCGCCAATGGGACGACCAGGAATGCCGCGTCGAACGCAATGTCAATCGCATACTCTCTCTGCTGCATGAGTATGGCGCCAAGTCGACCTTCTTCACCCTCGGCTGGGTGGCGGAGCGCTATCCCAACCTGATCCGCCTGATCGTCATGGAAGGCCATGAGCTGGCCAGCCACGGCTATGGCCATGAGCGTGCCAGCGATCAGACGCGCGAAGGCTTCGCCGCCGACGTGCAACTGGCCAAGGCCGTGCTCGAGGACATCGCCGGCGTGCCGGTGCGCGGCTACCGGGCGCCAAGCTTTTCGTTCTCGGAAAAGAACCCGTGGGCGCATGACGTACTGCTCGATGCCGGCTACGAGTACAGCTCCAGCGTCTATCCGGTCAAGCATGACCACTACGGGCAGCCCGACGCGCCGCGCTTCCCGTTCCTGCATGACAGCGGGTTGATGGAGATCCCCATCACCACCGTGCGCGCGCTGGGGCGTAACTGGCCGGCCGGCGGCGGCGGCTACTTCCGCCTGCTGCCGTACGCCGTGTCGCGCTGGTGCATCGAGCGTGTGAATGACGCCGACGATCATCCGGCGATCTTCTACTTCCACCCGTGGGAGATCGATCCGGAGCAGCCGCGCGTGGAAGCCGCTTCGGCGAAGGCGCGCTTTCGCCATTACGTGAACCTGGACAAGACCGAGGCGCGCCTGGGGCGTTTGCTGTCGGATTTCCAATGGGGGCGCGTCGATCACGTGTTTCTTGGAGAGGCACACTGATGGATAGGCAGCAGCCCATGCTCGACCAGGTGCGGGTGCGCGCGCTCGACGAGTCCGACCGTCCGGCCTGGGACGCCTTCGTGCGCGAACATCCGCAGGGGACGTTCTTCCATCTGTCGGCATGGCGCACCCTGATCGCCGATATCTGGCGCCATCGCACCCACTATCTGCTGGCCGAACGCGGCGGGCGCATCTGCGGTGTGCTGCCGCTGGTCGAAGTGAAGAGCCGGCTGTTCGGCCACTCGCTCAGTTCGCTGCCTTTCGCCGCCTATGGTGGCGTGGTGGCGACCGATCCGGTGGCGCGTGGCGCGCTCGAAGCGCACGCCGAGGAGATCGGCCGAACCCGGGGCGTATCGCATCTGGAATACCGCAATCTGCATCCCGTGCATGCCGAATGGCCGATGCAGGACCTGTACGTCACCTTCCGCAAGGAGCTGCTGGCCGATGAAGAGGCTAACATGCTGGCCATCCCGCGCAAGCAGCGCGCCATGGTGCGCAAGGGCATCTCCAACGGGCTGGTGGCTACGCTGGACCCGGATGCCACGCGTTTTTTCGGCGTCTATGCCGACAACGTGCGCCGTCACGGCACGCCTGCCATGTCGCGACGCTGGTTTCAGGCGCTGATGGACACCTTCGGCGACGATTGCGAGGTGATGACTGTCGCCACTGCGCAGGGCGCCCCCCTCACCAGCGTGCTGTCGTTTTACTTTCGTGACGAGATTCTGCCGTACTATGCCGGCGACATGACCGCCGCGCGCGATCTGGCCGCCAACGATTTCAAGTACTGGCAACTGATGCGGCGGGCGCTCGAACGGCGTTGCAAGGTGTTCGACTACGGCCGCAGCAAGGTCGGCACCGGGCCGTATCACTTCAAGAAGAACTGGGGCTTTGTGCCGGCACCGCTGTCCTACGAATACGTGCTGTATACGCGGCCCGACATTCCGCAGAACAACCCGACGAACCCGAAGTACCGCGCCTTCATTGCGCTCTGGAAGCATCTGCCTTTGCCGGTGGCCAACACCCTGGGGCCGCATATCGTGCGGAACCTCGGATGAAGCCGCCGCTGCTGTACCTGGTGCATCGCATTCCGTACCCGCCCAACAAGGGCGACAAGGTGCGCTCGTTCAATCTGCTGCGCCATCTGGCGCGCGACTACCGCGTGTTCCTCGCCACCTTCGTGGACGATGCCGCCGACCATGCCCACGTGCCGGCGCTCGACGACTGGTGCGCGGGCGTACTGGCCTTGCCGCTGTCGCGCCGCAGTGCGCGCCTGGGCTCCTTGACCGGCCTGTTGTCAGGCCAGGCGTTGAGCCTGCCGTACTACCGGTCGCGGCGCATGCACCGCTGGGTGGCGGACACCGTCCGGCGCGAGAAGATCACTCGCGCCGTGGTGTATTCGTCCTCCATGGCCCAGTACATCGAGCCCTTTCCGCACCTGCGCAGCGTGGTCGATTTCGTCGACGTCGATTCGGCCAAATGGGCCCGCTATGCGGACGATCATCGTGGCGCCATGGGCTGGCTGTACCGGCGTGAGGGTCGTTGCCTGGCCGATTACGAATGCCGCATGGCGGCGTGGGCCGATGCCAGCGTGCTGGTGTCGGAAGCTGAAGCCGATCTGCTGCGCCACATGGCGCCGTCCTCGCGCGAGCGCATCTACGGCATCAGCAATGGCGTCGACGCCGAATTCTTTTCACCTGCGCACGCATTGCCCAGCCCGTATGCGGCGGGCGAGCGCGCCGTGGTGTTCACCGGCGCCATGGACTACTGGCCCAATATCGATGCCGTGTGTGGATTTGCCGATGAAGTGTGGCCGCGCCTGTTGGCCGCCCAGCCGGATCTGCGCTTCTACATCGTCGGTATGAACCCGAGCGATGCGGTCAAGGCGCTGGGCCGTCGCACCGGCATCGAGGTGACCGGCAGGGTGCCCGACGTGCGCCCCTATCTGGCCCACGCGGGGTGTGTGGTGGCGCCGCTCAAGGTGGCGCGCGGTATTCAGAACAAGGTGCTCGAAGCGATGGCGATGGCGCGGCCGGTGGTCGCCTCGAACGACGCCGCCGTGGGTATCGAGGCACGCGCCGGGCGCGAATTGCTCATCGCCGATACGGCCGACGACATGCTTGCCGCCATCGCCGACGTGCTCACCGGTCAGCATGCGGAACTCGGTGCGCAGGCGCGTGCACGCGTGCTCGCCGACTACAGCTGGTCGGCGCATCTGTCGCGCTTCAATGCGCTCATCGAAGGCCGGCCAGCCTTCATGCCTGCGCTGGCGGAGGCCTTTGCATGATGATGCCGGAGCCGCACGTCGCCGCTGCTGCCGCGCGTGCGCGTCCGGCCCGTTTGCAACTGAGTGCCGGCATCCTGGCCTTCGTCGCCGTGCTGGCGGTGTATTACCCCACCGTGTGGTCGATGGTGTCGATCTGGCGCCATTCCGAAACCTTTGCGCACGGCATGATCGTGTTACCCCTCAGCGCCTGGCTGGTGTGGCGCGCCCGTCACGACATCCGCGCCGCCGGGGGCGCGCCGGCCTGGAGCGCGTTGCTGGGCGTGGCGGCCTTCGGCTGCCTGTGGTTCGTCGGCCAGGTAGCCATCGTCAACGCCGCCTCTCAGTTCGGTGTGGTCGGCATGGCGCTGTGTGCGCTGTGGGTCTGCTGGGGGCATCGTGCCGCGTGGGCCGCGTTCTTCCCGCTGACCTTCCTGTTCTTTGCCGTGCCTTTCGGCGACTTCATGGTGCCGGCATTGATGTCGCACACCGCGGATTTCGTTGTCGCCGCGTTGCGCGCGAGTGGTGTGCCGGTCTATCGCGAAGGCTTGTTCTTCATCGTGCCGACCGGCGCCTGGTCGGTGGTGGAAGCCTGCAGCGGCATCCGTTACCTGATCGCCTCGACCATGGTGGGGGCACTCTTCGCCTATCTGAACTACCGCAGCGCGCGGCGCCGCGCCTTGTTCTTCGCCGCTGCCATCGCCGTGCCGCTGGTGGCCAATTGGCTGCGTGCATACATCATCGTCATGCTGGGTCACCTATCGAACAATCGGCTCGCCGCCGGCGTCGATCACCTCGTCTACGGCTGGCTGTTCTTCGGCATCGTCATCTTCCTGCTGTTCTGGATCGGCGCGGGCTGGCGCGAAGCGCCCGTTGCCCGTCGCGCGCCCACCACCTTTGCCGCCCCGGCGCCGGGCGGACGCATTGCGCTGTCGCTGCTGGCGGCCCTGGTGGTCGGCCTGATGCCGGCCGCTGCGCGGGACGGCGCCGTCACCAGCCGGCCCTTGCCGCGTGTCGAACTGCATGCCATCGCGCCGCTGGGGGGTTGGCAGACCAGCCTGACGCCGGCGATGCGCCACTGGCATCCGCTCTACGAAGGCGCGCGTGCGCAGTACATGCAGTCCTATCGGCGGGACGATGCCGTCGTCACGCTGCGCATCGACTACTACGCCGGACAGTCCCCGCAGCGCGAACTGGTGCAATGGCAGAACCGCCTGTTCGTCGCTGAGGAAATGACCTGGCGCGCCGTTTCCAGCCAGGCGCTGACGGTCGCCGGCCAACCCGTGCGCGAGGTGGCCATTGCCGGTCCCGAGCGCCTGTTGGTGTGGCAATGGCTGTGGCTGGACGGCTCTCACACGGTGTCCGATCGCTCAGCCAAGATCGCACTGCTGCGCGCACGCCTGCTGCATGGGCGCGACGATGGCGCCGCCGTATTCCTGACTGCCGATGCCACGGGCGGCGTGGATGTGGCGCGCACCGCCCTGCACGATTTTCTGCAACAGCACGCCGCGGCCATCGACCGCGCCCTGGCCCAGGCCCGTCCATGAACACCCCTCCCGCGCTTATTGCCCACATCGTTTACAGCTTTCGCGTCGGCGGCCTCGAAAACGGCCTCGTCAATCTCATCAATCGCCTGCCGGCCGAGCGCTATCGCCATGCCATCGTGTCGATGACCGATATCGACGAAGCGTTCTGTGCTCGCATCGAGCGGCCTGACGTGCAGTACATCGCGCTCGCCAAGGGGCCGGGTCATGGCGTCGGCCTGTTCCCGCGCATGTATCGCACGTTGGCGCATCTGGCGCCGGACGTGACGCACACGCGCAACATCGCCGCGCTCGAGATGAACGCGCCGGCCTGGGCTGCCCGTGTGCCGGTGCGCGTGCATGGCGAGCACGGCTGGGACGTCAATGATCCGGGCGGCACGCACCGCCCCTATCAGTGGGTGCGGCGCGCCTACAAGCCGTTCGTGACCCACTACATTGCGCTGTCGCGCGAGCTCGACGCCTATCTGGCCGGCCCCGTCGGCGTGGGCACCGAGCGCCGTTCGTTGATCTGCAACGGTGTCAACACCGCGCGCTTCGCGCCGCAGGCGGCCCGCGCCGACGACATGCCGTTCACCGATCCGGCGTTGTTCGTCTTCGGCACGGTCGGCCGCATGCAGGCGGTCAAGGATCACGTCGGCCTGGTACGCGCCTTTGCCGCCGTGCTGCACGCGTTGCCGCACGCACGTCTGGTCATCGTCGGCGATGGCGCTTTGCGGGCGGACGTGGAAGCCGCCGTACGCGCGCTGGGCCTGGGCGATGCGGTCTGGCTGCCTGGCGAGCGCAGCGATGTACCGGCCCTGATGCGGCAGATGGATTGCTTTGTGCTGCCGTCGCTGGCGGAGGGGATTTCCAATACGGTGCTGGAGGCGATGGCGTGTGGTTTGCCGGTCATTGCGACCGAGGTGGGGGGCAATCCTGAGCTGGTCGTCGACGGGCACACCGGTTCGCTGGTGCCGCCTGCCAATCCGCAGGCGCTGGCGGTATGCATGAGCGCTTACGCGCGCGATGCGGGTATGGCGGCGGTGCGTGGTGCGGCGGGGCGCGCGCGGATCGAGGCGGAGTTCAGTCTGGAGGCGATGGTGGGGCGATACGATGAGGTGTACCAGACGCTGTTGGCGCGGCGGGGGCATCGGCTTGCCTGGGGGGTTTGAGGGGGGCCGCCTGATCGAGCGGTGTCGACGATTTTGGATTTTTAATCCCCTTGGCGTGAATGGAGCCGCTGGGGAATGGTTGTGCCTGAGTTTGGTCGCCCGGCGTCTGTGCTGCCTGGATCGTTGTTGTTCTTGAAGTGGCGTTCTTGCTTGCATGCGTTGGCCGGGACTCGCCCCGGCGGGCGAGTTACTTTCTTGTACGGACAAGAA
>JASGFB010000136.1:0-9394 GCA_047605765.1 Rhodocyclaceae bacterium
TGCCGAACGCGGCTTCCGCCGCAACCTCGGGACGGGGAAGTCCCTTTCATTCGTTAGCTCGCATGAATTTCCTACGCCCACGTCTCGCCAAATTTCTCGGCATCTCCACGGTCGCGACGCTGGGGGTTTTCTTGGTGTTTCGTTTCGCCGTGTACCGTCACATGTACATCGCGCCAAATGAACCGTATGGAATCTCAGACGTCATTGAGCTCTTGTTAGGGTTAGGGCTTGTGGTCGTGTTGGGCGCTTCCCTTATTGCAGCAATTGCGCTCGCGGTTTGTGGACCTCGGGAAAATCGTGTCGCTGCCGGCTGGTTGCTGGGCACATGTTTGCTCGTCGCCGCACTCGTCGACCCACTTCACTCTCTCGCCGCAAAATGGGCGCTATGAGCGAAGAGCGGGCTAACAATTCCGTCGAGAGGGGCTGCCCACAAGCTGCGCTTGTGGGTTCCCTCCGCCGCTTCGCGGCTCCGGCCGCCCCTCACGTCAAACGTTGATCCACCGGTTGAATCCGCACCGAATTGCTGCCCGTGAGCAGCGGCATTTGGCGGCTGCTCCAGTCCGATAGCGGCCCTCGTCCTGGTGTTCGCTCAATTGCGTGTCACGCGCAGTCAGCTCGCACGCGTCCAGGCTTGCGGGTAAGCGCCGATGGATGGGATGGATCTGTTGCACCGCCGTCCTGCGTTCGCCCGCGGCCATCCTCACAGACTTTGCGCCCCTCGGTTTCTTGTGGGTCTCGGGCGAGATCCGATCTTAACGACCCCCTGACACTTCATTCGCCGATGCGCTGACGAGACAAGGCAATAGAGACATACCCCGGCGCCTCACCTGGGCGCCTGTTTGCGTCTTTATTGGATGGTTTGCAGTTTTAATAGGACGTAACAGCAGGAGCGTTCCTTGACTTCGGATGATGCTGAACAATAATGACTGACCGGTCAGTCATTTTGTGAGGCGTTGCCATGCCGACGTTGCTCGCCGTCCTGCACTATCTTGCTATCGGGGCCCTGGTATTCGTGCTGGGGGTGGAATGGGCGCTGTTGCGTGGCCGCATCGATGGCGCACGGGTCGCGCTGTTGAGCCGGGCCGATTTCTTTTACATGCTGGCCGCCATCGCGGTCCTGGCGACCGGCTTGGCGCGGTTGTTTCTGGGGGAAAAGCCGGTGCTGTACTACATGCACGCCGGTTTTTTCCACACTAAGGTGCTTCTGTTCATTGTGGTCGGACTGATTTCGATCATGCCGATCATCCGGTTCGCGCGCTGGCGGCGACGATTTCCGGAAAATGGCGCGGCCGAGGTCGACATCACGGAACGTGACGGCGCGCGGCGCTGGCTCAGGATCGAACTCATCCTGCTGCCTTTGATTCCCGTTTGCGCCGTGTTCATGGCGAGGGGCTGGCCTTGGTGACGACATCGATTTCGCGTAAGCAGCGCAAGGAAGAGCGCCCCGCCCAGTTGCTGGCGGCGGCGCTCGATGTATTCGTGGAGCACGGTTTTGCCGGCGCGCGTCTCGACGAGATCGCGGCGCGCGCCGGCGTGTCGAAGGGCACGCTGTACTTGTACTTCGACAGCAAGGAAGCGCTCTTCAAGGCGATGATCCTGGATGCCCTCTCGCCCTTGCTGGCCGAGGGCGAAGCGCTGGTGGCGGTAGGGGGGGACGACCCGGAACAGCTTCTGCACGACCTGGTTTTCGGCTGGTGGCACATCATCGGCCACAGCCGGGCGGGCGGCATCCCCAAGCTGATGATGGCCGAGGCGCGCAATTTCCCCGACATCGCTCAGTTTTACTACGACAATGTCATCGTGCGTGGCCGCCGGCTGATCGTCGATACGCTGGAGCTTGGCATGGCGCGCGGTCTGTTCCAGCGCGCCGACGCCAAAATGTTGTGCCACGTGTTGTTCGCGCCGGTGCTGTTCGCCGGCATCTGGCAGCAGTCATTCGCGCTGTGCGAGCCCGATGGCATGGATTACGACGTCTATCTGCATGTCCATTTCGAGGTGTTCATGAATGGCTTGCGCATCGCCCCCGTTCAACGAGGATAAAAAGATGATCACCTGGCGCCTGTTCGGGCTGACCCTTGTCGCCATGGCTTTGGCCGCCTGCGAGCGCAAGCCGCCGCCACCGGAGCCGCCGCGCCCGGTACTGACCCAGGTGGTGGGCGCGCAGGGCGATGCGGCGCGGGTCACCTACAGCGGCGCCGTGCAGGCGCGGTTCGAACAGACGCTGAGCTTTCGCGTCGGGGGCAAGCTGACGCGCCGGTCCGTGGATGCCGGCCAGCGTGTCAAGGCCGGGGCCGAACTGGCACGCCTCGATCCCCAGGACAACGCCCTCAACGTGCAGGCGGCCCGTGCCCAGATCGCCCAGGTCGAGGCCAACCTCAAGCTGGCACGCAACGAACTGGACCGGGCCAAGAGTCTGCACGAGCGCAACTTCATCGCACAGTCGGTGGTGGACCAGCGCCAGGCCCAGGTGACCGCCGCCGAAGCGCAATTGCAATCGGCGCGGGCGCAGGCCGCCATCACCGGCAACCAGGCGGGCTATACGGTGCTGCGCGCCGACCAGGACGGCGTCATCGCGGCCGTGATGGCGGAGGAAGGCCAGGTGGTGGCCGCCGGGCAGGCGGTGGTCAAACTGGCCCGCAATGGCGATCGCGAAGTGGCCATCTCGCTGCCGGAAGGCGCCGTCGATACGGTACGGCGGGCGGGCGCAGCGACGGTGACGTTGTGGGCGCTGCCGGGGCGCAGTCTGCAGGGGCGCGTGCGCGAGGTCTCGCCGGTGGCCGACCCGGCGACGCGGACCTGGGCCGCCCGCATCGCGCTGGACGGCCCGCTCGACGGCATTGAATTGGGCATGACGGCCACCGTGGCGTTCGCCCAGCCCCATGCCGGCGCCATGGTGGTGCCGATGGGCGCGATCTTCCAGCAGGGCCAGCAGGCGGCGGTGTGGGTCGTGGGCGCCGACGAGCACGTACAACTGGTGCCGGTGACGGTGTCGCGCTACGGCGAATCGCAGGCGGTGGTGAGCGCCGGCCTCAAGGGCGGCGAGCGTATCGTCATCGCCGGCGTGCACAAGCTCACGCGTGGTGAGCAGGTGGACGTCATGGACCAGGGCGACGCGCGTTTCGGGGCCGCGCCGCGATGAGACATTTCAACCTGTCGGAATGGGCGCTCCATCACAAGCAGATGGTGGCCTTCCTGATCATCGTCCTGATGGCGGCCGGTGTGCGCTCGTTCATGTCGCTGGGGCAGAACGAAGATCCGAGCTTCACCTTCAAGGTGGCCGTGGTGCGCACGGCCTGGCCGGGCGCCACGGCACGCGAGGTCGAACTGCAGGTGACCGAGCGTGTGGAAAAGAAGCTGCAGGAGGTGCCTTACGTCGACACCCTGCGCAGCTATTCCAAGCCGGGTGAATCGCTGGTCTTCGTACTGCTCAAGGACAGCACGCCGCCCAAGGCGGTGCCCGAGAGCTGGCGCAAGCTGCGCCAGAAGGTGGACGACGTGGCGCCGACCTTGCCCAGCGGCGTGGTGGGGCCGTTCGTCAACGACGAATTCGGCGACACCTTCGGCAACATCATCGCGCTGACCGGCGATGGTTTTTCGTTGCCCGATCTGCGCCGCATTGCCGATCGCATCGCGCTCGAGTTGCGCCGCGTGCCGGACGTCAAGAAGGTGGAGCTGCTCGGCGTGCAGAGCGAGCGCATCTACATCGAGGTTTCGCATGCCAAGTTGTCCACGCTCGGCCTGTCGCCGGCCATCGTCTTCGATGCCCTGCAAAAGCAGAACACGCTGACGCCGGCGGGTGACGTCAATACGCCGACCGATCGCGTACGCGTGCGTGTTTCGGGCGAATTCGATTCGGTGGACAGCATCCGCGAGATCGGCATCTGGGCCAACGGGCGCCAGTTCCGTCTGGGCGATATCGCCGAGGTCACACGCGGGTTGTCCGATCCCCCCGATCCGTTGTTCCGCTGGAACGGCCAGAGTGCCATCGGTGTTGCCGTGGCGATGGCGCAGGGCGGTGACGTGATCCGCCTGGGCCAGAACCTGCGCGCGGCGATGAAGACCATCGAACGCGAGCTGCCGCGTGGCGTGGATGTGCACACGGTGTCCGACCAGCCGGCCGTGGTGCAGTCATCGGTCGAGGAATTCACGCACGCGCTGGCCGAAGCGGTGATCATCGTGCTGGCGGTGAGCTTCTTCAGCCTGGGCTGGCGCACCGGCATGGTGGTGGCGTTGTCGATCCCGCTGGTGCTGGCCATTACCTTCACGGCGATGCAGATCGCCGGCATCGATCTGCAGCGTATTTCGCTGGGCGCCCTGATCATCGCGCTGGGGTTGCTGGTGGATGACGCCATCATTTCTGTCGAGATGATGGTGGTGAAAATGGAACAGGGCTGGGATCGTTTTCGCTCGGCCATCTTCGCCTATACGTCCACCGCTTTCCCGATGCTCACCGGCACCCTGGTGACGGCCGCCGGCTTCATGCCGGTGGGTTTTGCCAAATCGGCGGCGGGCGAGTACACCTTCTCGATCTTTGCGGTGGTGACCATCGCGCTGCTGGTGTCGTGGATCGTGGCCGTGGTGTTCACGCCTTTTATCGGCTACTACGTGCTGCCGGCCGAAAAGCTCGCCCGTCAGGGCGCGCACGAGGGGGGCGGCGGGCACGATCTGTACGACACGCGCTTCTATCGCGTCTTTCGCCGCACCCTGGTGTGGTGCGTGACACACCGTTGGCTCACCATCACGGTGACGGTCGCCGCCTTCGTGCTGTCGGGCGTCATCATGGCGGTGGGCGTGCAGAAGCAGTTCTTCCCTTCCAGCAACCGGCCCGAGCTGGTGGTCGACCTGTGGTTGCCGCAGGGCGCTTCGCTCGAAGCCACCACGACGCAGGCCAAGCGCCTCGAAGCGATCCTGGCGCGCGACCAGGACGTGCGCCATGTCGTGAGCTACGTCGGCAGCGGCAGTCCGCGCTTCTATTTGCCGCTCGATCAGCAGATGGCCGCCGACAACCTGGCCGAGTTCGTCGTCACCACGCGTGACGCGGCGGCGCGCGAGCGTGTCAAAACCCGGCTGGAGACGCTGTTCCCGCGTGATTTTCCGGCTTTGCGCGGGCGCGTGCTGCGGCTGGAGAACGGCCCGCCGGTGGGCTTCCCGGTGCAGTACCGGGTGATTGGCGACGACTTGCGGCAGATCCGCCAGATCGCCGCCCAGGTGGCCGACACGATGCGCGCCAACACGCACACCAGCGACGTCAACCTGGACTGGAACGAACTGTCCAAGACGGTCCATCTCGAAGTCGACCAGGACCGTGCCCGCGCGCTCGGGGTGTCGACCCAGGAGATCTCGCAGTACATGCAGACCATCCTGCGCGGCGTGACCATCACGCAGATGCGTGAGGGCGACCAGCTCGTCGACATCGTCGGACGCGCCGTGGCGAGCGATCGCAACGCGCTGGCCGCCATCGGCGACATCAACATCCACACCCACGATGGGCGCTACGTGCCGCTGTCGCAACTGGCCAAGATTTCGTATCGGCTCGAAGAAGGCGTGATCTGGCGCCGCGACCGCCTGCCCGCCATCACGGTGCGCGCCGACGTGCGCGACAACGTGCAGGCGCCGGAGGTGTCCGCTCAGCTCAAGCCGGCGATCGACAAGATCCGCGCCGATCTGCCGCTGGGCTACCGCATCGAAGAAGGCGGCGCCATCGAAGAGAGCAGCAAGGGCGAGAAATCGATCATCGCGGTGATGCCGGTGATGCTCATCGTGGTGCTGCTGCTGTTGATGGTGCAACTGCAAAGCGTCTCGCACATGGTGATGGTGGTGCTGTCGGCGCCGCTGGGGTTGATCGGCGTGGCGGCGATCCTGTTCATCGGTGCCGTGCCCTTCGGGTTCGTCGCCAATCTCGGGGTCATCGCGCTGTTCGGCATGATCATGCGCAACGCCGTGATCCTGCTCGACCAGATCCAGCAAGATCTGCGTGAGGACAAGACCCAGTGGGAGGCCATCATCGGCTCGGCGGTGCGCCGCTTCCGCCCCATCATGCTGACCGCCCTGACGGCCATCCTGGCGATGATCCCGTTGTCGCGCTCGGTGTTCTGGGGGCCGATGGCGGTGGCCATCATGGGTGGGCTGCTGGTGGCCACCGTCCTGACGCTGCTGTTCCTGCCGGCCCTGTATGCGGCCTGGTACCGCGTGCCGGTGCCCAGCGGGTCGCAGGCCGGCCGGTAACAGTCTTGCGACGGCAAAGCAGGTAGAATCAGCCGGCTAAGTGAGGCGCCACCGCCTGGCGGCGTCCCACCAGAACAGGAACCGATGAAGGAACCGACAAAAATGGACTTTGAACAAGCCCGCTTCAACATGGTCGAGCAACAGATCCGGCCCTGGGAAGTGCTCAACCCCGACGTGCTGGATACGCTGATGCTGGTCAAGCGCGAATTGTTCGTGCCCGCCGCCCAGCAGGCGCTGGCCTTCGCCGACATCGAACTGCCCATCGGCAAGGGCCAGACCATGCTGGCGCCCAAGATCGAAGCCAAGGCGCTGCAGGCGCTGGCCATCAAGAGCACCGACAACGTGCTCGAAATCGGTGCCGGCTGCGGCTACATGGCGGCCTTGCTGGCCGCCCGCGCCGAATGGGTGCGCACCGTCGAGATCGATGCCGAGCTGGCCCAGCTGGCCTATGAAAACCTGGCCCGCAATGGCGTCGACAACGTCATCGTCGAAGAAGGCGATGCGTCCCTCGGCTGGCCGGCGCGCGCGCCCTACGATGCGATCATGGTGTCCGGTTCGGTCACCGAACTGCCGCAGGAATGGCTGGCGCAGCTCAAGCAGGGCGGCCGCCTGTTCGCCGTCGTCGGCACGGCGCCGGTGATGCGCGCCTGCCTGGTCACCTGCACCGGCGAAGGCACCTATCAGCGCACCGACCTGTTCGAGACCGTCATCGCGCCGCTGACGCTGCGTCAAACGGCCCGGCAGTTCGAGTTCTGATCCGGCCGATCGCCATGCACACCATCAGCGCGCCCGAACTGGCTGCCTGGCTGGCCGACGAAAGCCGGCCCCGGCCCCTGCTGCTGGACGTACGCGAGCCGCAAGAGGTCGCGCTGTGCGCCATCGCCGGGTCGACGCCGATCCCCATGGGGCAGATCCCGGCGCGTTCCGAAGAGATCGACCCCGACCGCCCCATCGTATGCATCTGCCACCACGGCATGCGCAGCGCGCAGGTGGCGATGTTCCTGTCACAGCGCGGTTTTGCCGAACTGTACAACCTGACCGGCGGTGTGCACGCATGGGCCACGCAGGTCGACGCCGGCATGCCGACGTATTGAATCGATCACCGCTGATCTGGAGACGGACAGACTCATGAAGCGTATCGCCGTGTTGATGGGCCTGATGTGCCTGGCCCAAGGCGCCCTGGCGGCTGATTTGCTCGATCTTTATCGGGATGCCCGCAGCAACGATTCACAATTCGCTTCGGCCAGCGCGGCGCTGACGGCGGGGCGCGAAAAGGGGCCGCAAGGCGTGGCCGGGCTGTTGCCGACCATCGGCTTCACGGCTTCGTCGACCTACAACGACGGCAAGGCCACGGTGCCGGTCGAGCGTTCGGCCCGCTACAACGCCAACGGTTATACGCTGCAACTGACCCAGCCGTTGTTCCGCTGGCAGAACTGGGTCGGCGCCAAGCAAGGCGACATCCAGGTGGCCATTGCCGAGGCGCAGTACAGCCAGGCGCAGATGGATCTCATCGTGCGCGTGGCGCAAGCCTACTTCGATGTGCTGTATGCGCAGGACGTGCTGGCCTCGGTGCAGGCTCTCAAGGCGGCCAACGATCAGCAACTGCAATTGGCCAAGCGCAGTTTCGAGGTCGGCACGGTGACCGTCACCGATGTTTATGACGCGCAGTCCCGCTTTGATCTGGCGAGCGCGCAGGAAATCGCCGCCATCAACGATCTGGCCGTCAAGCGCGAGGCGCTGCGGGTGATCACCGGCAGCGCACCGCAACTGCTGGCCCCCCTGCGGGTCGGGGTCGACGTGTTGGCGCCGCAACCCGACAGCATGGACGCCTGGGTCAGCGCAGCGCAGTCGACCAACGCCAATGTGCAGGCCAGCCAGCTGTCGTACGAACTGGCCCAGCGCGAAGTCGAGCGGGCCCGCGCCGGTCACCTGCCGACGGTCGACCTGGTCGCCACGCACAATTACAACCACAATCTTGGCAGCACTTCCAGCGGTCTGGCCTCGCGCACCGAGGGCAACGCCGTGGGTGTGCAATTGTCGCTGCCGATCTTTGCCGGCGGCGCCACGCAATCGAGGGTGCGCGAGACCCTGGCGCTGGCCGACAAGGCCAATTCCGATCTCGAAACCGCGCGGCGCAATGCCGCGCAGGCGGCGCGCCAGTCCTACCTGGGGGTGACCAGTGGCCTGGCGTCGATCCGTGGTTATGAGGCGGCCCTGCGTTCCGGACAGAGTTCGGTCGATGCCAACAAGCTCGGCTATGAAGTGGGCGTGCGCATCAACATCGACGTGCTCAACGCGCAAAGCGTGCTGGCCGATACCCAGCAGAAACTCGCCAAGGCGCGCTACGACGCCATCATGAGTCAGCTGCGGCTGAAGAACACCGCTGGCGGCCTGTCGATCGACGACGTCGAGCAGATCAACGGCTTGCTGGTGCGCTAGCGTCCACGGCGGAGGCCACCAGCGCCAGGGTGCGTGCGGTGGCGCCGCGATGGGCCTGGGTAAAGCGCAGGCCGGCTTCTCCCATGTGCGCGCAGGCGGCCGTGTCGGTCAGCAAACCCAACGCCTGCGCCATGCCCTCGTCGACGTTCTCGCACTGGCGTGCCGCGCCGGCGGCCACCGCCTTGGCGGCGGCGTCGGCGAAGTTGAAGGTGCTCGGTCCGAGCAGCACGGGCCGGCCCACGGCGCACGGTTCAATCAGATTCTGCGACCCGTAGGCGAGCCAACTGCCGCCCATCAGGCAGACATCCGCCATGCGGTAATACGCCACCATCTCACCCATGCTGTCGCCGAGCAGCACGCGCGCATCCAACGGTTGTTCGGTGGCGCTGCGCCGGGCCAGGGACAGGCCGGCGCGCGTGACCAGACTGGCCACTTCGTCGAAGCGCTGAGGATGGCGCGGCACCAGCACCAGCAGGACTTCGGGCGGTGCCAGGCGCGCGAAGGCATCCAGCAGCAGGGCTTCTTCGCCTTCACGCGTGCTGGCGGCCAGCAGTACGCGGCGGCCGCCGGCCAACTGGCGCAGCGTGTCACCGCGCGCCAGCAGGGTGGTGTCGATGTCGACGTCGAATTTCATGTTGCCGGTGACGACGATCTCGCGCGCCCCCAGGGCCCGCAGGCGCTGGGCATCCGCTTCGGCCTGCGCGGCCACGGTGTGGAAGCCGCCGAAGAG
>JASGFB010000137.1:0-9370 GCA_047605765.1 Rhodocyclaceae bacterium
GGCGGCACAGCGGCAGCGCGCGGCGCGGGTGCGGCGGTTTCTTGCGACGGCGCCACCAGCGGGCCGGAAGCGTCGGCATAGCGCGGCGGCAGCCGCGCCCCGTCGACCGCTGCGCCATGTCGTGATGCCAGGGGTTCGGAAGCGGCCGTTGCCGCTGCGGGCGCTACCGGCTGCGAGCGTGCCGCCCCGCCGTCGACTTCTTCCGGTTCGTCGGCCGTGGGCGGTGCCGGCGGTGTGCCGGTGATGAGGCGGGATGCGTAATTGCCGCCTTCCTGGCTCGGAATGCGGATCTGCAGATCGTTGCCGGTCGGCTTGGGCGCGCTGTCCATCACCATGGGCAGGATGATGGCCGCCGCCAGGGCCAAGGCCACCGCGCCGACCAGACGACGTCGGGCGCGCTTCTTGAGTTCGAGCTGGGCGTCGCTATCCGCCATGAATACGCCCACCAATCAAAGACATGAATACGCTCAAGGTTTCGTAGCGACCGCACGCAGAACATCTGCCACGGTCAGGAAGGAACCGAAGACCACGATTCTATCACTCTCCCCCGCCACTGCCTTCGCCGCCGCGAATGCACTGTGCGGATCGGCAAATTGTTCGACCGGCGCCTGGTTATCCAGTTGAGCCAGGTGTTCGGCCAACTGGGCAGCGTGGGCACCGCGCGGCCCGGGCAGATCGCACAGATACCATCGGTCGGCGCGCGCCTGTACGGCACCGAGCGCGCCGGCGATATCCTTGTCGGCGAGCATGCCGCAGACGATATAGGTGTTCGAATAGAACCCCATGTTCATGAGGTTCTCGGCCAGCACCGCCGCGGCCTGCGGATTGTGCGCCACGTCCAGCACCACGCTCGGGCGCCCCGGCAGCACCTGGAAACGCGCCGGCAGTTCGACCAGCATCAGGCCCTGGCGTACCGCCTGCATGGGAACCGGCAAGCGCTCATGCAGGGATTCGAGGGCCGCCAGCACGCTGGAGGCGTTGAGCAGTTGATTGGCGCCGCGCAGCGCCGGATAGGCCAGGCTGTTGCGCTTTTGCTCGCGCCCCCAGTATTGCCATTGCGTCTTGTCGCCGGCAAAACCGAAATCGTGCCCGGTCAGCCAGAGGTCGGCGCCGATGTTGCGTGCATGACCGACCAGGGTCTGCGGCGGCATCGGATCACCACAGATGGCCGGTTTGCCGGCACGGTAGATGCCGGCCTTTTCGAAGCCGATGGCCTCGCGCGTATCGCCCAGGTAATCCATGTGGTCCATCGCCACCCCGGTGACGATGGCGCAGTCGGGTTCGAAGACATTGACCGCATCGAGGCGGCCGCCGAGGCCGACTTCGAGGATCATGACATCCAGCCCGGCATGGGCCAGCAGATGCACCGCGGCCAGGGTGCCGTATTCGAAATACGTCAGCGGCACGTCGCCGCGCGCGGCCTCGATGGCGGCGAACGACGCCGCCAGGGCTTCGTCGCTGGCTTCGGCCAGATTCACCCGCACCCGCTCGTTGTAGCGCAGCAGATGCGGCGAGGTGTACAACCCGACGCGGTAGCCGGCGGCACGCAGGATGGCTTCGAGCATGGCGCAGGTCGAGCCTTTGCCATTGGTCCCGCCCACCGTGATGACCACCGGCAGGGGCGGCAGGGCCAGCGCGTCGCGCACGCGCGACACACGCCCCAGGCCCAGCTCGATGGGACGGCTGTGCTGGTGTTCGATGTACTCCAGCCATTCAGCGAGGCGGGTGGGTTGTGCGGCCATCAACTGGTGGCCACGGCCGGTTGGCGTGACAACAGCGTCAGCACCTGCGAGAGGCGTTCGCGCAGTTGACGACGGTCGACGATCATGTCGATGGCGCCCTTTTCAAGCAGGAACTCAGAGCGCTGGAAGCCCTCGGGCAGCTTTTCGCGCACCGTCTGTTCGATCACGCGCGGGCCGGCAAAACCAATCAACGCGCCCGGCTCGGCCATCACCACGTCGCCAATGAAGGCGAAACTGGCCGACACCCCGCCCATGGTCGGATCGGTCAGCACGGTCACGAAGGGCAACTTCTTGGCCGCCAGGCGACTGACGGCCGCCGTCGTCTTGGCCATCTGCATGAGCGAGAACAGGCCTTCCTGCATGCGTGCGCCGCCGGTGGCGGTAAAACACACGAAGGGCAGGTTCTGTTCGATGGCGGTCGCCACGCCGCGCACGAAGCGCTCACCCACCACCGAGCCCATCGAGCCGCCCAGGAAATCGAATTCGAACACCGCCACCACCAGCGGCACGCTGCGCACGGCGCCCTGCATCACCAGCAGCGCGTCCGCTTCGCTGGTCTCTTCGACGGCGGCGGCCAGACGGTCGGGATACTTTTTGCTGTCCTTGAACTTGAGCGGATCGACCGGCACCACTTCGGCACCGATCTCGAAGCGGCCTTCCGGATCGAGCAACAGATCGAGGCGATGGCGCGCCCGGATGCGCTTGTGGTGCCCGCACTTGGGGCACACGTATTCGGATGATTCCAGGTCGGAACGGTACAGCACGGCTTCACAGGCTTCGCACTTGCTCCACAGCCCTTCCGGAATCGATTTGCGAGCCGGTTGATCGCGGTTGATCTTGGGCGGCAGCAGTTTGGTCAGCCAGCTCATGCTTTCACTCCTTGCTGCACCGACGCGTCCAGCGCGGTGCGAATGCTCTTGACGAAGGCGCCGACGCGGGCCACCACTTCGTCACGCGGCGACTGTTCGATCTCTTCCACCAGCCGGCTGCCGATCACCACGCCGTCGGCGGTCACGCCGATGCGCGCGGCGGATTCACCGTCACGGATGCCAAAGCCCACCGCCACCGGCAGGCCCGCCTTGCCGCGGATCAGCGGCACGCGCTGGGCGACTTCGTCGACGTTCAGCAAATGCCCTGCCCCGGTCACACCCTTGAGCGATACGTAGTAAATGTAGCCGCTGCCGAATTGGCCCACTTCGGCCATGCGCGTCTCGGTGGACGTCGGCGCCAGCAGGAAGATCGGATCGATATTCACCGCCTTCAGGCGACGCGACAGGTCTTCGCTCTCCTGCGGCGGATAGTCGACCACCAGCACGCCATCGACGCCGGCCTTGTCGGCCCCGGCCACGAAGGCCTCGAAGCCCATGGCTTCGATCGGATTGGCGTAGCCCATCAGCACCACGGCCGTGGTGGTGTCGGTCTGGCGGAACGTGGCCACCACGTCGAGCACGTCCTTCAGCGACACGCCATGCTTGAGCGCGCGTTCGGAAGCGCGCTGGATGGTCGGCCCATCGGCCATCGGGTCGGAGAACGGCACGCCCAGTTCGATCACATCGGCGCCAGCCTCGACCATGGCATGCATGAGTGCGGGCGTGGCAGCCAGATCGGGGTCGCCGGTGGTGATGAACGGGATGAGTGCCTTGCGGCCTTCAGCCTGCAAGCGCGAGAAAACCTTCTCAATACGGGACATATGCTTCCAGCTTCACAGTCTTGAGTTCCGTCACGGTGCGCAATGATAGATGCAGTTGGACCGTTCGGGCGGCTTTAGTTGATGATGAGAAAAAGCGGAGAAAACCCGCTGATCGGACATGCAATCCGAATGCCTTGCGGCGCGGCATCGCTGCGCGCGGCCCGCAATGGCCTTGTCAGATCCAACGACGCCTCAGCTTTTTCCATGCGGCACGACTCCACGCGTGGTGAATCGGAGCTGCTTTACATGTCTTGAACGACCGGCGATCCAGTCGCAAAAAAAGGGGCGACCGCCGCCCCTTTCCGGATACCGGCCTCTAGAACGTGATACCCGACTTGTCGGCCACGGTATGCATGTCCTTGTCACCACGGCCGGACAGATTCACCAGCAGGATCTTGTCCTTGGGCAGCGTCGGCGCGAGCTTGACCGCATAGGCGATGGCGTGCGAAGACTCTAGCGCCGGGATGATGCCTTCGAAGCGGCACAGATCATGAAAAGCCTGCAGCGCCTCGGCATCGGTGATGCCGACGTACTCGGCGCGACCGGCATCCTTGAGCCAGGCATGCTCGGGACCGACGCCGGGGTAATCGAGACCGGCCGAGATCGAATGGGTTTCGATGATCTGGCCGTGTTCGTCCTGCAGCAGATACGTGCGGTTACCATGCAGCACGCCGGGCTTGCCCATCTGCAGCGAGGCGGCATGACGGTGGGTGTCCAGACCGTCGCCTGCCGCTTCGACGCCGATCAGCTTGACGTCGGTGTAGTCGATGTACGGATGGAAGATCCCGGCAGCGTTGGAGCCGCCCCCCACGCAGGCGATCACGTAATCGGGCTGACGTCCCGCCAGCGGGGGCATCTGCTCGATGCATTCCTTGCCGATGATGGTCTGGAAGTCGCGCACCATTTCCGGGTAGGGCTGCGGGCCGGCAACCGTGCCGATGATGTAGAAGGTGTCGCCGATGTTGGTGACCCAGTCGCGCATGGCTTCGTTGAGCGCGTCCTTGAGGGTCTTGGAGCCGGATTCCACCGGCACCACCGTGGCGCCCAGGAGCTTCATGCGATACACGTTGGCGGCCTGGCGGCGCACGTCTTCGCTGCCCATGTACACCACGCATTCCATGCCGTAGCGCGCGGCCACCGTGGCAGTCGCCACGCCATGCTGGCCGGCACCGGTCTCGGCGATGACGCGAGGCTTGCCCATGCGGCGCGCCAACATGGCCTGGCCGATGCAGTTGTTCACCTTGTGCGCGCCGGTGTGATTGAGGTCTTCGCGCTTCAGGTAGATCTGCGCCCCACCGAGTTGCTCGGACCAGCGGGCGGCGTGATAGATCGGGCTGGGACGGCCGACGAAATGCTTGAGTTCGTACGCCAGTTCGGCCTGGAATTCGGCATCGTGGCGGCTCGCCTCATAGGCCTGGCGCAGTTCATCGAGCGCCGGAATCAAGGTTTCCGCAACGAACAGCCCACCGTAAGGACCGAAGTGACCGCGCTCATCGGGCAAGTCGTAGGGCTTTTCAGCCATCTGCATTACGCACTCCTGAAATGAAGGCGCGGATCAGTGCCGCGTCCTTGATACCTTTGCCTGCCTCTACCCCGCTGCTGACATCGACCGCCCACGGCCGTACGTGCCGCACGGCATGTTCGACGTTGTGGGGAGCGAGGCCGCCCGACAGGATGACGGGCAGCGGGAGATCGGCCGGAATCAGACTCCAATCGAAGGTTTGTCCGCCGCCGCCATAGCCATCGACGAATGCGTCGAGGAGCAGCCCGCGGGCAGACGGAAATCCAGCCGCGTAGTTTATCAGATCGAGGTCTGCCCGCACCCGCGCCGCCTTCAGGTAAGGACGGTCGTAGCGTTCGCAGTCGGCGACGCTTTCATCGCCATGGAATTGCAATAGCGACAGCGGCACTTCGGCGAGGATTTCACGCACACGGCCGGGATCTTCGTTCACGAACAAGCCGACGACGCTGACGAAAGGCGGCACGACCCGGCACAGTGCACGGGCGCGTTCGATGTCGACCGCCCGCGGACTGGGCGCATAGAACACCAGGCCAATGGCGTCGGCGCCCGCCGTCGTGGCGGCGCCGACGTCCTCTTCACGGGTCAGCCCGCAGATCTTGATACGCGTACGGTCCATCACGAAACTCCAGACATCCTGCGGCGCCTCAGGCAGGCGCCAGCACCCCCAGGGGCGCGATGATACGGCCACCGTCAGGCAAGGACCAGTCGCCCGGGTAATCCACGCCGCACAGATACAGGCCGGCGGGCGAAAAAGTCGGCGGCGAACAGCGGCGATCGCGCCTGTCGAGCAGCTCGCGCAGCCCGGTCGGGTTGAGGCGGCCATTGCCGACGTACACCAGGGCGCCGACCAGATTGCGGATCATGTGGTGCAGGAAGGCATTGGCTTCGAACTCGAAGCGGATCCACTCGCCCTGCTGCGTCACGCTCGCCTCGACGAGCGTGCGGACCGGTGAGCGCGCCTGGCACTGGGCCGCGCGAAAGGCGGAAAAATCGTGCTCGCCGACCAGATGGCCGGCAGCTTCGCGCATGGACGACACGTCGAGTGGCGCGTGATACCAGCCCACTTTGCCATCGAACAGGGCCGAGCGCACTGGGCGATTGAGCAGCACGTAGCAGTAGCGGCGCGCCCGCGCCGAAAAGCGCGCATGAAAAGTGTCGTCTACATGCCGCGCCCAGCGCACCGCCACACTGCCCGGCAGGTGGGCATTGACGCCACGGACCCAGGCGTTTTCGTCACGCACCGCCCCGGTATCGAAATGGACGACCTGCACGGTGGCGTGCACACCGGTGTCGGTACGCCCCGCACACACGGTTTCGATGCGTTCGGCGGCAATGATCGACAGTGCGTCCTCGAGCACATCCTGCACGGTGCGCCGATGCGGCTGTGTCTGCCAACCTTCGAAAGGACGTCCGTCGTACTCCAGACCCAGTGCTACCCGCGCCACCACATTGCTCCTATGCCCGCCGCAAAAACCAGCACGATGACACAACGGTCTCGCGCACGCAGCAGCGGAATATGCCAGGAAGCGTCGGTCTGCGGGGCCACCGCATCGGCGAGCCAATAGCGCCAGTCGCGGCGCGTCGGTGCGTCGGCAGCCTGCAGCACGAGGTTCAGGCGCACGGCAAAGCGCTCCGGGCTGACGCCCAGCCAACGCACAGGCCGCCCCAATGCATAGAGCCCGGCGACCCATTGCTCGGTATCGAGCAGGCGCATCAGCAGCACCACTACGTCGACCACCGCCACCAGACGCAGGATGCGATCGAGACCCAGCCAGACTCCATCGTAGGTGGGACTCCAGGCGCCCAGCGCCGGCCACACCAAGGTGCCGGGGGTCTGCCACAGGAACAGGACGGCGAGCGCCAGCGCGATGAAACGCACGCGTTTGACGAGACGCCACCAGCGCGCAGGCTGTGCGCCCAGCGCCGCCAGTGTGGCGCAGGCCAAGGCAATATGGAAAAGCGCGCCGTCGATGGACTGCAGGAGCGCCAGAATCACACACCCGGCCGCGATGAACACGGCCGGGTGCAGACAAGCGGAAAAAGATCGGCGCGGCTGCTGCAACAGCGCGAGATCAGGAGATGCGCGACAGCATCGAGCGGGCTTGATCCTGCTGCGAGCCGCTACCGGCGTTGACGACTTCTTCGAGCAATTCGCGGGCGCCTTCGACATCGCCCATTTCTTCGTAGGCGCGCGCCAATTCGAGCTTGGTGCTCACCTCGTCGTCGATATCGATATCTTCGTCCATGGCAGCCGTGTCGACCGCTTCGTGCTGGACCGACGCCACTCCTGTACCGGTGAAATCATTGCGCAAGTTCACGCCTGTCAGATCGACGCTGCGATCGGCCGGCGCGGCGGCGGCCTTGTCGTCACCCAGTTCGAAATCGAAATCCAGCAAGTTACCCTCGAAGTTGGTTGTTTCCAGATCGACCACCGAGGTCGACGTTTGCTGCAGGGCACGTTCGATGCCGATGTCGAATTCAGTGGAATGCACGTCGGCCGGCGTCACCTTCGGCGTTTCGAAGGCCAGCGGAGGAATATCCGCCGGCACGTCCGCCGCACCCTTGAGCACGTCGTTGGGCGTATCGAGCGACGGCAGGTCGAATTCCAATGCCCCTGCCTTGGCCGGCGCAACGGGCTCGGCGGTCGCCCGCGGCTCGAAGTCGAGCGACGAGGCCACGAACGACGGCCCCGCTGCAGCGGCCCGCGCGGCCTGCTCTTCTTCTGGCAGCTCGAGATCGAGGTTGAAATCCAGGTTCAGATCCGGCGAGGTCGCGGTGGCGGCGTTGGCGGCAGCAAGGGGCGCCACCGGCACGCTCGTATCGGTGAATTGATTCAGTTCGCCCGGCACAGTCCAGGTGGCGCGCATCTGCGAGACATCTTCGGTGCCGAAGGTGACCGCCGGCGTGGGCGATTCTTCGGCCGCCAACGGGCTGGTGGCGGCAGCGGCGGCCACTGCCACGGCCGGTGCGGCCGCGCTCAGCGTGCCGGTTTCCGTGCGCGCTGCGCTCGTGCTCTGGTACAGCGGGTTGGTCGGATCGATACGCAAGCCCATGGCGACGGCCTTGGCCCAGTCGTCGCCGGCACCACCGGTCTGTGCATACAGATCGCTGGCGACGTTTTCGAATTGCTTGGCACTACCGCGCTGTGCGTAGATTTCGAGCAGCTTCAGGTAGATCGGGGTGCGGGTCGGATCGGTCTTGAGGGCGTCGAGCAGGATTTCCTCGGCCTGCGCATCGCGTCCATAGGCCATGTACACATCCGCTTCCGCCACTGGATCGACGCCTTCGTCGGTATCGATGGCCGACAGGCCCGACTGGCTGAAATCGGTGTGCAGCACGCTCGTGCCGGTATCGATGGTCTGGCCACCGGCATTGCCGAAAACAGAATTCGGGCTGGTCGACAGCTCGGACAGGCTGGCCTGGGTCAGACCGGTGGTCTGCGGCTGGCGGCGGCGGTTGCGCACGGCCACCAGGCCGGCCCCCAGCAGCGCGATGGCGATGGCGGCCAGCGCCAGCGGGCTGGTGAAGAAGCTCTCACCCTCCGGTGCCGGTTCGATGGTTTCCTTGATTTCTGGCGCCGCGGCGGCCTTGGGGGCCGATGCCGGCGCGCCGGAGAGTGCCGGCGCGGGGGTGGATTCGGTCACAGCGGGCGCTTCATGCGGTGTCGGCGCCGATTCGGCAGGTGCCGCGGCGGCCGGAGCGGGCGCGGCCGGCGGTGTGGCTGCCTTGGCCGCTTCAGCGGCGCTGGCCTGCTTTTGCAGATCGGCCAGGCTTTGCGACTTGAGGTCAATGAGCTTCTGCAGCTCGGCGACGTTCTTTTCGAGGTCGGCGACGCGGGAATTGGCTTCCTTCAGGGCCTTGTCGCGCGAGGCGACGTCTTCTTCCAGCGACTGCACGCGCGCGTTGTCGGGCGTGGCCGTGCCAGTCGGGGCCACCTGCGTCTTGCTGATGCGCAGCTGGTCGCGCGACTGGGCCTGCTGCGGTGCGGTTTCCTGCACCTTCGGGCTGATCGCCCCGCCACCACTCTGGGTGGCTTCCGAGCTGCGCGCCGGGCCGGCAGCGGCTGCGGCGGCCACCGATTGACGATAGCTGTCGAAATTGGAGGCCCGCAGGATGATCTGGCGCGCTTCCTTGGGCGAAATCTGCTGCGCCGTGGCGGCATCCGGCACGCGCAGCACGCGGCCTTCACGCAGGCGATTGATGTTCTTGCCGGTAAACGCGGCGCTGTTGCCCTGGTACAGGGCCGCCACCATTTGCTCCTGGGTGACGTCACCGCCACGCACGGCGTTGGCGATGCTGGTCAGCGTGTCGCCACGCTCGACCGTGTACTGGCCGTTGTCGACAGCGGCACGGGGTTCGGCGGGACGCTGCGCGGCCTCGGCCGGACGTTGTGCCGGGGGCGTGGCAGGACGGGCC
>JASGFB010000138.1:0-9143 GCA_047605765.1 Rhodocyclaceae bacterium
CGTCGAGTGCGTCCGCCACCGCCGCCGCGCCTTCGTTGAGCGCACGTCCGAGCGTGCACACCTCGTCCAGCTTCTCGGTAGCAAAGGCGAGCCATGAGCGGACTTCATGATCGAGCCCTTGTTCACCAGCCAGCGATACCGGCACATGCAGCAGGGAACAACTCGGCGCGATCCATAGACGATCGCCCAAGGCGTCGTGCATGGGTTGCAGGGTGGCCAGCGTGCGGCGCAGATCGTTGCGCCAGACGTTGCGGCCGTCCACCACGCCGGCCGACAACACGGCCCCGGCCGGCAGATGATCAAGCCAGCGGTATGCCTGGGCCGGCGCGCACGCCAGATCGATGTGAAAGCCCGCTACCGGCAGGCGTGACAGGCGCGGCGCCAGATCGGCGGTGCTGGCGAAATAACTGGCCAGCAACAGCTTCGGTCCACGCCGGCCCAACTCGCCGTAAGCGCCTTCGAAGGCGTCGAGCCAGTGCGGCGGCAGATCGGTGGCGAGCGCCGGTTCATCCATCTGGACCCATTCGATCCCCAGCGCGTGCAGGCGATCCAGTATCTGTGCGTAAACCGCGGTCAGCGCGGGCAAGTGCAGCAGGCGCGCATCGGCTTCACCCGCCTGCCGGGCGAGCCACAGATAAGTGATCGGCCCGATCAACACGGGCTTGACGGCGTGCCTCGTGCGCAGGGCTTCAGCCACGTGATCGCAGAGCGGGCCGGCGTCGAGCCGGAACGGGGTATTCGCGGACAGTTCGGGCACCACGTAGTGATAGTGGGTATCGAACCATTGCGCCGCTGCCATGGCTGGCTGCGTCGTCGTGCCACGTGCCAGGCTGAACAGGTGGGGCAAGGCGAGAGGGGCGGCATCGAAACCGAAACGGGCGGGGGTGGCGCCGAGCAGTGCCGTGTGGTCGAGCATCGGGTCGTACAGCGAAAAATCCCCCGCGCACAGAAAATCGAGTGTCTGCTGCTGGTGTGCCCAGTGGCGCTGGCGCAGGGTGTGCGCCACGTCTTGCAAGGCGGCTTCGTCGGTATCGCCGCGCCAGAATGATGCGAGCGCGCCTGGCAGTTCGCGTTGCGCGCCGATGCGTGGAAAGCCGAGGATGTGGGTACGGGCCATGCCGTGTGCTCAGGATCGTTGGGGATGGCTGCCAGTGTCGGGGCTCGGATAGAATGAATCAAACGATGAATTTTCAGAGTTGAATGAAATTGATTCATATAACCGCATGATCGAAATCCGCCACTTGCGATCGCTGATCGCCATCGCCCAGACCGGGCGCATCTCCGCCGCAGCACAGCGCGTGCATCTGACCCAATCGGCGCTGTCCCATCAGCTCAAAGCGCTCGAAGCCCACTATGGCCTGCGCCTGTTCGAACGCTCGCGGGCCGGCCTGGCGCCGACGCCGGCGGGCGAGCGCCTGCTGGCACTGGCGCACGGTGTGCTGACGCAGATTGACGAGGCCGACATTGACCTGCTGCGCATGGGGACGGACAGCGCGGGTGAATTGCGCATCGCGCTCGAATGTCACACCTGCTTTGATTGGCTGATGCCGGTGATGGATGCGTTCCGCAGCCGTTGGCCGGCAGTCGAGGTGGATCTGGTGGCCGGATTTCACAGCGACCCGCTGGCGCTGCTGCGCGAACGGCGAGCCGACGTGGTGATCGGTTCGCGCCTGTCGGAGGCGCGTTCATGGCGCACGCTGCCGTTGTTCCGCTTCGAGATTCTGTTGGTGATGGCACTGGAACATCGCCTGCGTGCGCGGCGGCGCATCGACGCCAAAGACCTCGCCGGCGAGACCCTCATCACTTATCCGGTGCCGGAAACACGCATCGACCTGATCCGTGAGGTTCTCGCGCCCGCCGGCATCAAGCCGACGCGGCGCACAGCCGAACTGACGGTGGCCATCCTGCAGTTGGTGGCCAGTCGGCGTGGTGTGGCGGCCTTGCCGAACTGGGGGCTCAAGAACTACATCGATCATGACTACGTCATTGCGCGTCCGATCGGTCGACACGGACTGTGGAGCGAGCTGCATGCGACAGTGCCGGCAGCGCTGGCGGACAGACCGTATGTGCAGGATTTCATCGGTATCGTGCGCAGCACCTGTGCTGCTTCGCTGGACGGCATCGAACTGCTGTAAGGCGTTTTGCACGATTACGTGAATGCATTGCGCTTTTTCGTGTTTCCGCCTCTGCGGCCGCCTTGCTAGATTGCCTCGCCGGCCATTCGAGGCCGACGCCTCTCTGACAGCGGACCCGCAGCACGATGACCCACGATGAACTTGTCGCCCACGCCGCACGCCTGCAATTGCCTGTCGATGCCCTCAAGGTGTATCTGGACGCCGGGCGCGGCGTGCGGGCCGAAGGTGTCGAGCGGCGCATGTATGCGATGGTCAAGACGGTCGGCTCCGCCTGCAATCTCGATTGCACCTACTGCTACTACCTCAGCAAAGAACAACTGCTGCACCAGAAGAACCGGCGCATGGCCGATGAGGTGCTGGCCCGCTATATCGAGGACTACATCGCTAGCCAGGATGGTGACGAGGTGCTGTTCAGCTGGCATGGTGGCGAGCCCACCTTGCTCGGGGTGGAGTTCTTCGAGCGCGTGGTCCAGTTGCAGCAGCACTATGCGCCGGCTGGGCGCCGTATCGAGAACGACCTGCAGACCAATGGCACCTTGCTGGATGATGCCTGGTGCGCGTTCTTCAAGCGCAATAATTTCCAGATTGGCTTGAGTATCGACGGGCCGCGCGACGTGCACGACGCCTTTCGTCCCGACAAGCAAGGGGCGTCCAGCTTCGATGCGGTGGTGCGTGGCGCAGGGTTGTTGCGCGCGCACGGCGTGCCGTTCAATACCCTCACCGTGGTCAATCGCGCCAATGCGTTGCGACCCATGGATGTCTATCGCTTCCTGCGCGATGAACTGGGCGCAACGCGCATGCAGTTCATCCCCTGCGTGCAGCCGCGCGATTTCAAGGACACCGCCACCGGGCATTGGGCCAGGAGCACCTTGCCGCAAGTGGGCAGCCCGCGCGCGCGGCCCGGCCACCCGATGTCGGTGGTGACGGAGTGGTCGGTCGATCCCGATGACTGGGGCTACTTTCTGTCGCGCGTGTTCGATGAGTGGGCCCGTCGCGACCAGGGTCGGGTAGAGGTGAATCTGTTCCAGACCGCCATCGGCCAATTGTTGGGGCAGGCCTCGATGCTGTGCACCAGCAGCCCCATCTGCGGCAAGAACATCGCCGTCGAGCAGGACGGTACGGTGTATGCCTGCGATCACTATGTGTATCCGGCCTACGCGCGGGGCAACATCCGCGAGCGCTCATTGGCCGAGATGGTGTTCTCGGTCGAGCAGCTCGAGTTCGGGCTCGACAAGAAGAACTCGCTGCCCAGCGAATGCCGCGCCTGCCGCCATTTGAATCTGTGCTGGGGTGAGTGCCCGCGTACCCGCCTGCTGCGTACACGCGAAGGGGAGGGCAACCTGAGCTACCTGTGTTCGGGCTGGAAGCGTTTCTACGACCACGCCATGCCGACCCTGCGCCAGATCGCGCGTCAGCATCTGGCGAGGCGGACGCACACGGTACGCTTCGCGCCGCGCCCGGCCTGAACCTGCATGGCGCTTGCGAGCATGTGTGCAAATCAATGAAAACGTCATAAGCATCGCACAATTGATTGGTTTGCCCGGGCTCTGACGCCTCTTACGGTATGCCGGTTCATGTGACCAATGAGGAAGCGATGTCCCGAGCCTTACCCGCAGTTCCGTCCCGCCATCGAAAAGCGCTCATCAGCGTGGCCATGGCCTCGCTGTTGATGCTGTCGGCATGTGGCGATTCCAGCAATGACGTGGTGGCCGACGCCTCGGCCAGTTCGAGCAGCCAGAGCCAGAAGAAGCCCAACATTCTGTTCATCATGGCCGATGACCTGGGCTATTCCGATCTGAGCGCCTTCGGTGGCGAGATCAGTACGCCCAACCTCGACGCGCTGGTGCAGAGCGGCCGCCTGCTGACCAACCATCACACCGGCAGCGTGTGCGCCATCACACGCTCGATGCTGATCTCGGGCACCGACCATCACCTCGTGGGCGAGGGCACCATGGGCGCGCCCAGCGATGCGGAGCGCAAGGGGCAGCCGGGCTACGAGGGCTACCTGAACGATCGTTCGCTGTCGGTGGCTCAGTTGCTCAAGGATGGCGGCTACCACACCTACATGGCCGGCAAGTGGCATCTGGGTAACGCGCTGGCCGGCACCATCACCAGCGGGCTGGGCACTGCCAGCCCGGGTCAGACGCCGGATCAGTGGGGTTTCGAGCGCAGCTTCGCCTTGCTGGGCGGGGCTGCCAGCAATCATTTCGCGCACGAAGCAGCCGGCTCGAAGAACTACACCGAAGACGGCAAGTATGTGCAGCCCGGTCTGTCGGGCCAACCAGGCGCCGCCAGCAGCGCCGAGGGGCAGTTCTATTCGACCGACTTCTACACGCAGCGCCTGATCCAGTACATCGACGCCAACAAGGGTGACGGCAAACCGTTCTTCGCGTACGCCGCCTACACCTCGCCGCACTGGCCGCTGCAGGTGCCGGAGCCCTGGTTGTCCAAGTACAAGGGCCGCTATGACGCGGGCTACGAGGTCATCCGCGCGCAGCGACTGGCGCGGCAGAAGGCGCTGGGCATCATCCCGGCCGACTTCCAGGAAAGCCCGGCTGTGCCCAACGCGCTGACGCGCAGCCCGGCGACCACGCCTTCGGTGGCGGGCAGCCCGCTGTACATCAATGCGCTGCATGGTCCGTCAGAGGGGTATACCGATTATGGCCAGGGGCCGGTCAACAAGAAGTGGGACAGCCTGACCGCCGATGAGCGCAAGGCGCAGGCGCGCTACATGGAGATCTATGCCGGCATGGTCGAAAACCTCGACCATAACGTCGGCCTGCTGATCCAGCACCTGAAGGACATCGGCGAGTACGACAACACCTTCATCATGTTCCACTCGGACAACGGCGCCGAGGGCTGGCCCATCGACTCGGGCGCCGATCCGCTGAGCACCGATACGGCCAACGCGCAACCGGCCGCCTACGCCAAGCTCGGCACCGACAATGGTCTGGCATCGGCTCAGCGCCTGCAGTATGGCCTGCGCTGGGCCGAGGTGAGCGCTACGCCTTTCAAGCTGCACAAGGGTTTCATGGCCGAAGGGGGCACCAGCGTGCCGACCATCGTGCACCTGCCCGGGCAGACCAGCGCCTTGCCGGCGTATCGCAATTTCACGCACGTCACCGACAACACGGCAACCTTCCTGGCACTGGCGGGCGTTACGCCGCCAAGCGCGCCGGCCGCCCCGCTGCTCGATACCAACGGCGTGGACAAGAACAAGGGCAAGGTGGTCTATGACGGCCGCAACGTCTGGCCAGTGACTGGCGTATCGCTGTTGCCGGTGCTGCGCGGTGAGGCCACCAGCGTGGCGCACAACGCCATCACCCTCGGTGAAGAAAGCTACGGCCGCGCCAAGGTGTACAGCGTCGATGGCAAATGGAAAGCGCTGTGGACCGAGCCGCCTTACGGCCCGCTCGATGGTCACTGGCAGCTCTTCAACATTGCCAGCGATCGCGGCGAGACGGCCGACGTATCGGGTCAGAACGCTGGCGTGCTGTCCGAACTGTTTGCGCAATGGAAGGCCTACATGGCCAGCGTCGGCGGTATCGAGCCCGTGCAGCCACGCGGCTACTACTGAGTGTTGTCTCCTTGCCCCGGCCATTGCCGGGGCATTTTTTTCGTGGCGACTCCGATGAAGAAAATCAGCAACAGCCTGCGTGCGGCGTGGATCGGGCTGCTCGCCTGCGCCTTGCCTTGCACATCGGCTGCGACGCCCATACGTGTGGCGGTGCCACCGGGGCCGCATGCGCAAGTCATGAATGTGGTGGCGGAGCAGGCCCGCTCGCAGGGCCTGGTGATCGAGGTGCGGATCATCGCCGACGCCGAATCGCGCAACGCAGCGCTGGCACGCGGTCGTGTCGATGCGGTGAGCGGGCAGGATCTGCCGACGCTGGATGCGGCGGTACGTCGGCACGGTTACCGCTTCGTCAGCGTTGCGAGCACGCTTAGCCTGCCGATGGCGTTGTACTCGAATCGCCTGCGCAGGCTCGATGAACTGCGCGAGGGCGATCTTGTAGTCATCCCGCGTGATCGCGCGCAGGCGGGCCGGGCGCTGATTCTGTTGAACAACTATGGTCTGCTGAAACTGGCCGAGGGCACCGGGCTCGACGCGACCCCACGCGACGTGGTGTGGGGGCGGCGCACGCTGCGCATCGAGCAGGCCGACGTATCCGTGTTGATGGCGGCGCGTCGGCGCGCTGCGCTGGTGGTGGCGCCGGCCGAAGTCGCCGTGCGTGCGGGTCTGCAGCCGGCACGCGATGGCCTGGGTCTGGAAGACGCTCGCTCGCCTTATGCTCATGTGCTGGCCGTGCGCCGCCAGGATGCCGACGCGGTTTGGCTGCGCACGCTGGTGGCGGCCTATCACTCCAGCGCGGTCAAATCGTACATTCTGGCGCGCTTCAACGACTCCGTGCGGCGACCCTGGTAGCCATGCGCCTGTCCTTTCATTGCTCGGCCTGCGGTAAGTGCTGCGATAGTCCGCCGCAGATGAGCCTGCCGGAATTGTTCCGTCACCAGGACACGTTCATCGGCAGTCTCGCGCTGCGCCAGGTGGCACGCCCTCATGCGGGTGCGCGCATCGGCGACGGTGCTGAGATACACCTCGTGGATACGGCGCAAGCGGCAGCGTTCGACGTACTCGCCGATGAGCTGCTGTGGTGGTCGGCCGATGGACAGCGATGCGTCGCCCTGCACGCGCAGGCCATCGATTACGCTTCGCGGGCGCAGTGCCCGGCGTTGCGTGAGGACGGCCGTTGCGGCGTGCATGCCGCAGGCAAGCCGGCCATGTGCGAAGTCGTGCCGCTCGACCCGTGGGCGCCTGATCTGTTGCAGGGTGTGGTGTTGTCGCGCAGTGCGCGGCGCGCACCCTTTGCCGATGCGGGCTGCATCGCTGACACGGCGACCGGCACCCATGCGCTGCTGTTCGCCGACCGGCGCATTACCGATACGGCCCACGCCGACGCCATGGTGCGATTGCGTACGGCGTTGGCGAGCGAGCGCCGCCACTGGGGCGATGAGGTTGCCGCGCAACTGGGCCCACACTTGATGTCGGCGGCGCCACGGACGGGCATTCGTACCCTGTCGCTGGTGCCGGCACTGCGCATCATCGGCGACGCGTCCTCCGCCAGCCGCGCACGTTGCATCGATTACATCCGGGCCCAACGCACCTTGATCGCCCGCCAGATCGACTTGGCCGTGGCGCGGCGCCAATCGCGCGATCGCGCCATGACGGAGGAACTGCGCGGTCATGCGCGCGCCTATGGCGAACTGCTCGCTCACTGGGCCGCCAGCGCGCCGCCACGAGACACCGCGCCGGTCGATGCTTACCTGGGTGTGTGATCTGTCGTTCAGGTGCGAGCGAACAACCACACCGCCGCCGCCAGGGCCATGAAGGAAACGGCCAGGCTGGCCCAGGCGCTCACGCGCAGACGGCGGGCCAATCGATGCGGTGGGATGTCGGAGATGGCGAACCAGCGTCCGTCAGACGGTTCACACAGGGCGTGGATATCGCCCTGCGTTGCCGGATCGGAGCGCTCACGCAAGACTTCGCGGCGCGCTTCGGCACGCGCCTGCTCCCATTCCTCCATGCTCAGCTCGCCGTCGCCATCGCGGTCGAAGCGCTTGCTGCTGCCGTCCGTTTTCCAACTGGCCAGACGTTGCCCGACGGCGGCGTGCAGGGCCTGCGGCGAGGTGCCGGTGTCGGTGGTGAAATGGCCCAGCGCATAAAGGCGGGTGCCGGGAATCAGCACGCGCAGCGTGGTGCGCGTGTAGGCCTGTTGGTCGACGTTCTTTTGCGCGGTGATGACGTCGGCATGTTCGGGGTCGACCACGCAGCGGCCGGTGCCGTCGTCGAGGATGAATGAAGTGTCGGACACTTCACGATGCGTCCGGCGCCACTCGCTCCGATCGTTGTCGCGTTCTTCGACGATGAGTTCGTACCACAGGCAGGGCAGGCCGGTCTGGGGCGAATAGAGGGGTGTGCCGCCGATGGAGCGGCCGATGGCGATCAGTTCGACATAGCCCTGGGCGGCGCTGCCGATGCGCGACGTGGGGACATCTGCGATGGCGCGGTAGCGGCGATAGCTGATCAGCCAATAGACGAAGCTGGCGACGGCCGCGCAGGCGGCCGCCGGCCACTGCAACAACCCTTGCACGCTCAACCCGCCATCAGCGCGCGTACGTTGACGTCGTTCTTTTCGGCGGCGGAAAAACGCAGCAGCGGTTTTTCTTCGAACGCGAACAGGCGGGCGATGAACACGGCCGGGAACTGCTCGATGCGGGCGTTGTTGATATTGACCGTTTCGTTGTAGAGCTCGCGCCGATCGGCGATGGATTCTTCGAGGGTGCTCATGCGCTGCTGCAACTGCAGGAACTGTTCGTTGGTGCGCAACTCGGGATAGCTCTCGGCAACGGCGAACAGGCGCCCGATGCCGGCGCGCAGTTCGCTCTCGGCCTTGCCGACGTCGTCCAGGTCGCCGCGCTCACGCGCATGGGCCAGACCGCTGCGCGCTTGCATGACGCGTTCGAGGGTGGATGATTCGAAGTCGCGGTATTGGCGGCACACTTCGATGAGCTTGGGCAGTTCGTCGTGGCGTTGCTTGAGCAGCACGTCGATGTTGGCCCAGGCGCGCGCCACCGCGTGCTTGAGCATCACCAGCCCGTTGTAGAGCAGCACGCCGTAGGCCAGCGCCGCCACCACGATACCCGTCAAGATCCATCCCGCCATGTGCACACCCCTTGTCAAGAGCGCCTATCCTAACGTCGTTTAACGCTTGCGCGGCAAAGCATGCGATGTACGGAAGCGCACATGAAAAAAGGGAGCCCGCGGGCTCCCTTTTCACGACGCCGGCCATGCCGGCCCGGCGTGCCATCGTACGGGGGATCAGCCGAAATTCTTGGCGGCGAATTCCCAGTTCACGAGGTTGTTGAGGTAGACCTCGACAAACTTCGGGCGGGCGTTGCGGTAGTCGATGTAGTAGGCGTGTTCCCACACGTCGATCGTCAGCAGCG
>JASGFB010000139.1:0-9133 GCA_047605765.1 Rhodocyclaceae bacterium
GACACGGCGCCCCGGCGGCCGCTTGCGCGGGCCGCCGGAGTCGTCCGGCGCGGCTTACACCGCGTACAGATGAGGGGGGCGGCAGATCGCCTGCGGCGTCTGCTCCGTGGCCGCCTCGTCGAGCGGCCGGCCTTCGATCACCACCTTGCGGTTGTTCTCGTCCAGGTGCTCGCTCAGTTCCTCCGGCAGGCTGACCCGCATCTCGAAGCGGCGGAACGGTACGCCGCGCACGCCATCGACGAAGCGGATCTCGATCTGGCCATGCTCGCGCTTGAGGAAATCCTGCACGGCATCCATGCCGACGCCACGGCCGGATACCTCCGTCACGGTGTCGGCGGTCGAGAAGCCGGGGCGGAAGATCTGCTGCGCCAGCGCCTCGTCGGTGATCGTTTCGCCACGCGCGATGAAGCCCAGCTCCTCAGCCTTCTCGCGGATGCGCACCAATGACAGCCCGCGCCCGTCGTCGGCCATGCGCAGGGTGAGGGCCCCGTCGGCGACATGCGCGCTCAGCTCGATGGTGCCAACTTCGTCCTTGCCGGACAGCGCGCGCTCCTGGGGTGTTTCGATGCCGTGGTCGAGCGCATTGCGGAACAGGTGCATGAACACGTTCTTGAGCAGCGCGCTGACCTGGTTCCTGACGACGAAGCCATGATCGTCGATGACCACGCGCGGCACCTTCTTGCCCAGTTCCCGCGCCAGGCCGGGCAGCGAATCGATGACGCCGGCCAGGGTCTCTTGCAGCGGTTCGGTGCCGATCAGGCGCAGTGTCTTGTGGACCGCGTCGCGGGCGGCGATGAGGTCGTGGATGTTGGTGGTGTTCACCGCTTCGAGGCGCGCCAGGGTGTCGGCGATCTGCGTCTTTTCGACCATCAGGTAGCGCTCGACGCTGCCACGGCGGCCCGGCCCCTTGCGGCCCAGGCTGACTTCATTGATGCGCGCGTAGCGTTCGACCAGCGCGCGCACCTGCATCAGTTCCTCGATCAGTTGCGCCTGATCCCAGGCGATGCCGGGACGCGGCTGGCGCAACGCGTCGTAGGTCTGTTCGGCATCGTGCACGGTCTGCGTCAGGTAGTGCAAGGCATAGGTGCGGGCGTTGCCCTTGATGGTGTGCATGTTGCGGAACAACTGCGCCACGGCGTCGGCATCGTGCTCGGCATGGCAGCGGATGAGCGCTTCGTTGTCGTCGATGAAGTGCAGGGTGCCGGCGATGAACTCGTGGAACTTCTCCTGGCTGATGCCGAGGATCTCGCCGATGATGCCCAGCTCGCGCTTCTGCTCGGCGGTTTCGGCCGCCAGCTTGCGCAGTTCGGTGACGTCGCGCACGCACAGCATCAGGCGCGTGATGAGGCCGTGCTCGTCGGTGATCGCCGACCAGCCGAAGTCGAGCGTCCGGGCCGCGCCACCGGGCATGTGCCGTTCCACTTCGCCGACCAGCAGGTGCTGGTTGAACTCGAAGTTCATCAGATCTTCGCCGATGCAGGCGGCGGCCACGGCGTCGATCTGCGACAGCGTGTCCGGCCCCAGATCGCTGTCGGCGAACAGCAGTTCGACGAAGTCGCGCCCGGCGATGAGATGGGTGCCGAGGATCTTCTCCAGGTGCGCCGAGTACTCGTGGTGGACCTTGTTGTCGGCAGTGATGGTCAGGATCCCCTGCGGGATGTGCTGCAACATCGTCTGGATGTCGTTGGTCTTCTGCTTGAGCTGCGAGGAGCGCTCTTCGATCTTGGCGATCATGCTGTTGAAGGCGACGATCGAATTGCCGATCTCGTCCTCGCGCTCGATCGGCACGCGCCGCGTGAAGTCCTGGCTGGCGGCGATCTCGCTCATCTCGGCCTGCATGCGGGCAATGGGCCGGATGACCTGGCGGTACAGCGCCCAGCCGATCACCGACAGCGCCGACACGGCGATCAGGGTGACGAGGGTCAGCGCCTGCACGGTGCGCGACAGGCTGTGGTCCAGTGCCGCGATGGCGGTGTCCTTGCTGCGGTTCTTCTCGACCCGCAGCGTGTCGATGATCTGGCCGAATTCGCGCTGGTATTCGGCGACCGTGGCGAACAGGTTGGCTTCGGCCAGGGCGGTCTGCCCGGACAGCTTCAGTTGGGCGGTGTCCTCGATCGAGCTGAAATAGTTGCCCAGGCTTTCCTTGGCCTGCTGCACGAGGCCGGATTGTCGTTCATCGGTGGCGCTGTCGGCCTGTTGTTTGAGCGCTTCGATCAGCGCCCATTTCTGACGTGTGAGCTTGTCCTTCAATTGCCCGGCGATGCTGTTGTCGGGCGCCGATACCAGCGCCATGGTGGACAACTGCACCTCTTTGACCTGGGCCACCAGGTCGGCGGATGCCAGCGCGGTGGGCACCACGCCGGCGGTGACGGATTGCACTTGGTGTGCGTTGTTGCGGGATTCGACGACTGCATATCCGCCGATCGAAATGAGTGCGACAAAACTCAATGCGACCAGCAGCAGAATGCGATGACGGATCTTCATTTGACTGAATCACCCTGCGTGAGCCCGGGCGGCGGAAATCAAATCCGTGGTCCGGGCAAATTGATAAATATCAAAATCATCGGAAGCTCCAAAAGCCGCTTCCGGCAGGGTCTTCGGGCAAATGAGGGGGTTCTTTAGGGGCGAAAAATATTATATTTATGTTGCATTGAATTCGAGCGCGCTAGTTCCTCCAATTTATATTCCTGAAATACGGGCCTGATAAAAATGGGCCTTCCCTTGCGCAAGCCGGGGCAGGGGTCGTGTGAAGAAATTGAGATGGCAATAGAAATCGAGCGGCGTTTTCTGGTCCGCGATGCCTCGGTCGTCCGGGGGTTGGCGGGTATTCCGATCGTGCAGGGTTACCTGGCGAAAAATTCGGGCGAAATGTCCACCCGCGTGAGGATCGCCCACGGCGATGCCTGGATCACGCTGAAGTCGCCGCGCATCGGCATGATGCGCGAAGAATTCGAATATCCCATTCCCCTGCACGATGCACGCGCCCTGATCGGCAGCCACTGCGCCGGTGGCATCGTCCGCAAGACGCGCTATCGCGTCCTGCATCGCGCCCATCTGTTCGAAGTCGACGTTTTCGAAGGTCCGCTCGCCGGGCTGGTGGTCGCCGAAATCGAACTCTCCACCACCTATGACAAAGTCATCGAGCCGCCGTGGCTGGGCGTGGAGATCACCGGCGACTATCGCTACGGCAACCGCGCGCTGGCCCAGTTCGGCCTGCCGCGTCCGTGCGCCTCGACCTGCGAGCAGGCCGCGCCGCTACAGGTCGAGTAGCGAGGTCACCGTACGCAGGTGCGTATCGGCCTCGTCGCGGCCGTGGCGCGATTCACGCAGGGCCATGTGCCAGCGGGCCACCGCACTGCGCGCCGATGCGCTGTCGCCCACCTGTTCGAGCAGGGCGATCACCGGCTGCGCCATGACGCCCAGCGATGCGATCGCCACCGCCCGCATGAAGCCGAAGGCCTCATCCCAATGTTCCGGTGGCGTATCCGCCACCTCTGCGGCGACCACCGGGGCCGCCACCGCCGGCGTGCCCGCTGCCATGATGAAGTGTGCGTCGAGAAGCTCGGCCAGTTCGGCCTCGAGGTCGCGGCCGGGCATCATCACTGCGATCTGGGACAGGCGGCGGCGACCATCGATCAGACGCATCAGTTGCCGCTGCCTGCCGGTGATGCCGCCGTCCTGACCCGCCAGCAGGGTTTCGCCCCTCTGCGAGCGGACGGGTACGAAGTCGGATCCAAACACTGCTTTTTTCCGATGAAGAACAAGCCTTGCGCCATTGTCGGGCGCCGGTGGTGGCAGACTATGACAGTCTCTTTAAATTCTCGTGAAAGTGCGCCACGGTTTGGTGTGCGCGCTTTGATCGTTCTCTTGGGGATGCCATGTTCGACGAACTGCGTGCCAATCTCGACAAGGAATACAAACACTGCGAGACCGCCTCGGTACTCTATGCCGGCGTGTTTCGCGCACTCATCGAGATCCTCTACGACGGCGCTGCGCCGCGCACCGATGCCGGCGTCGCGCCACTGATCGAGGCGCTGCGGCGCCAATGGGACGGCAAGATTTCGAACGCCTGGTTCGAGCGCCCGCTGATGCTGGCTGCCGCGCTCCACGTCCTGGTGCGCCGCCACGGCCAACTCGCCGCCGCGCGCTTTTACGCGACCTGCGGCGGCGCCTATGAAGCGGCCCGGTACGCGCAACTCAGACAGGCCATCGACGATATCCTGCGCACCCATCGCGACGAATACCTGTCCGTGCTGGCGCGCGTGCGGGTACAGACCAACGAGACCTCGCGCGGCATCACGCTGCTGGCGGCCCTGGCCGCGCTCGGCGCGCATAAGGGCGGCAACATCGCGCTGTTCGAGATCGGCTGCAGCGCCGGCCTCAATCTGCTGGCCGATCAGTACGGCTGGCACGTCGCTCGGCCGGCGGGGCAGGTCGAGGTGCCGGGCACGCCGACGATCAGTGTGTCGGTATCGGGTGACGAGACCGCCGTGGCGGCGCTCGATGAGGCGGCCATCGATGCCATCCGTGATGGCATCAATCTGCGCATGGGCTGCGATCTGAATGTCATCGACGTCGCCGATCCGGCCCAGGCCGAGATGCTGCAGGCGCTTATCTGGGGCGACGACGTGGCGCGTCTGCAGCGCCTGGACGCCGCCATGGCGACCCTGCGTCGACTGCGTGGCGAGGTCTCGCTGATCGAGGCCGATGCCGCCGTCGCCATCGGCGAGGCGGCGCCGACCCTGGTGCGCCTGCTGGTGCCAGGCCAGACCGTCGTCTTCTTCAACACCATCGTGACCAGCTATTTTTCGGATGCCGATTACGCGCGTCTGCGGCAGGCCGTCGGACAGGCGTTCGCCGGGCCGCTGGCGGCGTATCGATGCGCCTGGATCGAGCACGAGCCGGCGCGGTCGGCGCCGGCCGAGCGGTCGGCTCACCAGAGCCTGGTGACGGTCAACACGCTGCACGCCAACGGCGCGCTGGTCGAGCAGCGCCTGGCCGGGGTCGAATTCCATCCCCGCCATCTGGTGTTCTTGTAGAACGCGGGCGCCTCACTCGATGACCACTGAAAACCGCACCGCGCCCGAGGCCCCCGGCGCGAGCTGCCCGCCGAAGGTCCAGCGGATATCGCCGATGGCGCCGGGCGCGGGCGCGCTGATGGTGGGGGCGGTCATGCCGCTGGGCGTGGTGTCGGTGGAGGCCGCCGCAAAGCGCGTGAAGGCGGGCGTGGTATCGGCGATCACGATATTGCTGATCGGTGCCTGGCCGGCGTTGGTGAAGTTGATGACGAAGATCACCGTGTCGCCCGGCAGCGCGCTGCTGCGATTGACCGACTTGACCAACACCAGCGCGCCGCCGCTGCGCAGGCCGACGTCGGCCAGGTTGGTCGCCGTCAGCGACTGACTGAGGGCGGGCGTGGCGTTGGTGTACGTGAACTGGGCCGTCAGCGTTGATGTCATGCGAATGTTCGGCGCGGCGTTGTCGGGGATGAACACGCGCACCAGCACGGCCACCGCCTGGCCGGCGGTGACGGCGACGGGCGCCGACAGCGGTGTGTCGCCGGTGTCGATGACCCCGTTGGCGTTGACATCCCGATACAGCGACGTCGGCCACGGCAGCGAGGCGGCGCTGACCGCAAAGCTGATCTGCCCGCTGGTCGGCGCCAGGAACAGATGGCTGAAGGTCAGCACCGAGCCGGGCGCGCCTTGCTGCTCGGAGCCGCCGGTGAGCATCGGTACGTGGACGCTGCCGAAATTCACCGCCGTCAGGGCGGCGCGCGAGGCCAGGGTGAACGCCACTTCGCTGGTGGCGCGCGTGTAGGTGCCGCCGGTGCTCCCCACCGTGCCGCCGGTAGAGACGAACGAGGCATCCGGCAACAGCCGCACGCGCAGCGCCGTGCTCAGCGCCACGCTGGCCGGGATGAACAAGCGGAAATTGCCGTTGCCATCCGAGGCGGCCTGGTCCAGTTGCGTGCCGGCCGCCGTCGACAGCCGTACCTGGCGGCTGGGCATGCCGGCCTCGGTGCCATTGATGAGGCCATCGTTGGCGGTGCCGCCCCCCACGCCATTGTCGAGGAACACGCGCCCGCTCAGCAGCGTGGCCTGGATCAGGCCGAAGTCCTGGCTGGGCAGTTCGGTGCCGACGACGACGTCGCGGTACAGCGTGGGGGCCTGGGTCGCTGTCCAGCCGGCGGCGGGTACCAGGGGCGTGATGTCGCTGGTGGTGGCGTTGTCGTCGATGATCACGCGATAGCTGCCGGTGGATACGTCGAAGGCGTAGCGCCCGGTGGATGCATCCACCGCCACGGTCTGCAGCACCGGGCCGGTGGCGCTCGACAGCAGCTTGGCATACAGCGTGAGGCCGGTGCCGGTTTCGCTGCTGTCGCGTGCGCCGTCGTGGTTGACGTCGTTGTAGACGTAGCCCGCCACGCTCCACGGCGTGTAGTCGTAGCTCACCGTCACGGTGCCGGTATAGGTGCCCGATCCGTTCATGCCGCCGCCGTTGAGGGCGGACACCAGCGCCGTGATGGTGAAGGTGTCGGTGGCGGTGACGCCCACTGCCAGCGTGCCGCTGCCGGTGTAACGCGCCAGATCGGCCGCCGCCGTGAATTGCCTCGAACTGTTCAGCGGCGCGCCGCCGATGTTGCCGCCGCCGAGGTTGAGCAAGGTGAGCAAGGTCGACCCGGTGACCGTGACCTGGGCGGCGTCGCTGACGCTGGACGCGCCGGCGCTGACCGAATACGCCAGGCCCTGCGTGGCGGTGCCCGACGAGATCAGGCTCAGCAGGCCGGTCGGCGCCACCGTGTAGGGCGAGCTGGTGGTGGTGATCGACACGCTCACCTGCGTGAGCCGGCCCAGCGTGCGATTGAACTGGGGCAGGGTGGCGGCGGGGGCGGATGTGGTGGTGGTGTTGGTGAACGTGCCGCCGATCGAAAGCAGCCCGGTGGACACCGTGCCGGTGTGCGCGAACGAAAACGCGCTGTTGTAGTTGACCGTCGCAGCCGGCGCCGCGCCGGTGGCGCCCACCCACAGTACGAGCGCCATCAGTGCTGCCTTGCAGCATGTAAATCGGGTGCCTGTCGCCATGAAGTGTGGACGGCCCTGCCCACGTCGAGCGTCAAGTCTTGGGGCATGTGGCTCGTTCGCGGCGGCTCGTTGATGAACCGTGCGAAAGCCCGGACGCGGGTGCGGCGGCTTATCGTGGATATCTCTTCAGGCTAGACCAAGTTTGCCGTCTCGGCCCGTCAGCGCCCGGCGGCGTGTTCGCCGCGCAGTGTCATCACCACGCTGCTGACGCTGGCCACCCGCTTGCCGTCTTCACGCTGGATGTCGCATTGGTAATGGCTGATGGTGCGACCGGCGTGGACTGCCCAGGCGTGGGCGCTGAGTCGTGCCTGCCATACCGGGCGCAGGAAGGTGGCCTTCAGATCGATGCTGGTGAAGCTCTCGTCGGCGTGCATCAGCGTCGAATGGGCCGTGCCGATGGCCGCGTCGGCCAGCTCGCACAGCAGGCCACCGTGCACGGTGCCTTGCTGGTTGCCGTGGCGGCCGGCGTCGGCATCCAGTTCGAGCGTGGCCGTGGCGGCGCCGATGGCCACGATGCGAAAACCCAGCAGGCATGAAATCGCCGTCGGATAGCGCAGATGCGTTGCGTGCCCGGGTGAGAGCGTGCCGTCCAGAGAACGCTGGAGGTATTCCAGCACGGGCAGGTGTGGGGGCGGGGGCATGGCGATACCTTTGTCATGATCGGCGCGGCTCACAGCAGCGGACGCAGGGCCAGCTCCAGGCCGAGCACGCACAACAGCAACAGAAAACAGCGGCGGAAGGTGCGCGCGCCGATGCGCGCGCGGATCGCCTGCCCCCACCACATGCCGGCCAGGGCCGGGACCACCGCCGCCGCCGACCAGCCCAGTTGCCGTGCCGGCAAGGCGTCGTGCGCCAGCAGGCCGGCGGCCAGTGCCAGCGTCGAGACGGTGAATGACAGGCCGAGCGCCTGCACCAGCTCGTCCTTTTCGAGGCGCAGCGATTGCAGATACGGCACCGCCGGCATCACGAACACGCCCGTGGCGCCCGTGACGATGCCGGTGATCAGGCCCGCCAGCGGCGACAGCCAGCGTTCGGTGCGCGGCGGCAGCGACCAGGCCGGCGCCCACAGCGCGTAAGCGGCGTAGGCCATCAACGCGATGCCCAGCGCCAGGCCGGACAGGGTCGCGTCGATGCGCGCCAGCAGTGCCGTGCTGGCGGTGGTGCCAACGGCGACGGCCGCCATCATCGGCCACAGGCGCCGCACCAGACGCGCGCTGGCGGGGCCGGCCAGCAGTTGCCAGACGTTGGTCACCAGCGAGGGGATCACCAACAGCGCCGCCGCCGTGGCGGGCGGCATGATCGAGCCCATCAGCCCCATGGCGATGGTGGGCAGACCCATGCCGGTGACGCCCTTGACGAGGCCGGCGATCACGAAGGTCATCGCCAGCAGGGCGGCGAAAAAAGGGGAGGGCGTATCCATGTCCGCATTGGAGCGATATGCGCGCTTTGGCACAATGCGGTTTTCTGGCGCCAGCCTTCGGGTGGTCCGAAGGCCTTCGACACGGTGAGGCCATGCGGCTCGATCTTGCGGATCTTCGTCTGTTTCTGTGCGTCGTTGACGCCGGCAGCATCACGCATGGCGCGGCGCGCGCGCATCTGGCGCTGGCCTCGGCCAGCGAGCGCCTGCGCAACATGGAAGCCGATGCCGGCGTGCCCTTGCTCGAACGCGGCAGCCGCGGCGTGACGCCGACCCCGGCGGGCGATGCGCTGGCCCATCACGCGCGCCTGATCCTGCAACAGCAGGCGCGCCTGCGCGCCGAACTCAACGATTTCGCCCACGGCGGGCGCGGCACGCTCCATCTGCATGCCAACACCGCCGCGCTGACCACCTTCCTGCCGCCACGGCTGGCGCCCTGGCTCGCCGGCCGGCCGCGACTGAACATCGAACTCAAGGAGCGCACCAGCAGCGAGATCGTCGATGCGGTGGCCGCCGGCCGCGTCGAAGCCGGCATCGTGTCCGACGCCGTCGACGCGCGCGGCCTCCAGCGGCAGGCCGTCGCCCGCGATCATCTGGTGCTCGTCGTGGCGGCCGGCCACCGCCTGGCGCA
>JASGFB010000140.1:0-8772 GCA_047605765.1 Rhodocyclaceae bacterium
GAAGAAGAACTTGGCATCGGCCAGGCGCGGGCGCACCACGCGCTCGTTGCCGCCCACCACCGCCGACGCGTCAGCCGGACGGATGTTGGAGACGATCAGGAATCTGTTGGTCAGACGGCCTTGCGCATCCAGCAGCGGGAAGTACTTCTGGTTGGCCTTCATGGTCAGGATGAGGCATTCCTGCGGCACTTCGAGGAAGCGCTCTTCGAAGGTGCCGACCAGCACGTTGGGGCGTTCGACCAGCGCGGTGACTTCATCCAGCAGCGCATCGTCCTCGATCGGCTTGACCCCGCCGCCGACTTCTTCGGCGGCGCGCTTCAACTGCAGCGAGATCTCGGCACGGCGATCGGCAAAACTGGCGATCACGGCGCCGTCGCGTTCCAGCACCTCGGCATAGACATCGGCATGGGGGATCGTGATGTCGGCCACCTTGGCTTCAAAACGATGACCATGCGTCAGTGCGCCGGCCGTCAGGCCCAGCACGCTCACCGGCACCACCTGTGCACCATGCAGGGCCACCAGGCCATGCGCGGGACGCACGAAATTGACGGTGGTCCAGCCATCGGCCAGTTGGTAGCCCATGACCTTGGGGATCGGCAGCTTGCCGAGCGCGTCTTCCAGCGCCTTCTGCAGGCCGGCGGCCAGTTCGGCGCCCGGCTGCACGCTGTCGAAAAACAGCGCTTCGGCCTTGCCGTCGACGGCGCGCTTGAGCTGCGGCACCACGCTGGCATCCGCCCCCAGCGCAGCCAGACGCTTGAGCAGAGCCGGCGTGGGCTGCCCGGCGGCGTCCAGGCCCACGCTCACCGGCATGAGCTTTTGCGACACGGGTTTGTCCGCGGCACGCTCGGCCACCTGGGTGACGTGCACCGCCAGACGGCGCGGCGAGGCGAACGGCGTCACCACCGCATCGGCCGGCGCCAGGCCCTGGGCCTTGAGGGTGTCGGCGAGGACGCCGGCAAAGGCCTCGCCCAGGCGCTTGAGCGCCTTGGGCGGGAGTTCTTCGACGAAGAGTTCTACGAGCAGATTGTGATTCATGACCTTACGCGGCCTCCTTCTTCGGAAGCTGCGCGACCCATTCGGCGGGCGCCATGGGGAAGCCCAGACGCTCGCGGGATTCGAGATAGCTCTGCGCGACGCTGCGCGCGAGATTGCGGATGCGGCCGATGTAGGCGGCGCGCTCGGTCACCGAAATGGCGCCGCGCGCATCGAGCAGGTTGAAGGTGTGCGCCGCCTTGAGCACCTGTTCGTAGGCAGGCAGTGCCAATTGCTGTTCCATCAGGTACTTGGCCTGCTTTTCGTGCGCGCCGAAGGCCGTAAACAGGAACTCGGTGTCGCTGTGCTCGAAGTTGTAGGTGGATTGCTCCACTTCGTTCTGGTGAAACACGTCGCCGTAGGTCAGGCTGCGCTCGACACCGTTCTCGGTCCAGCGCGTCCACACCAGATCGAAGACGTTTTCGACACCTTGCAGATACATTGCCAGACGTTCGATGCCGTAGGTGATTTCACCGGTGATCGGCTTGCAATCGATGCCGCCCACTTGCTGGAAGTAAGTGAACTGCGTCACTTCCATGCCGTTGAGCCAGACTTCCCAACCCAGGCCCCAGGCGCCCAGCGTGGGATTCTCCCAGTCGTCCTCGACGAAGCGCACGTCGTTGTGCGTCAGGTCGAAACCCAGCGCCTGCAGCGACCCCAGATACAGGTCGAGGATGTTGGCCGGCGCCGGCTTGAGCACCACCTGGAACTGGTAGTAGTGCTGCATGCGGTTGGGGTTTTCGCCATAGCGGCCGTCCTTGGGGCGACGGCTCGGCTGTACGTAGGCGGCGCGCCAGGGCTCCGGACCGATAGCGCGCAGGAAGGTCGCCGTGTGGCTGGTGCCGGCGCCCACTTCCATGTCGTAGGGCTGCAGCAATGCGCAGCCCTGCTCGCCCCAATAGCTCTGGAGCTTGAGAATGATTTCCTGAAATGTCGGTTTGACGCTCATGGCGGGTTCACTGGCCGCGCGGCCTGCGTAGGACGCAAAACCCGGCATTTTACAGCCATTGAGCCGCCTCGCCGCAGCCGGCGCCAAACTTCGCGGCAAGTCCGCCACACGGGGCAGCCGGGGCGGACGGGTATAATCGCCGCTTTTGCCCCCACGGAGCCCGTCCCCATGAAGCCGCTGTTCGAATCCGACATCAAGAGCCTGCCTTTGCTGGGGCGCGGCAAGGTACGGGACATCTACGCCGTGGGCGAGGACACGCTGCTGATCGTCACCACCGATCGCCTGTCGGCCTTCGACGTGATCCTGCCGGACCCGATCCCGCGCAAGGGCGAAGTGCTCACGCGCACAGCGCTGTTCTGGTTCGACAAGCTGGCCCACATCCTGCCCAACCAGCTCACCGGCATCGCGCCGGAAGACGTGGTGGCGCCGGAAGAACGCGCCCAGGTGGCCGGTCGCGCGCTGGTCGTCAAGCGTCTCAAGCCGCTGCCGATCGAGGCGGTGGTGCGCGGCTACATCATCGGATCGGGCTGGAAAGACTATCAGGCCACCGGCAAGGTCAGCGGCATCACCCTGCCCGCTGGCCTGCAACAGGCCGCCAAGCTGCCCGAACCGTTGTTCACGCCGTCGACTAAGGCCGAACAGGGCACCCATGACGAAACCATCGACTTCGCCGAAGTGGAACGCCTGATCGGCCCGGCGCTGGCCGCCCAGGTGCGCGACACGGCCATCCGCCTGTATTCGGAAGCGCGCGACTACGCCGCCACGCGCGGCATCATCATCGCCGACACCAAGTTCGAGTTCGGCCTGGACGAGGCCGGCACGCTGCACCTGATCGACGAAGCGCTGACCCCCGATTCGTCGCGCTTCTGGCCCGCCGACAGCTATCGCGAGGGTATCTCGCCGCCGTCGTTCGACAAGCAATTCGTACGCGACCACCTCGAATCGCTGGGCTGGAACAAGCAGCCGCCGGCCCCGGCCCTGCCCGCCGACGTGCTCGACAAAACCAGCGCCAAGTACGTCGAAGCGTACGAACGCCTGACCGGCAAGACACTCTAGGCGCCCGCCTGCGATTGCCGGCGGCGCCCCGCGCCGCTGGCAATGCCCCGGGCCACGGTCTATCCCTGTAGGAAGCCTTTCCTGCCAAGGAGATGACCATGGCTCACCCCCTGCACCACCATCTGGATACCACGCCGCACCTCGCCGCCCGCTCGGTCGAGGCCACGCGCCCCTTCAAATGGATCGCTCAAGGCTGGGACGACCTCTGGGCCAACAGCGCCACCAGCCTGTTGTACGGCCTTTTCTTCGCCGGCGTGGGCTATCTGATCATGGCGTACAGCGCCGCCCAACCGTACCTGTTCACGGCGGCGGTCTCGGGCTTCATGCTGGTCGGTTCTCTGGCGGCGGCCGGTCTGTATGAGATCTCGCGACGCGCCGAAAGCGGCCAGAGCACGACCCTGGCGCAATCGCTCAAGGGCCTGGCGCGCAACGGCGATTCGCTGTTCTATTTCGGCATCCTGCTGGCGATCGCCATGATCAGTTGGGAACGCATCTCGGCGATCCTGTTCGCACTCTTCTATCACGATGAAGTGCCGCAACTGGCCAACTTCTACCGCGAAGTGTTCCTGTCCGGCAGCTACACCTATTTCGTGTCGGCCTACCTGATCATCGGTGGCGCGCTGGCCTTGCTGATGTACGTGCTGTCGGCCGTATCGGTGCCCTTGCTGATGGACCGCGACGTGGATGTGGTCACCGCCATGATGACCAGCGCCCAGGCCGTCGGGCGCAACCTGGCCGCCATGGCTTTATGGGGCGCCCTGTTGGTGGCGCTGATGGCGTTCGGCTTCGTCACCTACATGGTGGGGATGGTGATTGCCCTGCCGCTGGCGGGGCATGCCACCTGGCATGCCTACCGCGACCTGGTCGAGCGCGAGGACGCGCCCCCGCACTGAGCGCGGCGCGGTCTCAGGCAGCCAGCATCGCCATGGCCTGCGCGCGTTGCACGCGGGCTTCGTCGAGCAGGCTGTCGACCACCGCCTGATCCACGCCTTCGAACACGCATTCGCGCAAGGCCACCTGCATTTCGAGCGACACCGTGGTGAATGGGTTTGGCGTGGTGGCGGCCGTATTGGCCAGGTACAGCACATCGGCCAGTTCGCGCGGCGGCCAGTTCTGGCCGTAGATCTCTTGCACATCGAGCGCCGACACGATGACCTCGGGCGTGCCCAGCGCCCGCAGCACGGCCTGGCCCACCGGCTTGTGCCAGAACAGGATCAGTTCGGACAGCTCGCTCTGCTCGACCAGCAGGTCGGGGAACTCATGCACGCGCGACAGCAGGTAGAACTGCCCGATGTCGTGCACCATGCCGGCCAGCAGGGCGGTGTCCGGACGCACGCCTTCCAGTTGCAGGGCGATGGCGTAGGCGAACGACGCCACGTCCAGCGTATGCCGCCACAACTGTTCGGCCAGACGCCACACCGGCGCGAATTCCAGCGCGGTGGCCAACTGATCGCCGATCACCGAAATGGCCAGCGTGCGCGCATGGTTCAGACCAACCCGCATGAGGGCGCGCTGGACGTCGGTCACCTCGCCGCCGTGCGGGTTGAAGAAGGCCGAATTGGCCATACGTAGCAGCTTGACCGAGAGCACCGGCTCCAGGTTGATGATCCTGGCCACCGACACCAGGCTGGCATCCGGATCATCCAGCGCTCGGCGCACGCGCACGGCTGCCTGCATGCTGGTCGGGAAGACGAATTCTCCCGCTGCCAGTTCGCGTTCGATGGTGGCATTGAACGCCGCGCGTCGATCAGTGGTCTCGTTCATAGTGACGGTAGCTATTCGCAATGGCTCGCTTGCGAGCATTTTCGGCACAATCGTACAGAACTTCAGCGTAATGCTGGCACACCCTTTTAACCATACCGGTCGCCCACACCATGAGTAACCCGCTTCTCGATTTGTCCGGACTGCCTCGTTTCGACGCAGTCCAACCTGAAGACGTCGCGCCGGCCATCCGCCAGCGCCTGGAAGAAAACCGTGCGCTGGTCGCCCGCCTGGAGGCGGACGAGGTTGCGGCCACCTGGGACGACTTCGTGGCACCGCTGGTCGATGGGGGCGAACGCCTCGGCCGCGCCTGGGGCGTGGTCAGCCATCTGCATGGTGTCATGGACACCCCCGCCTGGCGCGACGCCTACAATACCCTGCTGCCCGAAGTGACGCGCTACTACGCCGAACTGGGCCAGAACCTGAAGCTCTTCGACAAATATCGCGCGCTGGCGCTGAGCCCCGAATACGCCAGCCTCGACACGGTCCGCCGCAAGATCGTCGACAACGAATTGCGCGATTTCCGGCTGTCCGGCGCCGAACTGCCGGAAGACCAGAAGCCCCGCTTCCAGGCCATCCAGGAAGAATCCGCGGCGCTGGCCGCCAAGTTCTCCGAAAACGTGCTCGACGCCACCAACGCCTGGACGGTGCATGTCGACCACGAAAACCAACTGGCCGGCCTGCCGGCCGACGCGCTGGCCGCCGCCCGCGCCGCCGCCGAACGCGCGGGCAAGCAGGGCTGGCTGTTCACGCTGCACATGCCCTCGTATCTGCCGGTGCTGCAATACGCCGACGATCGCGATCTGCGCGCCCGCATGTACCGCGCGTACGCCACGCGGGCATCCGAATTCTCGGCCGAAGCCGGCCATCCGGAATGGGACAACGGCCCCAACATCGACCGCATCCTGGCCCTGCGCGCCGAAGCGGCGCGCATGCTCGGCTACGACAGCTATGCCGAAGTATCGCTGGTGGCCAAGATGGCGCAATCGCCGGAAGAAGTTAAGGCCTTCCTGCGCGACCTGGCCACCCGCGCCAAGCCCTTCGCCGAACACGACATCGCCGAACTGAAGGACTTCGCGGCCCGCGAACTCGGTATCGCCGAACTGCAACCCTGGGATGTGGCCTACGCCTCCGAAAAGCTGCGCCAGGCACGCTACGCTTTTTCCGAACACGAAGTGAAGCAGTATTTCCCCGAGCCGATGGCACTCAAGGGCCTGTTCTCGGTCATTGAAAGCCTCTACGGCGTCACCATCCGCCCCGATACCGCACCGGTATGGGAGCCGACGGTGCGCTTCTTCCGCATCGAACGGACGGTAGCCGGCACGCCGGAACTGGTCGGCCAGTTCTACCTCGATCTGTATGCGCGCGAAACCAAGCGTGGCGGCGCCTGGATGGACGAAGCCATCACCCGCCGCCGCCAGGGCCTCGGCATCCAGACGCCGGTGGCCTACCTGGTGTGCAATTTCCCCGGCCCGGTGGACGGCAAGCCGGCCACCTTTACCCATGATGACGTCATCACGCTGTTCCACGAATGCGGCCATGGCCTGCACCATCTGCTGTCACGCGTCGAAGAGCTGTGGGTGTCGGGCATCCGTGGCGTCGAATGGGATGCCGTCGAACTGCCCAGCCAGTTCATGGAGAACTTCTGCTGGGAATGGGACGTGTTGCAGGGCATGACGGCGCACGTCGACAGCGGCGAGCCGCTGCCGCGCGCCCTGTATGACAAGATGATCGCCGCCAAGAACTTCCAGAGCGGAATGCAGACCGTCCGGCAGATCGAGTTTGCGCTGTTCGACATGCGCATCCACCATGAGCACGTGCCGGGAGACGGCAAATCGGTGATGCAGATCCTGCGGGAAGTGCGCGACGAAGTCGCCGTGCTGTTGCCGCCCGATTGGCATCGCTTCCCGCAGAGCTTCAGCCACATTTTCGCGGGCGGCTATGCGGCCGGCTATTACAGCTACAAGTGGGCCGAGGTGCTATCGGCCGACGCCTTCGCGGCCTTCGAAGAAGCCAGCGGTGTGGCCGGCTCGGTGCTCGATCGGGCCACCGGCGAGCGCTTCCTGGCCGAAGTCCTGGCGGTGGGCGGCTCGCGGCCGGCGCTGGAGAGCTTCCGGGCTTTCCGCGGGCGCGACCCGAAGGTCGACGCGTTGCTGCGCCACAATGGCATGGCCCAGACGGCGTAGCGCAGAGGAACAAGGGCCGGACTGAGCGCCGGCCTGACAGGAGAACACGGTGTCCGACAAGACAACTTCATTGCGGCTGGCCGTGGCGTTGCTGGCGATCATCGCGGCAGGCGCCAGCCACGGCGAGGTCTACCGTTGGGTGGACAAGAACGGCAAGGTCAATTATTCGGACAACCCACCGCCCGACGCCAACATCGAACAACGCAAGATCAACGACAACAAGGTGGACGTGGACAATACGTCCTTCGAGACCCGTCGCGCCGCCGAAGCCTTTCCGGTCACGCTCTACACCAATCCGCAATGCGCGGAATACTGTGACAACGCGCGCAAGCTGCTCACCCAGCGCAAGATTCCGTTCAGCGAATCGAGCGTGGTCAGCAAGGAACAGATCGACGCCTTGCTCAAACTCACCGGCGCCAAGGAACCACGCGTGCCGGTGCTGACGGTGGGACGCAAGATGATCGATGGGCTCGAAGCGGGCTCCTGGAACGCCGCGCTCGATGCGGCGGGCTACCCCAAGTAAGGCCCCCGCCGTGTGGTGGCCGGGCCTCGCCGGCCCGGACCTCGCTCACCTCACGGGTTGGCGGCGCGACCATACGAACATCGCCATCCCCGCCGCGATCATCGGCAGGCTCAACCATTGGCCCATCGACAGGTGGGCCGCCAGCAGACCGAGAAAAGCATCCGGCTCACGCGCGAATTCAGCGATGAAGCGGAACGCCCCGTAGCCGATGAGGAACACCGCCGACACCATGCCCATCGGACGCGGTCGGCGCGAGAACACCCACAGGATCGCAAACAGCAGCAGCCCTTCGAGCGCCAACTGATAGAGCTGCGACGGATGGCGCGCCAACCCCATGTGCTGCAACTGATCAATGGGGTCGAAATACGGCTGCAAGGCGTTCTGCAAGGCCGGCAACGCCTGCACGGCGGCCTGGTCTTCGCCGCGCGCCTGCGGGAACAGCATGGCCCACGGCGCATCCGGCGCGGTCACCCGTCCCCACAACTCGCCATTGATGAAGTTGCCCAGGCGCCCGGCCGCGAGGCCTAACGGCACCAGCGGCGCGACAAAATCCCCCACCTGCAGGAAATGCCGCTGGGTACGGCGGCCGAACAGCCACAGCGCGGTCAGCACACCCAGGAAGCCGCCATGAAAGCTCATGCCGCCCTGCCAGATGACGAAGATTTCGAGCGGATGCGCGAAGTAATACCCCGCCTTGTAGAACAGCACATAACCCAGCCGCCCGCCGATGACCACCCCGAGCGCGCCGTAGAACAGCAGATCATCCAGGTCGGCCGCCGTCCAGCCACGCTGCGGCTGAGTACGTGCCCGGTAACGGCCCAGTACCAGAAACAGGATGAATGCGACCAAATACATCAAGCCATACCAGCGCACATGCAAAGGCCCCAGTGACAGGGCAATCGGGTCGAATTGTGGATGAACGAGCATGAGGGAATGCGGTCAGTTAAAATCAAGGACTTTTCTATTGAACCACACCAAGGTGCCTGCGCGCCCGCTCAGCGGTCCACCAGTCGCAGGGCACAGGAGAAACGCGATGCCGCAGTACCGTTCCCGCACCTCGACCCAGGGCCGCAACATGGCCGGCGCCCGCGCCCTGTGGCGCGCCACAGGCATGAAAGACGAGGATTTCTCCAAGCCGATCATTGCCATCGCGAACAGCTTCACGCAATTCGTGCCGGGCCATGTGCATCTCAAGGATCTGGGCCAACTGGTCGCCCGCGAGATCGAGGCGGCCGGCGGCGTCGCCAAGGAATTCAACACCATCG
>JASGFB010000141.1:0-8723 GCA_047605765.1 Rhodocyclaceae bacterium
GATGCCTGCGGCCGACCTCGACAAAAAGCGGATCGCGCTTCGCCATCCAGACGGAAGGCCGGGCCTTCCAGGCGCAGTGTCATGACGGCCCATTCGCGGCCTTCGCCGGTGGCCGACAGGCGCCCGTCGCGCGGGTGAACATGCAGGCCGCTGCCCCGCGACAGCAGCCAATCGGCGGCGAGTCCGAGCGGGTCGTCCTGCCAGCGCATCACGCGCGGGCCAAAGGACTGATGGAGTTGCGCCTGGGCGCGTTCGGTCAATTGCGCATCGCTGGCCTGGCCGAGCCATTCGCGCATGCTGTCGGTCAGCAGGACCGCGTGATAGCGCGACAGCCAGGGCGTCAGCGCTTCCAGCGTGCTGTCGTCGACGCGGTAACGCAGTGAACCGGGCAAGGCGGACAGCGCCTGGGCGACGGCATCGCCGGCGCGGGCGGCGGCTTGCCAGTCGGTGGCGCCGACCAGCACCACCAGTTCGCGCGATGCGTTGTCGGCCAGGCGTTGGGTGGCTTCGTCGGCCTGTTTGTCGTGCGCGTCGCGCGGCAGCAGGGCCAGCACGTCGGTATCCACACGCGTGGCACCGGCCGTCCAGAAGAAATAGTTGTGCGCACCCATGGCCGCCACGACGACGACCCAGCCGATGGCCAGCAGGCGCCAGAGGCGATCACTCAAAGCGCTTGACCTCGTCTGCCGTCAGCGTGGCGGGCTGGCTGTTGAGCTGACTCAGGCCGATGTCGGTGCGGTCGCCGCTCTGCTCGTACAGATGCACGTGGCGCACATAGCGATCGCCATCCAGTTCGATGCGTACGAACATCTTCTGCAGCGCGGCCGCCTTGGGCGTCAGCGTCAGTTGCCAACCCTGTGCGCCCTGCAACTGGCCGGCGATGTCGAAACTGTCGGCCAGCGGCGCCATGTCGCCCGACAGCAGGCCGAACAACAAGCGGCTGACCGACTGCATGCCGGGCTGTTCGCTGCTGTTCAGGCGCAGGGTCTGGGTGGTGCCGGTGGTGGCGACGATCTCGGTGCGCGTGAGCTTGAGCGCGCCGGCGAAGGGCTCGCGCGTGTTCCACAGCACGCCGCGTTCGCGCGCGATGATGAAATCACCACGCGACAGGGCCGGCTTGCGAAAACCCGCCAGTGTCTTCTGCTGTTCGAAGTGGCCGCGCACGACGGCGACATCCGCCAGCCGCGCCTTGACGGCGCTGGCAATGTCGTCGGCGGCCTGCGCGGCGGTCAGGGTGCAGGCCGCGCAGGCGGCGGCGAGCAAAGCGGTCAGACGCATGGCGGCGGTTCCTCAGCGATCGGGCGTGATGCCCAGGCGTTCCCACAGCACGGGCGGGCACACGAACAGCATCTCGCCGCTGGCGGCATCCACCGCCACCTGCACGATGCTACCGGTGGTGAGTTTCTCCCCGGTGTCGGCGTCGACGATGCGGTAGTCGGTCTTCAGGCGCATCTCCCACTCGACGATCTCGGCGCGCACACGCACGCGCTGGCCGTAGCGCAGCGGTTTGACGTATTTGACGCGCACGTCGACCACCGGCCACAGGTAGCCGGAGGCTTCCATCTGCGGGTAGTCGTAGTCGAGCCGCTGCAACAGCGCGCAGCGCGCGATCTCCATGTAGCGCACGTAGTTGCCATGCCATACCACGTGCATGGCGTCGACGTCGTGGAAAGCCGGCGTCAGTTCGATTTCGTGGGCGAGTTCAGGCTTGTTCATACAGCGTCCAGCGTTGGGCCTGGATGTGTTCGACCAGGCTGCGCAGCTCGCCATCGAGCGCGCGATCTTCTTCGATGAGGGGCACCGCTTCGTTGAGGCGGGCGGCCATGGCGCGCAGCGGGGCGGGCAGGGCCGGGCCCTGCGCACGCTGGCGCAGTTCCATACCCTGGCGGCAGGCGATCAGCAGGCCGGCCGCCACTTGTTCGGTGAGCTCCAGCACGCGCAGGCAGTCGCGCGCCGCAATGGTCCCCATGCTGACCTTGTCCTGGTTGTGGCATTCGGTCGAGCGCGAGAACACCGAGGCCGGCATAGTCTGCTTGAGCGCTTCGGCGGTCCATGCCGAGACGCTGATCTGCAAGGCCTTGAGCCCGTGGTTGATGGGCGCGCGCGCGCCGCTGGCGGCCGACAGATTGGCCGGCAGCCCGTGGTTGTAGCGGGCGTCGACCATCAGCGCGAGCTGGCGGTCGAGCAGGTCGGCCACGTTGGCGACGGCGTTCTTGAGGGTGTCCATGGCCATCGCGATGTGGCCGCCGTAGAAGTGGCCGCCGTGCAGCACGCGTTCGCCTTCGGCATCGATGATGGGGTTGTCGTTGGCGCTGTTGAGCTCGTTTTCGATGAGCTGGCGCAGCCACGGCAGGGCGTCTTCGAGTACGCCGATGACATGTGGCGCGCAGCGGATCGAATAGCGGTCCTGCAGGCGTCGTTCGTTGCGTGCCGGCTCGTCGCTGGCCAGATCGGCGCGCACGCGCGCGGCGACGGCATTCAGACCGGCGTGCGGCTTGACGGCAAATAGCGTCTCGTCGAAGTGGTGGGCATTGCCGTCGAGCGCATGCGAGGCCATGGCGGTGATACGGCTGGCCAGCTTCGACAGGTAGGCGGCGCGCTCGAAGGCCAGGCAGGCGATGGCGGTCATGACCGCCGTGCCGTTCATGATCGCCAGGCCCTCCTTGGGGCGCAGCGTGAGCGGCGTCAGCCCGCTGTCGGCCAGTGCGTGGGCGGCCGTCACACGTTCGCCGCGCAGCCACACATCGCGCTCGCCGCACAGCGTGGCGGCGACGTATGACAGAGGCGTGAGGTCGCCACTGGCACCCACCGAACCTTCGCTCGGGATGATCGGCAGGATGTCGTGGGTGAGGAAAGCCGCCAGTTGTCCGAGCAGGCCGTAGCTCACCCCTGAGAAACCGCGCGCCAGCGAGGTCAGGCGTGTGACCAGTACGGCGCGTGCCACCACCGGCGGCAGCATGGCGCCGGCGCCGATGCCGTGATAGGTGTAGAGGTGATGCGGCAGTTGCGCCACCAGGGCGGGCGGAATGGTGGTGGTCACCGAATCGCCATAGCCGGTGGTCACCCCGTAGACGACCCCGTCTTCGGCAAGCAGGCGGTCGATGAAGGCGGCGCCCTTGTCGATGCGCGTCACGAACGGCTCGGCGTCGGACAGTCGCGCCTGGGCACGGCCGTGGGCCAGGGCCGCGACATCTTCAATGGTCAGCGCGCTGCCGTCGAACACGACGGTATTGCGCTTAGGGCTGGACTGCGGGCGCTTGCTCATACGTGTGGGGAAAATTCCAGAACGGATAAAAATTGAACCACTCAAGGGGGGCGGCTGCACAGTGTGCCCCGAGGCGATCGGCATAGTCTTGGGCCAGCGCTGCCAGCGCGTCGTCGCGCCCCTTGCGAGGCAGCGCGATGTGGCTGCGGAACGGCTCGAAGTCTACGCGATAGACGCGCCCGGGGCGCCGGGTACAGAACATCAGGTACGTCTCGCACTGCAACAGGCTGGCCATGACGTAAGGGCCGATCGGAAACGGTGCGGCATGACCGAGAAAGCTGGCGCTCACCACGCGCGGCGTGGCGCTGATGGGCATGCGGTCGCCTGCCATGACGATCAATTCGCCGCGTGCGACGCGGGCCGACAGATCGGCCACCGTGCCGGGGCCGATCTCGGTCACCGGCAGCAGGGTCACGCGGCCACCGGTATTGACGCGATTGAGCACGCGATTGAAATGCGCCGAGTGCGCCACGTGTACCAGGATGGTGAGCGGAACGCGGTCGGTCAGTTCGCCCAGGGCCCGGCACAGTTCGAGATTGCCCAGGTGTGAGGCGACGACCACCGCGCCACGCTGGGCGGTGATGAGTTGCTGCAACTGATCGCGGCCGACGATTTCGAGCGTGCAGTCGTCGAGGCGCCCGTTCATGGCCAGCAACTTGTCGAGAATGGTCTCGGCGAACGACAGGAAATGCCGCAGGCTCAGGCGCCAGGTGGGCGGGCCCGTCAACGCGCCGGTGGCGGTGTGCAGGCGTTCGAGGTATTGCATGGAGGCCTGGCGTGCCACGCGCCGCACGCAGAAGTAATAGGCGATCACCGGGTAGACGGCGATGCGGAAGGGGATGCGGCCGAACAGACGGTGCACCCAGAACAGGATCCACAGCCCGAGGGCCGAGCCGGCTTCGGCGGCATCGGCCCAGTGCTGGTGGCTGCCTGTGCGCTTCACTGCGGGCCTCGCGTGCGCAGCCTGCGCCATAGCAGACGCGGGGCGCGCAGCAGCATGCCGAAGAACAGCGCCGCATGCATGCGCGAGATGAGCAGGTTGTCCCAGCCCATGCGAAAGTGCGAGATGCCATCGGACGGATAGCGTACGCGCGTGGTGACGTTCACTACGCGCAGCCCCCGCCAATGCAGGCGCACCATGATCTCGGTGTCGAAATCCATGCGCGAGCCGAGCGAGGCGCTGTCGATCAGGGCCATGGTGCTGGGCAGCGGATAGATGCGGAAGCCGCACATCGAGTCGCGGATGTCGAGCGACAGCGTGTTGATCCACACCCATATGTGGGTGGCATAGCGACCGTAGAGACGGCCACGCGGCACGCTGTCGTCATACTGCGGGCAGCCGCAGATGACGGCGTCCGGCTGCGCCTGGCTGTGTTCGAGAAAGTGCGGGATGTCCGCCGTGTCGTGCTGGCCGTCGGCGTCGATCTGCAGGACGTGGCTGTAGCCCAGGCGTGAGGCTTCGCGCATGCCGGCGACGACGGCGCCGCCCTTGCCGAGGTTCTCGGTCAGGCGCACCAGCGTCACCTGCGGCGCGCGGCGCTTGACCAGCTCGTCGAGGGCGCGTGCGCAGTCGGGTGTGCTGCCGTCGTCCACCAGCAGGCAGGGCAGACCGGCGGCCAGGATGCCGTCGACCACGCTGCCGACGGCATGCTCATGGTTATACACCGGCACCACGGCGAGCGTTGCCAGCGGCAGTCTGTCGTGCGCTTTCATTCCGCTTCCCCAAATACCACGCGGCCACTGGAGTAGCCCCGCGCACCGTCCGGCGAGCTGATCTTGAAGCCAAGCGTACCGGCTTTGGCATCGAAGGTCAGCGCGACCCGCAATGTGTAACCCGGTTGGATGACTCGTTGAAACTTGAGTGCGTCCACGCGCCTGAAATTGGGCGGCAGAGGAAAGAATGCACGGCCGTAGTGGATCACCCAATCCAGTTGCACCACGCCGGCCAGCACCGGTGCCGTGGGGAAGTGGCCATCGAAATACACCAGGTCTTCGGGGATCAGCCAATGCAACTGCACGTCGGTGTCGTTGCGCGTGATCACCGTGAGCCCCGGCTTGGTGGGGCGTTCATGGGCGTCGGCGAACAGTTCCAGCAGATCGGCGTGGGGGGTCTTGCCCTGGCTGTTGACGGGCAGGGCGCAGACATAGCGCCAGCGGCGCGGCAAGGCGACGGCTTCGACGTGCTGCGCCAGATGCGCGCGCAGCACTTCATTGAGGGCGCGCTTGCCGTGGGCGGCGATCAGGGCATGGCCGGCGGCAGTCGGCACCACCACGGCGGCCAATTGCCGGCGGCCGGCGTGCTCGGTCATCAGCGCGCGTGCTGCCGCCACCTGGGGCACGGCGCACAGATGGGCTTCGATGGCGTCCAGCGAGACCCGCTTTTCTTCGACCTTGACGATGCGGTCGACGCGGCCGAGCAGCGCGAAGCGCTCGCCCTCGATGAGTACGCGGTCGGCGCAGACGAAGGCTGTGTCGTCGGGCAGGTGGGGCGAGCGCACCGTCAGCCGCTGACTGGCGTCGGTGGCTATCGCCACGTGCGGCATCGGCTGCCACAGATCGCCATCGTCGCGGCGCACGCGCGTCGCGATGCCACCGGTTTCCGAACTGCCGTAGATTTCGATCGGCGCACAGCCCAGGCAGCGCTCGGCGCGGAGGGCGGCATCCGGCAACAGCGGGCCGCCGGACGAAAACACCCGGCGCAGTACGCCGGACAGCGGCGACCAGTCGACCGTATCGGGCAGGCGGGCCAGATGCGCGGGGCTGGCGACGAGCGCGAAAGGCCCCTGGTTGGCCGCGCCGATGATGTCTTCCGGATAGCGCAGGGCGTGCGCATCGAAGGGGCGGCCCGCCGCCAGCGGCAGGAGCAGGCGGAACAGCAGGCCGTAGATGTGCTGGTGCGAGACCGTGCCGCGCACGATGGCGTGCCCCAGGGACGCGCCGAACAGTGCTTCCAGTGTGTCGACTTCGGCGGACAACTGGCTGAGCCTTTTGGGGATGGCGACCGGCTCGCCGCTGGAGCCCGAGGTGAACACCGCCAGATGGCATGCCTCGGCATCCAGCACGGGCAGCGCGGCAATGTCGCCGGGGCGCGCGTCGGGCCGGGGGATGGGCAGGGTGTCGGCGTCGAAGGCGCCGATGAAGGCATCGACCTGTCCGCGCAGCGCGGCCACCGTCCCCGGCAGTGCGTCGCCCGGCAGCACCAGCGACTTGCCTGCGGCCCAGGCGCCGAACAGCGCCGCCGAGAAGTGCGCGGTGTCGGTGTCGAACAAGGCCAGGCGCCGGGCCGGATGAGACGCCAGAGCGCTCCGCCAGCCAGCGACCTGCGCCAGGAATTCGGCGCGCGTGATGCGCGTATCGGCACGCACGGCGACGATGCCGCCGTGGTCCTTCCCAATGAGCAGGCCGGCCAGACGTCCGGCCTCAACCATGGTGCCTCCGCACGCGTTGGCGCACGCACCATTCACCGGCAAACAAAAGACCCATCAACACGTAAGAAATCAATCCGTTGTACAGCGCCCACTGGCGATCGGAGCCGGCCACGGCGGTCAGGGCCGAGATCGAACCGTTGGCGATGAAAAACAAGCACCACACCTTGGTGACGGTGCGCGTATAGCGCACGCCGCGCGCGTCGAGATCGGGCTCGCGCAGGCGCGCGATGCGTTCGACCAGGGTGGGCGGATAGCGCAGGCTGAGGCCGAACAGACACAGCATGACGGCGTTGACCAGCACGGGGTAGAGCTTGAGCGGCAGGGCGCTGTTGGCGAGCAGGGTGGGCACCGCCACCACCGCCGCGCAGCCGAGCGCGGCCCAGGTCAGCGCGTCACGCCGTCCGCTGGCCAGGCGCAGCAGGCCCAACAGCAACGGCAGGGCCGCCAGCCAGGCCGGCGCGACATGCCCCAGTCCGTAGTAAACCAAGAACGGATAGGCGAGCGTGAGCGCCGCCAGCAGCCCTCGCTGCATGGTCAGCCCTGCAGGGCATGCAAGGCGTCGACCACGTCCTGTACCGTGCGCACCGACTTGAAGGCTTCGGGCTGCAGGCGCTTGCCGGTCAGTTGTTTCATTTGCACCATCAGGTCGACGGCGTCGATGCTGTCGATGTCCAGGTCGCCATACAGCTCGGCCTCGGGCGTGATTTTTTCGGGTGCGATGTCGAAGGTCTCGTGGAGGATCTCGACGATGCGTTGGTACAGCTCTTCCTTGCTCATGCTCAGTCTCTTCCAGATAGTGCTTATTGCGTGCGCGCAGCGGCAACGAATTCGGCCAGATGGCTGACACTGGCAAAGTGCGCGCGGGTTTCCTGCGAATCCGATGATAGATGCACGCCGTATTTCTTCTGCAGGGCCAGGCCCAGTTCGAGGGCGTCGATGGAGTCCAGCCCGAGGCCTTCTCCAAACAGCGGGGCGGCCGAGTCGATGTCGTCCACCGAAATGTCTTCCAGCGCCAAGGCGTCGATGATCAGTTGTTTGATTTCGTTTTCAAGCGCCTGCATGTGAACAAGCTCCGTCGGATGTCGATGAGGTTGGGGTACCGCTGGTGCGGGCCGTGAAATAGTCGCGCAAATAATCGGTCAGCACACGGGCGGCGCGCGCCGATCCGCCGTCCATATCCACCACGGCCTCCAGGGCGATGTCTTCTTCTACGCGGAAAACATAGTGCGGGCGCTGGCGCGGCACGCGCCACCATTTCTGACCCTTGAACAGCATCGGCTGATCGCAGCGGATGATGACAGGTGTGATGGCGCGCTGGCCCCGCACTGCAATATTGGCAGCGCCGCGCTGCAATTGCATGGCTTGTCCGGGACGCGTGCGCGTGCCCTCGGGGAAGATGATCAGGTTGTAGCCCTGGCGCAGCGAGGCAATGCAGTCTTCCACCAGGCCGTCACCCGAATCGTTGCAGATGAAATCGGCCGCCCGTACCGGGCCGCGCGTGAACGGGTTGCGCGCCAGCGGCCCCTTGACCACGCAGTCGGCATTGGGGATGTGGGCCACCAGGAACACCACGTCGATCAGCGATGGGTGGTTGGCGAGGATCAGCAGGCCGTTGCGCCGCAACCTGTCGGCGCCGATGAATTCATATGTGTAGATGCCCAGCACGTGCATCATGGCGATGAACAGGCGCCAGGTCAGCCGGATGATGCGGCGTGCCGCGTGCGCGCGGCGGCGCTTGTCGCGCACCACCAGATCCAGCAGTGGAAAGACGATCAGCCACAGCACCAGGCCGCCCAGTCCGAAACTGGTGAAACAGATGGCCGTGGCGACGATGCGCCACAGGCGGAACAGGCGCGTACCGAGTGAATCGGCCATGTGCGCGGCCGGATGCATGTCAGCCATGGCGGCGCCACACCCAATCATGCCGGCTGCCGGCGGCGCGCCATTCGGCATCGTTCGACAGCAGGTGGCGCCACGCCTGCAGACCGCGCGGCAGATGCGCCCAGGGCGACGGCGTTGCCGCCTCGCCG
>JASGFB010000142.1:0-8684 GCA_047605765.1 Rhodocyclaceae bacterium
GCGGCTGGGGCGCTGGGGCCGGCCGCTGGTCTTCCCGGCGTTGATCCTGGCCTTCTGGCAGAGCCTGGGCAGCTTCGGCCTGATCGACCCGATCCTGCTACCGACGCCCTCGCGCGTGCTCGGCGCGCTGTGGGACATGCTCGTCACCGGTTTTCTCAACAGCCATCTGGCGATCTCGTTCCAGCGCGTGCTGCTGGGCTTCGCCGCCGGCACGGCGGTGGCCATCGTGGTGGGCGCGCTGACCGGTTATTCGCGCTGGTGGCGTTCCATCATCGACCCCACGCTGCACGCGCTGCGCACGGTGCCGGGACTGGCCTGGATTCCGATGTTCATCCTGTGGTTCGGCATCGACGAAGGCTCGAAGGTGGGGCTGATCGCCAAGGCGAGCTTCTTCCCGACCTATCTGAATTTCATGTCGGGCATCGCCCGCGCCGACCGCAAGCTGATCGAAGTCGGCCACGTGTATCGCCTGCGCGGCGTGCGCCTGATCACCAAGGTGCTGCTGCCGCACAGCCTGCCCTTCCTGTTCGTGGGGCTGCGCCAGTCGATGGGCGTGGCCTGGCTGGTGGTGGTGGCGGCCGAGCTGATGGGCGCCTCCAGCGGCATCGGCTACGTGTTGCTCGACGGCGAAATGACCGGGCGCTCGCAGATCGTGATGGCCTGCATGATCGTCTTCGCGCTGTGCGGCAAAACCACCGATCTGATCATCGCCACGCTCGCCCAGCGCGTGTTGAGCTGGCAGGACACCGTCGAGGAGCGCAGCGCGCCATGATCGAAATCCAGCACCTGTCCAAACGCTTCGGCGCCTTCGAAGCGCTCGGCCCCCTGAGCTTCAACGTCGATGCCGAACGCATCGTTACCGTCATCGGCCCCAGTGGCTGCGGCAAGAGCACCCTGCTGCGCCTGCTGGCCGGGCTGGAAACACCCAGCCACGGGCGTGCCCTGCTCGATGGTGAAGTCATCACCGAACCGCATCGGCGCATCAGCGTGGCCTTTCAGGAACCGCGCCTGATGCCGTGGCTGACGGTGGCCGACAACGTCGCCCTGGCGGTGTGGGAACTGCCCGCCGCCGAACGCCAGGCCGCCGTGGCCGCCGCACTCGCCAAGGTATCGCTGACGGCTTTCGCCACCGCCCTGCCCAAGCACCTGTCCGGCGGCATGGCGCAGCGCGTGGGCCTGGCGCGCGCCCTGGTGGGGCAGCCGCGCCTGCTGTTGCTGGACGAACCCTTCAGCGCCCTCGACCCGCTCACCCGCGTGCGCATGCAGGAACACCTGCTGGAGATCGTCGGCCAGGACGGCCCCAACGTGCTGCTCATCACGCACGACATCGACGAAGCCATTGCCCTGTCCGACCGCATCCTGGTGCTGGACGGCCCGCCGGCGCGCCTGCGGCGCGATCTGCGCGTCGACCTGCCCAAGCCGCGCGACCGTGCAGCGGCCGCTTTCCAGGACATCAAGGCCCTGCTGCTGGCCGATTTGCTGCCGGCGCGCATCGGCGCGCAAGCGGCCTGATCACGCATTCACCCCTGGCAGGCACCGCCTGCCGCATGTCATCAAGAGAGGACTTTGCCATGCCCGCCGTACCGCTCACCGATGTGCTCTACACCATCTGCCCGGTCTTCGTCGCCTCCAATGTGGCGCTCGAACTGGGCCTGCTCGACGAGGAATTCCGCCGCGTCGGCGCCCGCCCGGTCTACCTGCGCTCGCTGCCGGACAACGCCGGCTGGCTGCCGCACTTTCGCCATTCGCTGCCGGCCCTGTTCCGCGACGGCGGGGCCATCCCGACCATCTGGGCGCGCGCCGACCTGACGCGCACCAAGCTGATCGCCACCACCTTCACCACGCGCGCCGGCCAGATCGTGGTGCGCGCCGACGCCGACATCCACCGCGTGGCCGATCTGGCTGGACGCCGCTTCGGGCTGACGCGCAGCACGCTCACCGAGAAGATCGATTTTTCACGCGCCACCGCTGAGCGCGGCATCGAACTGGCCCTGCAGATCGCCGGTCTGGCGCGCCAGGACGTCAGCATCGTCGACCTCGACGACACCGACGCCACACCGCCGGCCCCCGCCAGCCGGCCGGCCGAACTGTGGGCCTCGCTGCACGGGCACACCGCGCAGGACATCGTGGCGCTCTCCGAAGGCCGCGTGGACGCCATCTACAGCAGCCCGGCGCGCACCCGGGCACTGATCGACAGCGGGCGCTACAAGATCATCGAAGACCTCGACAACCACCCGGACTGGACGCTGCGCGTCACCAACGGACCGTACACCAACGCCGTGAACGCCGACTTCGCCGACGCGCATCCCGACATCGTGGTGGCCTTCCTGCGCGCCTCGATCCGCGCCGGCCGCTGGATCAACGCCAACCGCGCCGCGGCCGCCGACATCTTCGCGCGCACCACCACCTATCGCGACGCCGGCCAGATCGCCGGCCTCATCGAAGACTTCGATTTCGTGCCCAGCCTGTCGCGCCAGAACCTGGCCGGCCTGCGCATTCAGAAGGATTTCCTGCGCAGCCACGGCTACGTGCGCAACGATTTCGCCATCGAAGACTGGGCCGACGCGCGCTACCTGACCGAAGCGCTCGACTCGCTGGATGCCGACGACACCCTGCGGCGCGCCGCCTGACACGGAGAAACATCATGGGTATCGCCACCGAACCGCTGGCCGCACCGGCCAGCACCCGCGCCCCGATCGCCGACGCGCTCTACACCATCTGCCCGGTGCTGGTCGCCTCCGGCGTCGCCAGCGAGCTGGGCTGGCTGGACGAGGAATTCCGCCGCGTCGGCGCGCGCCTGTCGTACCTGCGCGCCACGGCCGACGCGCACGGCTGGCTGGAACACTACAACCACGCCAGCCCGCGCCTGTTCCGCGACGGCGGCAACAGCCCCGCCATCTGGGCCAAGGCCGATCTGCGCGACACCGTGCTGCTGGGGCTGACGCAGGCGCAAGCGGCGGGCAAGATCGTCGTGCGTGCCGACGCCCCCCTGTACAGCGTGGCGCAGTTGCGCGGCCGCCGCGTCGGCCTGTATCGCAGTGCGCTGAGCAGCAAGATCGACTTCCGCCGCGCCACCAGCGAGCATGGCCTGCGCGCCGCCCTGGCCCTGCATGGCGTCGATGCCGCCGAAGTGCAATGGGTGGACGTCTACGCGCCGGACACCCACATCGACACCCCGTCGGCCAATCCGGCCGACACCTGGAGCCGCCAGCGCGGGCGCGCCAGCCTGGGCGTTGAAGCACAGGCGCTGGTGCGGGGCGACATCGACGCCTACTTCGAGTACGGCATCGGCCTGCCGGACCGGCTCGAACGCAGCGGCGACTTCAAGGTGCTGGACGATCTGGATCGCTATCCGGACTGGACGCTGCGCCTGGCCAACGCGCCGCGCACGCTGACAGTGAGCGCCGAATTCGCCCACGCCCATCGTGACGTGGTGGTGGCCTGGCTGCGGGCGGCGCTGCGCGCCGGCCAATGGATCAATGCGCACCCGCGCGCCGCCGCCGCCGTCTTCGCGCGCACCACCTACTATCCGCAGGCCGCCATCGAACGCCTGCTGCCCCACTACGATCTGCGGCCCGACCTGTCGGCGCGCAATCTGGCGGGGCTGACGGCGGCCAAGGATTTTCTGCGTGCGCGCGCATATGTGAAAGGCGATATCGACGTCGCCCGCTGGGCCGACGCCAGTTACCTGGAAGAAGCCTGGGCCACGCTGCCGCGCCCCTCATCGCGATGAGCACCGGCGTCGCCGGTGCGCCGGCGACGCCTCAGGTGGCGAACGATTGCAGGCGCAGGGGTGGGCTTTCGAAGCGCGCGCGGATCTCTTCGACGGCATGCGACAGCGCCTCCAGGAACACCTGCATGGCGATGCTGGCCGTATAGCCGGCGCGCTGATACAGGCACGAATGGGCGCGCCCGCCGGCGTCGGCCAGCTCGATCCAGGCCAGCGCGCCGCGCGCCACGTCTTCGTCCACGTTGTCCGGAATCAGAAAGGCCACCGCCTGGCTGCGCGACACCAGGCGCCGCACCATGGCCACCGAACTGGTCTCCACCAGCGGCCGTCCCTGGCGGCGCAGGCGCGCGTCGATACTGTCGGCGAGCACGCGCAGTTCCATGTCGGCCGACATCAGCACCAGCGGGTAATCGAGGCAATCGCGCATGCGCAGCAACCGGTGGCCCTGCGTCAGCGGATGATCGGGCGCCATCACCGCGCCCAGTTGCTGCGGCCAGGCCCGCACTTCTTCCACCCCTGGCGGCGGCGTACGGCGCAGGCAATAGGCCACGTCGATCTCGCCGGTGGCGACCCAGCGCAGCAGCGTCTCGCCATTGCCCGAGCGCACGCTGAAGCTCAGACCGGGGTAGGACGCCATCACGGTTTCCATCACGCGCGGCATCAGGTATTCGGCCGACGCGTGCGACACCCCCAGGTTGACGTGTCCGCGCCGCAGCGCACGCAGGTCTTCGACCTGGGTCAGGGCGTTGTCGAAATCGCGCTGGCTGCGCCGCACCGCGCTGATCATGATCTCCCCCGCCACCGTCAGTTGCATGCCACGCGGCAAGCGATCGAACAGCGGCACGCCGACCAGGGCTTCGAGATTGAGCACCTGCTGGTTCACCGCGGCGGCGGTCAGATGCAGCGATTCGGCCGCCTTGCGGACCGAACCGCGACGGGCCACTTCATCGAAGCAGCGAAAAGCTTGCGAGATAGCGGGCATGAGGATTCCTGCGCAACGGAGCGTAAAGTTTTTTCTGACAGATCATCAACAATATACAGCTATTCCGAACACCCCGAAGCCCCTACAGTGGCCCCATGTCGGCAGCGTCGCCGATCAGATATTTCCCAAGGAGAGCCCCTTTGCCGACCTCTGTCGATCAAGTCACGCAGCGCCGCCGTGGCGTCGGTGTGATCGCCCATGACCCCGCGCTGGCCTTCGCGGGCTACACCCTGATCGCCCCGCAGACCGGGCAAGGCGAGGTCTACCTGGTGGATATGGCCGGCAGCGTGGTGCACCGCTGGAAGCTGCCGGTGCGCCCAGGACGCGCCGCCGTGATCCTGCCCAACGGCAACCTCGGCTACAACGGCAATCACGCCGACTCGCCGAGCCTCTACGCGGCGTGGTCGCTGTGGCACGGGGGGGATTTCTACGAAGTCACGCCGGCCGGCGAAACCGTGTGGCGCTATCAGGACCCCACGCATCACCACGATGCGCGCTGGCTGCCCAACGGGCACCTGCTGTACGCCGGTTGCGCACCGGTGCCGGCCGCGTTCGCGTCACGCGTGCCCGGCGGCACGGCCCACGACGGCGACGGCCCCATGTATGGCGACGTCATCCGCGAGGTGGACCGCGACGGCAAGCTGGTGTGGGAATGGCGCGCCTGGGAACACCTGGCGCCAGAGGATTTCCCCATCCATCCGGGCTTTGGCCGCACCCACTGGCCGCTGGTCAACGGGCTCGACGTGACGGCCGACGGACTGGTGCTGATGAGCCTGCGCACCACCTCCGGCGTCATCGGCGTGGATCGCGCCAGCGGCGCCGTGCGCCTGCACATCGGCCCCGACGTGGTGTCGCACCAGCACGCGCCGGTGGCGCTCGATGACGGCCGCATCCTCATCTTCGACAACGGCAACTTCCGCCTCGGCAAGCACGTGGCCTTCTCGCGCGTCATCGAGTACGACCGCGTCACGCGCTCGGTGGCGTGGTCGTACGCCGACCCGCTGGTCAACGCCTTCTATACCGCTTACATGGGCAGCGCCCAGCGCCTGCCCAACGGCAACACGCACGTCACCGAATCGGCCACTGGCCGCCTGTTCGAAGTGACCCCGGCCGGCGAGCTGGTGTGGGAGTACATCATTCCGTGGTTCGCCGAATACCCGGACGAAGAAGCCCGCCGCTACGTACCGGGCGAACAGAACAGCGTGTTCCAGACTTTCCGCTACAGCCGCGCGCAATTGCCGTGGCTGCGCACCGAGACCCACCTGACGAACGCTTGAAACAGGAAACACCATGACATCGACATCATTGCGGCGAGCCTGGCGCGCCCTCGCCCTGGCCATCGCCACCACCACTGCCCTGCCCGCCCTGGCGCAGGACGCCAAACCGGTGCGCATCCTCGCCAACTGGTTCGCCCAACCCGACCAGGCCGGCTACTGGCAGGCACAGCAGGACAAGCTCGGCAAGGAAGCCGGCATCGCCATCTCGGTGCTGCAGGGCGGCCCCAAGATCCAGACCATCCCGCAGGTGGCCTCCGGCCAGGCCGAGTTCGGCATCGCCAACGCCGACGACGTGTTGCTGGCCCGCCTGCGCGGCGCGCCGGTGCGCGTGGTGTTCGCCCACATGGATTACGTGCCGTATTCGTTCGTGTATCACAGCAATGCGGCCGTCAAATCCATCAAGGACCTGCAAGGGCGCACCTTTGCCGTCAACATCGGCAACGCCTACTGGGAATGGATCAAGAAACAATACGGCCTGACCAACGTGCGCGAGATCCCCGTCACCGGTGACCTGAGCCTGTTCCGCAACGACGCCCAGATGGTGCAGCAGGGGTATTCGCTGTACCTGCCGGCGCGCATGGCGGCGGCGGGCATCGCCGTGCAGCAGATCAAGGTGGCGGATCTGGGCTATCGTCCCTATGCCGTGCTGTTCACCACCGACGAGATGATCGCCAAGAACCCGGCCCTGGTGCGCGCCACCGTGGCGGCCGTGCAGAAGGGCTGGGCCAACTACGTGCGCAACCCTTCCGGCCTCAAGCCGCTGCTCACCGACATGAACAAACAGATCTCGCCCGACATTTACGACGCCGCCAACAAAGAACTCATCGAAAGCCTGATCTCGCACGATCTGGGCAAGATCGGCTGCATGAGCGATGCACGCTGGAAGGAACTGGCCGGCCAGTTGCGCGCCGTCGGCTTCCTGTCGGCCGGCTTCAACGAAAAGCAGGCCTACGACCGCAGCCTGCTGCCCGGCTGCGGAGCCTGAGCATGGGTGCACGCGTCGATCTGGCCGGTGTCTCAAAGCGCTTCGACAACGGCGTGGCCGCGCTCGACGAGGTCAGCCTGAGCCTGGCCCCCGGCGAATTCGTATCGATCGTCGGCCCATCGGGCTGCGGCAAGTCGACGCTGCTGCGCATGGTGGCCGGGCTGATCGCCCCCAGCGGCGGCAGTTGCCGGCGGCCAGCCGATATCGAAACCGCCTTCGTCTTCCAGGACGCCGCCCTGCTGCCCTGGCGCACGGTGGCCGACAACGCCGAGCTGCTGATGGAGCTGGAAGGCTACGCTGCCGCCGAGCGCCACACGCGCGCCCGCTCGGCGCTCGAACTGGTCGGCCTGGCCGGCTTCGAACGCAGCTATCCGCACCAGTTGTCCGGCGGCATGCGCATGCGCCTGTCATTGGCGCGGGCGCTCGCGCTGCAGCCGGACCTGCTGCTGCTCGACGAGCCCCTGGCGGCCGTCGATGAACTCACCCGCGACGTGCTGCAGGAAGAACTGCTGCAGTTGTGGAAGCAGGCCGGCTTCACCGCCGTGCTGGTCACCCACAGCGTGCACGAAGCGGTGTTCCTGTCCGATCGCATCGTCGTCATGTCGCCGCGCCCGGGGCGCATCCTCGACATCATCGACGTGCCGTTCGACTTTCCACGCGACAGCGCCCTGCGCGCGCAACCGGCCTTCGCCGAACTGACCGGCCGCGTCTCGACCGCCCTGCGCGCCCATGCCGCGCCCCTTGCCACGCCATGACCCTGTCCCGCTTTTCCGCTTCGCTGGCGGCTGTGTGCCGCAACGCTCTGCCCGTGGTGGCGGTGGCCCTCGCCGGTCTGGCGCTGTGGTATCTGCTCACCGTGACGATCTATGCCGGCAAGAGTTTTCTGCTGCCCGGCCCGCAGGAGGTCGCCGCCGCCGTGGCCGACAACGCCGGCACACTGGCCGCCGCCACGCTGGTGACCCTGCGCGAAGCCGCTTTCGGTTATGCCACGGCAATCGTGCTGGGTATCGGCCTGGCGGCGCTGCTGGCGCAGTCGCGTTTGCTGGAGCGCAGTCTTTATCCTTATGCGGTGTTGTTGCAGACGGTGCCGGTCATCGCCGTGGCGCCGCTGATCGTGCTGTGGTCGGGCTACAACGAGCGTTCGGTGGTGATCGTCAGTCTGATCATGGCGCTGTTCCCTATCGTCAACAACACGTTGCTGGGGCTGCGTTCGACGGCGCATACGCTGGTGGAGTTGTTTGCGCTGCACAGTCCGGGCGGCTGGACGACTTTCCGCAAGCTGCGTCTGCCGGCGGCCTTGCCGAGCATCTTCGCTGGTTTGCGTATTTCGGCGGGGTTGTCGGTGATCGGCGCGATTGTGGGGGAGTTCATCATTGGCTCTGGCAATGCGCAGGGTGGGCTGGGGGTGCAGATCATTTTTGCGCAGGGGCGCATGTATACGGCTTTGCTTTTTGCGGAGGTGATCGCGGCGACGTTGTTGGGGTTTGTGTTCTTTCTGGTGGTCAGCGGCATTGGGCATTTGCTGCTGCGTCATTGGCATGAGTCGGCGCGGTAGACTCGTTCGGGTGGTGGCGTTCCTGCTGGCGTTCGTTGGCCGGGCTTGGTTGCCCGGCGTCTGTGCGGCCTGGATCGTGGGTTTTCGTTTTTGCTGATGGTCGTTGGCCGGGTCTCGCCCCGGCGGGCGAGTTACTTTCTTGTATCGACAAGAAA
>JASGFB010000143.1:0-8524 GCA_047605765.1 Rhodocyclaceae bacterium
CGGTGTCCAGCGCCGCCTGGGCGATGGCGCCGGCACCACGCGCAGCGACTCGGCCACGGTGGGCGTGGCCTATGAGGCGGATCTGTGGCGGCGCCTGGCCAATGCCCACGACGCCGCCCGCTGGGAAGCCGACGCCAGCGCCGAAGACCTGGCCAGCACCGCACTGTCGCTCAGCGGCACCGCCGCCACCCTGTACTGGCGCGCCGCCTACCTGCAGGATCGCCTGCGCCTGTCCGACGACAGCCTGGCCTATGCCGGGCGCACGCTGCGTCTGGCGCAGGGCAAGCAGGCGGCGGGGGCGGCCACCACGCTGGACGTGCTCGAAGCCGAGCAGAGCCTGGCCAGCCAGCAGGCCACGCATGCCAGCCTGTTGCAGCAACAGATCGAAAACCGCAACGCGCTGGCCGTGCTGCTCGACGGCGACGCCCTGGACGTGGCCCCGCCGGCAACACTGGCGGACTATGCCTTGCCCGACGTCCTGCCCGGTCTGCCGGCCCAGTTGCTGGCCAACCGGCCCGATCTGCGCGCCGCCGAGCTGCGCGTGCGCGGTGCCCTGGCGACGGTGGACGCCACGCGCGCCAGCTTCTATCCCACCCTCAAGCTCAACGCTTCGGTCGGCGGCGGCAGCACGGCGCTGCGCGATCTGTTACAGAACCCTGTGGCCGCCCTGGCCGGTGCGGTGGCCTTGCCGGTGCTGCAATGGGATACGCACACACTCGATCTGCGCGTGTCGCAGGCGGATTTCGATCTGACGGTGGTGAGCTTCAGGCAGGCGCTGTACGCGGCGCTGGGCGACGTCGACAACGCCCTGGCGGCCAGCACCCACTACGCGCAGCAGGCCGAGGCGCTGACCCGCAGCATGCGCGCGGCACGCCAGGTCGATGCCCTCTACGCCGTGCGCTATCGCAACGGCGCGGCCAGCCTGCAGGATTGGCTCGACGCGCAGGAAAAGCGCCGCAGTGCCGAAGCGAGCTGGCTGGAGAACCGCTACAACCAGCTCGCCAACCAGGCCACGCTGTACCTGGCCCTGGGCGGCAGCGTCACGCAGTGAGCGGCAACTGGGCCAGCCAGTCGCGCCACACGCGGCCGGCCGCCTCCGCCAGCAGCGGCGCGCAGCGCCGACTGTCGGCGCGCAACGCCGCCACGTCGATGCCGGCCTGGGCCAGTTCGCAGGCGTGGCCTACGTACCAGCGTTCCAGGCCCGCCGCGCCCACTTCGGGGTGGCATTGCAGTGCCAGCGCATGGCGCCCCACGCTGTACGCCTGGTGGGCGTAGCGCTCGCTGGAGGCCAGCAGGGTGGCGCCGGCGGGTAGATCGAAGGTGTCGCCGTGCCAATGCAGCACGGCCACCTCGGGCGCCAGCAGCGGCGCAAACCAGTCGGGTGTCACCGCCCCCTTGGGCGCCTGCAGCGCGCCCCAGCCGATCTCCTTGCCGGCCGTGCCGGGGTAGACACGCGCGCCGAGCGCCGCCGCCATCAGTTGCGATCCCAGGCAGATGCCCAGGGTCGGCCGCTGTGCCGCCAGTCGCTGGCGCAGGAGCGCGATCTCGGTGTCGACAAAGGGGTAGGCGTGCGCTTCATAAGCGCCGATGGGGCCGCCCATCACCACCAGCACATCGGGCGCCAGGGCATCGACCGCCGCCAGCGGCCCGCTGGCGGCGTCGAGCGTGTCGACGGCGTAGCCGGCCTGGGTCAGCGCGGCGTGGATCGAACCGAGGTCCTCGAAATCGACGTGGGTGATGGCCAATGCGGTTTTCATGAAGCGGTGTCCTGTTTGTAGGTGATGGCGTCTGTCATGCAACAAGCATGCGCGCCGGTCGTGCCCCGTCCGGCCTGGGGCGGGCGGCGCACAACGTACGTCGGCGTACGATCTTGCCCCGTTGGCGCAGGCGGAATGTTCGTTTACGTACCAATGCCCGGTTCACCGCGCGTTGTGCGGATGGCACTGGCTTTGCTTTGACCTTACCGGGCGCATGGTTTTGTCGCGTCTGACGTTATGTAGCCAACTATATATCGCCACGCTCCCCCGAGGTGGCGGAGGACAGCCAGCATGCAACGACACGTGGGCACAGTGGCCTTGGCCGCGGCGGGCGCCGCCGATCTGGCCGATCATCATTGCGATCTGGGCGAATGCCGCGCCAATCTGCTGCCCCTGCTCAGCGAGATGAGCCAGTTGATGACTCAGAGCGGCAGCCTGTCGGCCACTTTGTCGGTGTTGCTGCGCGTGATGCGCCGCCACCTGAAAGTGGTGCGCGCCATCGTGGGGCTGTACGACCTGGATACCGGCACCATCGCGGTCCATGAGAGCTTCGGCCTGACCGACGACGAGGCTGCGCGCGGCGTCTATGCGCCGGGCGAAGGCATCATCGGGCGCGTCGTCGAAACCGGCCAGAGCATCGTGTTGCCGCGCATTTCGGACGAACCCAACTTTCTCAACCGCACGCGCAGCCGCGACATGGTGGCCGACGCCAACCTGTCGTTCATCTGCGTGCCGATTCTGCGCGGCCGCCGCGTCATGGGCACCATCAGCGCCGAGCGCGTCTACGACAACCGCCGCCTGCTACGGCTGGACGTCGAGATCCTGTCGATCCTGGCCGCGTCCACCGCCCAGGCGGTGGAGCGATACCAGATCGAACACGTTCAGCAGGCGGCGCTCGAAGACGAAAACCTGCGCCTGCGCTCGGCCCTCAAGGAACGCTTCAAACCCGCCAACATCATTGGCAATTCCAAGCCCATGGAGGCGGTCTACCAGCTCATCGCGCGTGTCACGCGCTCACGCACCACCGTGCTGATCCTGGGGGAAAGCGGCGTCGGCAAAGAACTGGTGGCCAGCGCGGTGCACTACAACGGGCCCGGGGCCGAAGGGCCCTTCGTCAAGTTCAACTGCGCGGCGTTGCCCGAGAGCGTCATCGAAAGCGAACTGTTCGGCCACGAAAAGGGCTCGTTCACCGGCGCCATCGCCCTGCGCAAGGGGCGCTTCGAGCAGGCCGACGGCGGCACCGTGTTTCTCGACGAAGTGGGGGAACTGTCACTGCCGATGCAGGCCAAGCTGCTGCGCGTGTTGCAGGAGAAGACCTTCGAGCGGGTCGGTGGCAACACGCCGATCCACGTCAACTTGCGCATCATTGCCGCCACCAACCGCGACCTCGCCGCCATGGTGGCGCAGGGCAGCTTTCGCGAAGATCTGTATTACCGCCTCAATGTGTTCCCCATCACCATCCCGCCCTTGCGCGAGCGCGGTAACGACATCGTCGCGCTGGCCGACCATTTCGCCACCCAATGCGCGCGGCAGATGGGGGTGGCGGTCAAGCGTATCTCGACGCCGGCCATCAACATGCTGCTGTGCTACCACTGGCCGGGCAACGTGCGCGAGCTGGAAAACGTCATCGAGCGGGCCATCCTGATGAGCGAGGACGACGTCATCCATGGCTACAACCTGCCGCCCTCGTTGCAGACGCCGACCGTGCCCGACGTGGCCGAGCGCGGCCGGCTCGACGCGCGCCTGGCGGCGATGGAATACGAAATGATCGTGGACGCCCTCAAGGCCCATCGCGGCAACACGACCGAGGCGGCCGCCCAGCTCGGCCTGACGCGCCGCATGCTGGGGCTGCGCATGAGCAAGTACCGGCTCAGCTACCGCCAGTACCGCTGAATCGGCGGCGCGCCGCCGGATTTCAGTCTGCCTGGGCGGCGGCGGCGCGGGCAAAGCCGTGCTGCTTGCCGCGCAGGGCTTCGATGTCGATGCGCACCACGGTGGTGTGCGCGACCCGGTTCTTGGGGAACGCGAAAGGCGTGGACGAAAAGCGCGCCACGATGCGGTTCAACGCCTCGACCTTGGCGGCTTCGTCCTCGACGAAGTGGGCACGGCCGAAACCGATGGCGGTGCGGTGGCGGGCCTCGAAATCGCAGGCCATGTCGGCGGCGATGAAGCCCTGTTCGACCGACATCTCGAAACACACGCGCGGGTTGCGGCGCAGGATGTCGATCTTGGTGCCGGCACCGGCCGAATGAAAATACAGCGCCTGGCCGTCATAGGCGAAGTACACCGGCACCACGAAAGGGCAGTCGCCATCGGCCAGCGCCAGGTGCATCACGGTGGTGTCGGCGAGGATGGCGTCGATGTCGGCGCGCGCCGTGATCTCGCGATCGCGGCGGCGCACGCCGCGTTGGTCGGGGGCCGTTGCGGCGGTGGCGGCGGCAGGCATGTTCATGAGGGGTTCTCCAACACGGTTCAAGAGGCCAGCGCGCCGGTATCGAGCGCCGCCAGCACGGGTGAGAGGCGATCGCAGACCGACAGCGCATGGGCGGCGTCGGCGGCATCGGGGTCGCCATGGTGATAGTGGTCCACCGAGCACAGGCCGAAGATGCGGTCCAGCGCCGCCACGTCGGCCACCAGGGCGGCGTCGAGCGTCATCAGATCGGCCGCCTCGCGCGCCATGTGGGTGTAGCTGTGATGGGCCGGCATCTGCCGGTGGTAAGCGCACAGCGCCACCATGTAGCCTTCCACGGCCATGGCGGCGACGTTGAACACCAGGCTGGGGCGCTGCCCATCGTGGGTGAATTGGCTGGCGCGAGCGTGGTAGCCGCGCGCTTCGGCAAGGCTGCGCGCAAAACGCGCGGCGTCGGATTCGAGCAAACGCAGTGACATAAGGCCTCCTGGTGATGAGCGGTGTCGGCGCAATCGGCTGCCGCGCAGTCGGTCAGCAACCGCCTTCGCTGCACTGGGTGCGCAGGCGGGCGGCGATGCGGCGGGGCAGGGACAGTGCGCCCTCGGGCACGCACACGATGGCGCGTACCACGTGCGGCGGATCATTGAGTGCTTCATAGCGGACTTCGATGCCGCCCTGGTCCAGCTCGCGCTCGAACCACTTGGGCACGTGATCGCACAGCACCTCCAGCCGGCGAAAGCGCACGTTCTGCAGGAACGGCACCAGCACTTCGCGCGAAGTGGGCCGTGCCGGCGTCGCCAGGGCCGCCGCCAGATCGATGCGGTAGGCCGCTTCGTCCGGCGCCCCCACCGGGGTGGGGAAGGGCAGCGGCTCGGGCACGCGGGCGGCGTCCTCGGCTTCGCGCCGCGCCACGTGATCGAGCTGCTGCGTCAGCGGGCCGGCAGAGGTCCACGTGTGCCAGCCGCGGTCGTGCAGGAGCGCGCACACCACGCCGCGCGCCGACGCCGACAACAGCACGCGGCAGCCGTCCAGTTCATCGACGATGCGAAACACCCGCTCGCGCAGCCGTACCACCGGCAGGTCGCCGGCGATGTGCAGCGGCAGGCTGTGGCGCCTCTGCCAGCGGCCGTCGTCGGCGCGTTCGTACAGATTGATGAGCACGTCGCCGATGAGGCCGGTGACGTCTCCCGCGTGAGTGGTGCACACGGCGATTTTCATGGCAAGACCTTTCAGACCCGGGCCCGCGCCCGTCGGCGCGGGCGTGAAGCGATCACCACACGTTGAGCACCCATTCCTTCTTGTGCTTGTGCTCCATGTCGGCGAACAAGTGGTTGGCCATCTGCTCGGCCAGCCACACGGCGCCGGCATAGCCGACCACCGGGTGGCGGTAGAGGCCGGCGCGGTCGTAGGTCGGAAAGCCCACGCGTACCATCGGGATGTCGTTGTCGATGGCCACGAAGCGGCCCTTGGAATGGCCCAGGATCAGGTCCAGTTCCAGCCCCTTGTTCTTGATGCGGTCTTCCAGCTCCCACAGGTCGGCGTTGGTGATGACCTCCATGTCGTAATCCACGCCGCTCTGCAGCGCCTTGATGCGCGGATCGTTGGCATAGGCCGGGTTCTCGTCGCCCAGCAACAGCAGCATCGGCTTCATCTCGAGGTCGATGCAGAACTCCGCCAGGCCGATGACCAGGTCCGGGTTGCCGTAGATGGCCACCTTCTTGTCGGCCAGGAACATATGGACCAGATCGGTCAGCGCATCGATGGCGATGCCACGCTCGCGCACCAGCGAAGCCGGGATCGGCTTGCCGGTCATCTTGCGCAGCGTGTCGAGCAGGCGGTCGGTGTTGCGGATGCCGATGGGCGTGGGGCCGATGTGGGCCGGCACCTCGAAGCGGCTTTCCAGGTAGCGCGCCGCCTTTTCGCCCTCATAGCGGTTGAGCGCCAGTGTGCCGATCGCGTTGGCCGTGCCGGTCAGGTCCTCGATGGTGGTTTCGCCGTGCGACACATGGTTGCCGTCCGGCATCAGCGGCGAATCGAAGGCCTCGATCTCGAACAGCACGGTGGCATCGATGTCCATCTCCGCCAGCAGATGCTTGAGCGCGGCGACGTCGCCCGGATTGACCCAGCCGGTGATCAGGTTGATCTTGCCGTTGGGCTCGCTCTTGCGGGCGAAGTACTTGACGAAGTCACGCACCGCCACGTCGTAGCCGCTGATCATGCTGCCGACGAAACTGGGCGTGTGCACCGGGATCAGGTGCACTTCGCGGTCGGCGTACTTTTCCTTGAGCAGGCCCTCGTTGAGTTTGATGATGACGCCGTCCACATCGTCGCCGATCACCTCGGTCGAGCAGGTGGTGATGATCGGCACCACCTTCACATGCGGGTAGCGCATCAACAGCACGTCCACCGCGCGTTCGACGCGGTCGAGCGCACCGAACACAGCGCCATCCTCATGCACCGACGACGAGGCGATCTCGAAGCTTTCCTTCAGGTGCTGCGAGATCAGCAGGCGCACGAACATCACGCAGCCCTGGCCGCCGTGGACGATGCCGATGCAATCCTTGATGCCGATGCTGACGTACTGCGCGCCGGCCGGCTGGCAGGTAAAGATCGGGTTGATGACGCCGACGCGGCTTTTTTCTTTCACTTCGCACGACATAGCGGGTTCCTCAGTAGTGCTGATCGGTCAGCTCTTTGTTGAGCGAGCCGGTGATCGTCAGGTGATCCATGCGCGCGTGCAGCGACTGCATGAGCGTCTTGATCTGGGCGGTGTCCAGCGTGGCGAGCCAGTCGAAGCGGGCCTTGAACGCTTCGGCCAGGCACACCGCGTCGACCCAGTGGCAGCGTTCCGACGGCGTCGGCAGCGCCACGGTTTCGCCGCACAGCAGTTGCGTGGTCTGGCCGAGAATGCCGGCGTTCTGGCGCTCGCGGTCCCAGGCGCGCGAGTGGAACTGCCACAGGCACTTTTTCATGATGTGGTCGACCAGCAGTTCGGTCCGTTCCTTGAGTAGCGCTTCGTTCATGGGGGCGCTCCTTTACGCGGCCTGCGCCGGGCGGGGTGGAAATTCGGGATACGTGCGGGCGCGGATGTCTTCGAGGTTGTCGTACTTGCCCGTGTAGCGCCGCGTGGCCGGATCGTCGCGCTGCGCCGCGGGCAGTACGGCGTCGGACAGCGCACGCTGTGTCGTGAAGCCGTCCTCGCCGATGGCATCGCGGCTGATGTCCAGCTTGGCCAACTGGTGGATCGGCGAATAGATGGCGTTGTAGATGTCGCGCGCAAACCGCACCCAGCCTTCGTAACCCTTGTAGGGGCCGTTGTGGTACGCGTGCGCATTGAGGTAGGGCACGCGGATCTTCTTGGCGACTTCGCCGGGGCGCTTGCCGGTAAAGATGATGTCCGGCTTGAGCATCTCCATCGCTTCGAGGCCTTCCAGCTCGTTGGGGTCGTCAATGGCCAGGGCGCCTTCTTCGCAGCGCGCGATGCCTTTTTCCATGTCGCCCTGGTGGCCGAACTTGGTGTAGACCGACACCACCTCCAGGCCCATCTCTTCGTGGATGACGTGGGCCCAGTGCCACAGCTTCGAGCCGCCCGGCCACAGGCATACCTTCTTGCCCTGCAGGCGCGCCTTGTACCAGTCCAGCTCGGGTTTCCAGCGCGCCGTCTCTTCGTCGATGATCTTCTGGGCGCGGTCTTCGATGCCGAAGAACAGACCGATCTTGCGCAGCGAGGACGACAGCGGCTCGAAGCCGAAGCCGTCGATGTCCAGGCGCGGGATGCCGTAGCGCACGCGCAGCTCGTTGCAGATGTATTCGGCCGAACGGGCGCATTCGAGCACGTTGAGCCGGGCGCGGTGCATGGCGCGCAGATCGTCGTACGAACCGTTGCCGGTGAAGGTCGACAGCACCTGGATGCCCATGCGCTTGAAGTAGTCGACCATCACCTCCTGGTCGCCCTGGATGTTGTATTCGCCCACGTAGTTGATGACGTAGTCGCTGGTGATCTGCGGCTCGACCGTGCCCACCTTCTGGTTGATCCAGGCGATGTTGATGGTGTGGTGGCCGCCGGACTGGCTGGGGCCTTTGAAACCGGGCGAATTGCACACGAAGATGTCCACGCCGGGCATCTCGTCCATCACCTCCTGCGCCACCGCGTCGATGTCGTCGCCGATCAGGGCCGACGCGCAGGTCTGGTACACCGTCATGCGCTTGATGTCCGGATGCGCCTTGAAGGCTTCGACGATGTTCTGCTTGAGCATCTTCTCGGCACCGAACACGATGTGTTTTTCCTTCATGTCGGTGGCAAAGGTGTACTTGAGCTGGAAGTTGTCGTTGTCGCTGATGTAGCGCTTGGTCTGCC
>JASGFB010000144.1:0-8420 GCA_047605765.1 Rhodocyclaceae bacterium
AATCAACACGTCGTTTGCTTATTGCAAACGACGGGGAAGCCCTTGTAGTGGAAGTAAGCGGGCGCCGGAGCGCGCAGCGCTGAGGAAACTACGAGCGCAGCTTGCAGCGCTCCGCTTGACTGTAGTGTTAGGTTGCTGCGGCTCAGCGGGGCTGACAGAACAGTGACAGTTCATTCTTGCTCCTGATCTGTGGACTCGTTCCAGAGGGAAGAGCGATGACTGAAAGATGTGTTTCATCTTCCAGCGTTTCCATTTGCAGTGCATCCAGATTGAACAGCCCTTTGCAATGATATTCAATCACAGCACCATCTTCATTTCTGACCGTATCGCCGAGACGCTCCGCTAAATTGACGGCTTTTTCGTAGGCTCCATCGGGAGAGCCGGATTTGATGAGATAGCTGTGGATCGAGTACGAGCACACCTGCCCTTGCCGTACCTCAGCAACAACATACTCGGCAAGGAACCAAGGCCATTCGGGGCGGGAAACGCTCATAGGTGAAATCTAACTTGTAGTAGACGGACCCGTCGGTCCGTCTACGGTTAATAGTACGGACACGAAATATCCGCCTTAAATATATGATTCCATTGAATCATACGTCAGCCCTGTCCGTCTACGATTGCCAATAGTACGGACAGGCAGGCCAGCGCTACTCTGTGGATTTCATCAGAAGGAGTGACAGTTATGGGGTCTCGATAGCCCTGCCCCCAAGCGCTTGATTCAGATCTTCAACGAGGTATGCCGCCGCCGGCATTTCAGCCTGAGAACTGAAGAGGCGTATTGGTATTGGACGCGCCATTTCATTTTCTTTCATGGCAAGCGCCATCCTCGGGAACTGGGTAGCCGTGAGGTGGCCATGTTCTTGAATCACCTGGCGGCAGATCGAAATGTGGCCGCGGCGACGCAGACACAGGCGTTGAATGCCTTGGTGTTTCTGTACAAGGAAGTACTGGAACGCCCTCTAAGCCAGATTGAGGGTCTGCAGCGCGTGCAGGCCCGGAAGCGCTTGCCAGTCGTGCTCTCCCCAGGGGAGGTCACGGCGATACTGGGCAAGATGTCTGGCGTGGCAGGACTGATGGCACGGCTGATCTATGGGACGGGATTGCGGGTCAATGAGTGCTGCACGTTGCGCGTGAAGGATGTGGACTTCGATGCGAGTGCCATCCATGTCCGCGCAGCCAAGGGCAGCAAGGATCGAACCTCAATGCTCCCCGAGCGATTGCGGGAGCCCATGCAGGAGCAACTGATGCGAGTGGTTAAGTTGCATACTGACGATCGCCTGCGTGGTGGTGGGCTCGCACCTCTGCCGAATGCACTCGCGCGAAAGTACCCGAACGCCGCAAGCTCCTTGGCTTGGCAGTTTGTGTTTCCTTCCGCGGTGACGCGACCTTGGGGCAAGAGCGGCTTGCAAGTTCGCTGGTTTGCTTCTCCCTCTACCGTAGAGCGGGGCTTCAAGGCTGCGCTGAACGAGGCCGGCATCCATAAGCACGCAAGCGTCCATACGCTACAACACTCGTTTGCGACCCATCTGCTGGCTAGCGGCACAGATGTCCGGACGATTCAGCTATTGCTCGGTCACAACAACCTGCAGACCACGATGATCTACACCCATGTGCTGCAGGAGAGACGCCGTGTTACGCCTCTATTGCCTTGCTTCGTCAGTGCATCGGCGAATGAAGTGTCAGGGGGTCATTAAGATCGGATCTCGCCCGAGACCCACAAGAAACCGAGGGGCGCAAAGTCTGTGAGGATGGCCGCGGGCGAACGCAGGACGGCGGTGCAACAGATTCATCCCATCCATCGGCGCTTACCCGCAGGCCTGGACGCGCGCGAGCTCACTGCGCGTGACACGCAATTGGGCGAACACCAGGACGAGGGCCGTGGCGGCCAGCGTGCTGCCGGCGATGGACACCGCCGCATAACCGAAGCCGGCCTGCAGTACGGCCCCGCCCAGCGCGGCGCCCAATGCGTTGCCGAGATTGAAGGCGCCGATGTTGACCGAAGAGGCCAATCCCGGCGCCCCGGTGGCGGCGCGCATCACGCGCATCTGCAGAGGCGGCACCACGGCGAAAGCGGCCGTACCCCATACCAGCAGGGCCAGCGCCACACCGAGCTTGCTCGAGGCCAGCCACGGAAAGGCCAACATGCTGACCAGCAGCACCAGCAGGAAGCCGATCAGCGCGCCATCGACCGAGCGATCCGCCAGCTTGCCCCCCAGCGTATTGCCAAGCGTAAAACCGACACCGATCAGCACCAGCATGGCCGTGACAAAGCCGGGCGACGCCTGGGTCAGCGTTTCCAGAGAAGGATTGATGTAGGTGTACAGGGCGAACATCGCGCCCGCGCCGGTCACCGTCGTGGTCAGCGCCATCAGCACGGCGGGACGCGTGAGCACGCGCAACTCGGCGCGCACATCCGGCAGCTTGCCGCTGCTGCCCGGCGGCAAGGCATAGCGCAGCGACGCCATTGCCACCACGCCAAGCACGGCGATGGCCGCGAAGGATTCACGCCAGCCCATGGTCTGGCCCAGCCAGGTCGCCGCCGGTACGCCGCCGATGTTGGCGATCGTCAGGCCCATGAACATCGCCGCCACAGCGCTGGCCTGTTTCTCGCGAGGCACCAGGCTGGCGGCGACCAGCGAGCCGAGGCCGAAGAACGCGCCATGGTTGAAGCTGGTGATGACGCGTGCCGCCAGCAGGCTGGCGTAATTGGGTGCCATGGCCGACAGCAGATTGCCCAGGGTGAAGATGGCCATCAGCGCGATCAGCGCCTTGCGGTGCGGCCAACGCGCCAGCAATAGCGTCATGATCGGGGCACCGACCATCACGCCAACGGCATACGCCGACACGAGCATGCCGGCGGTGGGGATCGAAACATCCACGCCCTGGGCAATCGTCGGCAGCATGCCCATGGGGCCGAATTCGGTCGTGCCGATGCCGAATGCACCGACGGCCAGGGCCAGCAAGGGGAGCGTCGCACGGGTCTGGGGATGAGGGGAAGTACGCGTCATGGTCGTGTATCTGCACGGCTTCGAATGGCCGGCGTCGTGGGGTGGGTGTTGATTGTTGCGCCGCAGCGCGGGCGGATAAAGCGCCGCCAGGACAAAAAACCTTTGCAGCAATCGGGAAAATAAAGCGCGCACCGCCCCCTGCGCCGCCCTGCTGCGCGGCGCAGTGCGTCAACGATCGCGGCTGGCGGTACGGCAGTCAGGCGGCAGCAGCAGGCGCATCGTCACCCCGCCCGCTCGCGCACCCAGGCCATGACGACGCCCGGTTCGACGGGCTTGGTGAAATGGGCATCGAAGCCGGCGGCGTGGGCCGCGCGCTGGTGTTCCTCACCGCCCCATCCGGTGATGGCGGCGAGCTTCATGTCCCTGCCCCAGGCCTCGCACCGCAGGCGGCGGGCCAGTTCGTAGCCGTCGATGTCCGGCATGCCGATATCCAGAAGGGCGATGTGCGGATGGCTGCGCGCGCAGGCGGCGAGCGCCGATTTGCCATCGTTGGCAATGTCGACGACATAACCGGACAGTTCGAGCAACAGCCCCAGGCTCTCGGCGGCGTCCCGGTTGTCGTCGGCGATGAGTATCCGCACCGATTGCCCCGCACCGTGCGCCGCCTCGCACGCAATGGCTGCCGTCCGGGCCAACGCGACGGGCGCCTGGACGATGCCTGCCGGCAGCACGATCGTGAACAGCGCACCCATGCCGAGTCCCGCGCTGTGCGCGCCGACACGGCCACCATGCAACTCGATGAGGCCGCGTGTCAGGGCCAGGCCAATGCCCAGGCCACCTTCCGGTTGCGAACCTGTCGCCTGCACCTGCACGAACATCTCAAAGATGCGCTCGCACGCGTCCGGGTTCAGGCCGATGCCGTCGTCGCGCACATCCACATGCAGGTCGCCGGACGGCGCGATCGTTGCGATGAGGTCGATATGGCCGCCCTCGTCGGTGTACTTGGCCGCATTGGTCAGCAGATTGGTCAGGGCCTGGGACAGGCGCAGCGGATCGGCTTCGAGCGTGACGTCGCCGGCCGGCAGTTCGACGCGCAGGGCGTGGCGCTTGCGCTCGATCAGCGGCCGGCATGTCTCGACGGCGCTGTCGACGACCGTGCGCAGGCTGACGTAGGCCTTGCGCAATTCGAATCGGCCGCGACTCACGCGCGACACATCGAGCAGATCGTCGAGCAGCATCGCCATATGCCCGATCTGGCGGGCAATGATTGCGCGGCAGGCCGCCAGGTGCTCGTTGGTAAGGGTCGGCACGGTCAGAATCTGGGCGGCATTGCGGATCGGCGCCAAGGGGTTGCGCAGCTCGTGGGCGAGCACGGCGAGGAATTCATCCTTCTGGCGGCTGGCGGCGAGCAGGGCTTCGCTGTCGCGGCGCGCATCGGTGATGTCGATGTGCACGCCCACCCATTCGACGATATGTCCGTCTGCGCCGAAGACCGGCTCGGCCTTGATGGAAAACAGGCGCCATTGACCATCGCGCCGGCGCACACGGTGTTCGAATTGATAGGTGTGGCCGGCACTGACCGCGGCTTCCCACGATTGCACGGTGGGCGCCACATCGTCGGGATGCACCACGGCGGCCCAGCCATAGCCTTGGTAATCTTCCGGCGCCTGGCCGGTGAGTTCCGACCAGCCGGGTTGCGGCGCCCGCATGCGGCCCTCCGAATCATTGGTCCACATCACGCCGATGGCCTGCACGGCGGCCTGAAAACGATCACGGCTGCGCTGCACTTCGAGCGACGCTCGCTTGAGCTGCGTGATGTCGCGGTAGAACGCCGCGATGCCACCGCGGATGGGATAGATGTGCACATCCATCCACATCGGCTGATCGCCCGGGCGGCAGGCGTATTCGAGCGAGAAGGCGATGCGCTCGGCGACCGCGCGCCGGTAGGCCGTCTCGATGGCGCTGCCGGCGGCGCGGGGCCAGATAGCAAGGTAAGGCTGGCCAATGACCTGATCGCGCGAGCGCGCCCCCAGGGCCAGCGCCGAATCGTTGGCTTCGATGACGTGCAGTTCGTCGTCCAGGATCAGCAGGCCCTCGCCCATGGCCGACAACAGATCGCGATATCGCTCGGTGGTCGCGGCCTCCGCCTGGCGCGCCAGATACGCATCGGTGACGTCATGGCCTTCGACGAATATGCCGGACACATTGCCCGCATCGTCCAGGATCGGTTCGTAGATGAAATCCAGGTAATAGTCGCAAGGCGCGTGGCCCGGCGGGCTCTGAAGCCGCACGCACATGCCGCTGGCAATGTAGCGCCTGCCACTCTGGTACACCGTGTCCAGCAAGGCGATGAAACCCTGGCTGACGACTTCCGGCAGGGCTTCTCCCACCCCCACCCCCACGCATGCGCGTCCGCCGATGAGGCGCGTGTAGGCGTCATTGACGAATTCATATACGTGGTTCGGCCCCTGCAGGATGGCAATGAAACTCGGCGCCTGGGCAAACAGCCGGTGCAGGTGTTGGTGGGCCCGCGTGGCGGCGCGCTCGGCCAGCACGCCGGAGGTCGTCTCGGTGCAGGCGCAGAAAGCGCCGCCGATACGGCCATCGACGGTGCGCACCGGCGAATACGAAAACGAGAAATGACGCTCGCTGCGCCGGCCATCCTGCTCGAACCACAGTTCGATGTCGTCCATCGCCGTGGATTGGCCCTGGTAGGCGCGCGCCAGCATCGGCCCGACTTCGTCCAGGATGTCCGCCCACACCTCGTCGAATGGCTGGCCGAAGCCGGCCGGGTGCCGGGAACCCATGATCTCGGCGTAGAGGTCGTTGTAGATGATGCGCCGCTCGGGGCCCCAGGTCAGGAACATGGCCTGGTTGGCAACCGCCATCAGCTCCGCCAGCACCCGCACCGGGCTGGGCCAGGCGTCCACCGCGCCCAGGTGCAGCGCTGCGCCGGTGCGCGCCAGAAACGCCTCGACATCCGCAGGCTCGCGTGTGGTCACCGTACGACGGTTGATTCGCTCATTCATGGCGGGCGTGAGGCGTACGGAACCGAAGAGAGGCAAATTGTACGCGGCGGCACCCCGTTGACGCGGCTGCGCGAGGGGCCAGCTTCCAGGCGGATGCCATGGCAGGTGCAACCGGTCGGGCAAGCGCCGCCGGGCCTGCGTGGCAGAGCAGGCGCGTCAGCCGCGCCGGGCCGCTTCGATGGTCGCGATATCGATCTTGCGCATCCCCATCATCGCCTCGAAGGCGCGCCGGGCTGCTGCCGGGTCGGGGTCGGCGATGGCGGCGGTCAGGGCATGCGGGGTGATCTGCCATGACAGACCCCATTTGTCCTTGCACCAGCCGCATTCGCTTTCCTTGCCGCCGTGGTCGATGATGGCGTTCCACAGGCGATCGGTTTCGGCCTGATCATCGGTCATCACCTGGAACGAAAAAGCTTCGCTGTGGGGGAATTCCGGGCCCCCGTTGAGCCCCAGGCAGGGGATGCCGATGACGGTGAATTCCACCGTCAGCACGTCGCCCTCCTTGCCGGCCGGATAGTCGCCGGGCGCGCGCAGCACCGTGCCGACCGCGCTATCGGGAAAGGTTCTGGCGTAGAACTGGGCGGCCTCCAGCGCGGTACCGTCATACCAGAGACAAATCGTGTTCTTGCGGGTCACATTCGTTCTCCCATGCGTGATTGATGCGTGCCCGCCGAGGGCCGCGCCGGCACGGCGGCAATCCACGTTCCTGCGCCCGGCGCCGCCCGATCCGCAGCAGCCCCCGCTCTCGTTGTACACCACGCCACGGGCATCCGCTTCGATCGCACCGGACGGCGCGCGGACTTGACACTGCCGGCGCCGCGCCGCATCTTTGCGCGGCGTGGCGCCGGTGTGCGACGGAACCTCGGCGAGCGATCGGGCCCTAAGCCAGGGCGGTCGGCAGCACTCGCACCACCCGCCAAGCCCCCACGAAAGAGGATCACGCATGTTCAGCCGTACCGCGCTGGCGGCCCGCCGCGGCGCGCTCTGTCTCACCCTCCCGCTGGTCGGATGCATGACCGTGGGCCCCAACTACCACGCACCGCAACTTTCCGGCACCGACGTACCCGCGCGCTGGACTTCGCCGGCCGCCCATCGCGACCACGCCCAGCCGATGCCCAGCGCCTGGTGGGCCGAACTGTCCGATCCGGCACTCGACCAACTGGTCGACACCGCCTTCCAGTACAGCCCGACCCTGGAAGCCGCCATGGCCCGCCTGAACGAATCGCGCGCCTATCACACCCAGGCCAACGCCGCCGCCGGCCCCAGCACGGGCGCCAGTGCCGGTGGCCAGCGCGCCGACGCCAGCAAAACATCCGGCCCCACCAACAGTGGCTGGTTCTCGCTGGATTCGTCCTGGGAGCTCGACCTGTTCGGCGCCGTCGCACGCGGCAAGGAAGGCGCCGCAGCGCGCGAAGAAGCGCAACTGGCAACCCTGGCCGATGCGCGCGTGAGCCTGGCGGCCGACGTTGCCGACGCCTACCTGAGCCACCGCGCCTGCCAATCTGACCTGGCCCTCAGCGAGCAGGACGTCGAATCGCGCGAAGCCACCAGCAAGCTCACAGCCGAAAGCGTGGCCGCCGGCTTCACGGCGCCCTACCAGGCGATCCGCACCACCGCGTCGGTGGCCGAGGCGCGCACGCGCGTGGCCAGCGCACGCGCGCAATGCCAGCAACTGGAAAACCTCATCACCCGGCTGACCGGCATGGCGCGCCCCGAACTCGCCCGCTTGCTGGCGGTTTCGCCCACCGGGCTGGACCGCCTGCCCGAACCGCGCCGCTTCGACATCGCAATTCCGGCGCAGGCTGTCATGCAGCGGCCCGACGTACGCGCCGCCGAGCGCAACCTGGCCGCCACCTCGGCCGATATCGGCCTGGCCGAGGCCGACCGCTACCCGCGCGTGTCGCTCAACGGGGCGCTCGGCTATTCGGTCACCGGCAACAGCGGAGGCGGCGGCCTGTCGCTCGGCACCTGGTCCTTCGGCCCCTCGCTGAGCCTGCCGATCTTCGACGGCGGCCGCCGCAGCGCTGCCGTCAAGGCCGCCCAGGCACGCTATGACGAAGCCCTGGCCGGCTACAAAGAAAAAGCGCGCAGCGCCATCCAGGACGTGGAAAACGCGCTCACTCGCTATGCCGCCGCGCATGAGCGCGCCGAAAACGCGCGCCTGGCAGCCAGCCAGTACCAACAGTTCTTCACCACCGTCGAACACCGTTACCGCGAAGGCGCCAGCAACCTGCTCGAACTGGAAGACGCGCGCCGCGCCATGCTCAGTGCCCAGCAGACCTTGCTCGGCGTGCAAAAAGAACGCCTGCAGGCCTGGATCACCCTCAACCGGGCCACCGGCGGCGGTGCCCAGTACGCGCCGGCGACGGTCCGCACCCAACCGGCACCCGCCGCGCCCCCGCAGGGGCGCGGGCGGGGGGGGGGGGGGGGGGGGGGGCGGGGG
>JASGFB010000145.1:0-8354 GCA_047605765.1 Rhodocyclaceae bacterium
TGGTGACGGCCGGCATCTTCATGGTGTCGCGCATGTCGCCGCTGTTCGAGCTGTCTGATACGGCGCTGAACTTCATCCTCGTGATCGGTGCGATTACGGCGCTGTTCATGGGCTTTCTCGGCATCATCCAGAACGACATCAAGCGCGTGGTGGCGTATTCCACGCTGTCGCAGCTCGGCTACATGACGGTCGCCCTGGGGGCCTCGGCCTACTCGGCCGCGGTGTTCCACCTGATGACGCACGCTTTCTTCAAGGCTTTGCTGTTCCTGGGCGCCGGCTCGGTCATCATCGGCATGCACCATGATCAGGACATCCGCAACATGGGCGGCCTGTGGAAGTACATGCCGATCACCTGGTTCACCTCGCTGATCGGTTCGCTGGCCTTGATCGGCATGCCGTTCCTGTCGGGTTTCTATTCGAAGGATTCGATCATCGAGGCGGTGCAGCTGTCGCACCTGTGGGGCGCCAAATACGCGTATTTCTGTGTGATCGTGGGTGTCTTCGTCACCGCTTTCTACTCGTTCCGCATGTACTTCCTGGTGTTCCATGGTGAAGAGCGCTTCGGCAAGACGCACGCCCATGACGCCCATGCCCACGACGAGCATGGCCATGACGGCCATGGCGACGAGCACGCGTCCCACGACGAAGAATCCCACGACGACGCACATCACCATGGCCTGGCGCCTGGGCAGAAGCCGCACGAATCGCCCTGGGTGGTGTGGCTGCCGCTGGTGCTGCTGGCTATCCCCTCGGTGCTGATCGGCGCCTTCACCATCGAGCCGATGCTGTTCGGCGAATGGTTCCATGGCGTGATCTTCGTGGCCGACGCACACAACGTGCTGCATGAACTGGGCGAGGAATTCCATGGCGCCATGGCAATGGGCCTGCACGGGCTGACCACTGCGCCGTTCTGGCTGGCACTGGCCGGTGTGGTGGTGTCGTGGTTCTTCTACCTCAAGCGTCCGGACATCCCGGCCGCCATCCAGGCGCGCTTCGGCTTCGTGTACCGCGTGCTCGAGAACAAGTACTACTTCGACCGTTTCAACGAGATCGTCTTTGCCGGGGGGGCGCGCCTGCTGGGCCGCAGCCTGTGGCGAGCCGGCGACCAGGCCGTCATCGATGGTCTGGCCGTCAATGGTTCGGCCAGCGTGGTGGCGGCAGTGGCTCGCCTGTCGCGTTTCGTGCAGACCGGCCTGGTGTATCAGTACGCCTTCTGGATCATCATCGGCGTCGTGGTGATGCTGTGGGCATTCAAGCCTTGGGGCCTGGGTCTGTAAGCGCTCGCTCTGTGCGATAGAAAACTCAAAAAATTGACGGAATAGTTCAGATGACCGGAGTGCCCTACCTCAGTCTTGCGATTTGGATCCCCATAGCGGGCGGCGCGTTGGCGCTGGCGCTGGGGCGCGATCGCAACGAGCTCGCGCGTTGGATCTCGCTGGTGGCCGCCATCGCGGGGTTCCTCGTCACGATCCCTCTGTATACGCATTTCGACGTCGGCACGAGCGCCATGCAGTTCGTCGAATCGTCGCCCTGGATCGCGTACTTCAACGTGCATTACACGCTCGGCGTGGATGGCATCTCGATGCCGTTCCTGCTGCTCAACAGCTTCATCACGGTCATCGTGGTGATTGCGGCGTGGGAAGTCATCCAGACCAAGGTGTCGCAATACCTGGCTGCCTTCCTGATCATGTCGGGGCTCATGAACGGCATCTTTTCGGCGCTCGACGCCGTGCTGTTCTATGTGTTCTTCGAAGCCTCGCTGATTCCGCTGTACCTGATCATCGGCATCTGGGGGGGCGCCAACCGCGTGTATGCGGCGATCAAGTTCTTCCTCTATACGCTGCTCGGCTCGCTGCTGATGCTGCTGGCGTTCATCTACCTGTTCCAGAACTCAGGCGGCAGCTTCAGCATCCTCGATTGGCACGACCTGCGCATCTCGGCCTCGGCGCAGACGTATATCTTCTTCGCCTTGCTGGCCTCGTTCGCCGTCAAGGTGCCGATGTGGCCGGTGCATACCTGGCTGCCGGATGCCCACGTCGAAGCCCCCACGGGCGGTTCGGTGGTGCTGGCCGCCATTGCCCTGAAGCTGGGCGCCTATGGCTTCCTGCGCTTCTCGCTGCCCATCGTGCCGGACGCGGCCCATGCCTTCGCGCCGCTGATGATCGGCCTGTCGCTGATCGCCGTGATCTACATCGGCTTCGTCGCGCTGGTGCAGACCGACATGAAGAAACTGGTGGCGTACTCGTCGATCTCGCACATGGGCTTCGTGACGCTGGGTTTCTTCATGTTCAACGCGGTGGGTGTCGAAGGCGCGCTGGTGCAGATGATTTCGCACGGCTTCGTGTCCGGCGCCATGTTCCTGTGCATCGGCGTGCTCTATGACCGTATGCACAGCCGCAACATCGCCGACTACGGCGGCGTGGTGAATGTCATGCCCAAGTTCGCCGCCTTCTTCATGCTGTTCGCCATGGCCAATGCCGGCCTGCCGGCCACCAGCGGCTTTGTGGGCGAATTCATGGTGGTATTGGGCGCGGTGCAGTTCAATTTCTGGACGGGCTTCGCGGCGGCGACCACGCTGATCCTGGGCGCGGCCTATACGCTATGGATGTACAAGCGCGTGGTGTTCGGCGCCATCGGCAACGCGCACGTGGCCGAACTGGTCGACATCAATCGTCGCGAGTTCTTCTTCCTGGCCGTGCTGGCGGTGTGCGTACTGGCCATGGGCCTGTACCCCTTCCCGGTCACGCAGATCATGCATGCTTCGGTGGCCGATCTGCTGGCCCACGTGGCGCAGAGCAAGTTGCAGTGAGCGGACAGCCACCTCAGAACGAATAAGTACACAGGCGAACGATGGACTTTCAGATCCCTAACCTATATCCCGCCGCTGCCGAGATCTTTCTTGCCGGCATGACGGTGCTCGTCCTGCTGCTGACCGCGCTGATGAAGCGAGGGGCCACCGGCATGGCCTACGGCATGGCCCAGTTCTCGGTCCTGGCGACGGGTTTCATCACGCTGTTTGCGTTGATCAGCCCGGACTTCCTGGTCCAGCAGCTTGGCCTGATGTTCGCCGAACGGCTCCATCTGTCCTCGCTCGGCGAATCCCTGCAAAGCCTGGCGCTATGGCTGAGCCAATGGCTGGGCGCCCGCGGCGCGCCGGGTGTCACTTTCGGCGGCATGTACCTGGCCGACCCGATGGCCAACGCCCTCAAGATTTTTGCCTGCTTCGGTACCGCCCTGGTGCTGCTGTACAACCGCCGCTACATGGCGGACCGCAATCTCGAATCGGCCGAATACTATCTGCTCGTCCTGTTCGTGCTGTTGGGCATCATGGTGCTGATCTCGGCGGGCAGCCTGATCACGGTGTACCTGGGCCTCGAACTGCTGTCGCTCGGCTCCTACGCCCTGGTGGCGATCGACCGCGATTCGTCACGCTCGACCGAAGCGGCGATGAAGTATTTCGTGCTCGGCGCGCTGGCCTCCGGCCTGTTGCTGTACGGCATTTCGATGGTGTACGGCGCGACCGGCACGCTGTCGATCATCGATGTGGCGCGTGCGCTGTACGAAGGGCAGGCCAACCGCACCGTGCTGCTGTTCGGACTGGTGTTCGTGGTGGCTGGTGTGTGCTTCAAGCTGGGCGTGGTGCCGTTCCACATGTGGATCCCGGACGTCTATCAAGGCGCGCCGACCTCGATCACGCTGCTGGTGGCTTCGACGCCCAAGCTCGCCGCCTTCGTAATGGCCTTCCGCCTGCTGGCCATCGGCATGTGGGATCTGGCCGATCAGTGGCAGCAGATGCTGCTCATCGTCGGCATCCTGTCGATCATTCTGGGCAACGTGGCGGCCATCGCGCAGAGCAACATCAAGCGCATGCTGGCGTACTCGGGCATTTCGCACATGGGGTTCCTGCTGCTGGGCATGGCGTGCGGCGTGGTCGATGGCGAGCGCCACTTTGTCTATAACGCCTATGCCTCGGCGATGTTCTATTCGGTGACCTACCTGATCACCACGCTGGCCGGCTTCGGCATCCTGCTGCTCATGTCGCGCGCCGGCTTCGATGCCGAAAACATCGACGACCTGAAGGGCCTCAACCGCCGCTCGAGCTGGTGGGCGGCCATGATGGCGATCGTCATGTTCTCCATGGCGGGCATCCCGTTCTTCGTCGGCTTCTTCTCGAAGTTCTTCGTGCTGCAGTCGGTCATCGCCGCCGATCACCTGAAGCTCGCCGTGGTGGCCGTGCTGTTCTCGCTGATCGGCGCGTATTACTACCTGCGTGTCGTCAAGGTGATGTTCTTCGACGATGCCACCGAAACCGCGCCCATCGCGGCGGGGTGGGGCGTGCGTGCCGTGCTGTCGGTCAATGTGCTGGCCGTGGCGCTGCTGGGCCTGTTCCCCAGCGGCCTCATGGAGTTGTGCGTGATCGTCTTGCGCAGCTCCATCTGATCGGATCGAAAGGCGGCCAGGCAATGGATATCGGAATCGGGCGCGCACTGTTGCTCGCATTGTTCATTGCCGCCGCCAACCTGCCGTTTCTGTCGCACCGGGTCTTCGGCCTGATCGCGTGGCGGCGCCCCCACAAGCCGTTCTGGATCATCCTGCTCGAATGGGCGGCGCTGTTCGCCCTGCTGGGCGGGCTGTGCGCGCTGATAGAATCGCGCCTTTATGGCAGCGTCTACGCGCAGGGCTGGCAGTTCTACTTTGTCGGCCTGTTCCTGTTCGCCGTCTTCGCCTTCCCAGGCTACGTCTTCCGGTACCTGCTCGCGCGGCCCGGCAAACCTGCCCGTTAGGCGAGACCGCAGGCGCCGCCCGATCGCGCGGCGCGGGTAGCGCCACGCCCGCCAAGGGACCACCATGAGTACGCCACCTGCCGCCGACGGCAACTTCTTGCCCGACGTGCGGGCGCAATACGAAGCACTGCCGTATCCGCCCGTCGACCCCGAGGACGATCGCAAGCGCTTGGCCCGTACCTGGCTGGACGACCTGCCGATGATCAATCACTACTGCTTCGCTGGCCGCCAGCGCTTCGACGGCGGCTTCCGCGTACTGGTGGCGGGAGGCGGCACGGGCGATGCCAGCATCTTTCTGGCCGAGCAACTGCGCGACACCGACGCTCGCATCGTGCACCTCGATCTCTCCGAGGCCAGCATTGCCATCGCGCAGCGGCGCGCTCAGATCCGCGGTCTGGACAACATCACCTGGCTGCGTGAATCGCTGCTCGACCTGCCCACCCTCGGGCTGGAGCCCTTCGACTACATTAACTGCTGCGGCGTGCTGCATCATCTGGCCGATCCGGACGCCGGGCTGCGTGCGCTGCGCGCCGTGCTCAAGCCGGACGGGGCAATGGGCCTGATGGTCTACGGCCAGATCGGCCGCACCGGTGTCTACCAGATGCAGTCGTTGCTACGCCTCGCGAGCGAGCCTGAGGAGGGGATTCCCGCCCGCATCGATCTGGCCAAACACATGCTGGCCGGTCTGCCCGAGACCAACTGGTTCCGGCGTGGCGACGATCTTTACAACGATCATGAGCGCGGTGATGCCGGCATCTATGATTTGCTGCTGCACTCGCAGGATCGCGCCTACACGGTGGGCGAACTGTTTGACTGGCTGGCGCAGGGGCATGGGCTGCACCTGGAGTTCTCCGATGTTCATCGCGGGCGGGCGCCGTACCTGCCGCACCTGATGCTGGCTCCCCAGCAGGTGCAGTTGGCCGGCCGCCTGCGTGCCCTGCCGCGCCGCCGCCAAGCCGAGATCGCGGAGCTCATCGGTGGCGCCCTCACGCGTCATCTGTTCTACGCCACGCCGGGGCCGGCCTGCACGGCCCCTTATGGCGACGCCGACTACGTGCCGTTTTTTTTCCATGACGTCTTGAATGGCGGCATGCTGGCCGACATCTTCGAGGCCGGTAAAAAGGGCCAGCCGGTGATGTTGCAGCATGCTCCGTCGCGAACCCTGGCCCAGGTCGACGCCGGCAAATATGCCAGCCGCGTGCTGCGCCAGATCGACGGCAAACGCTGTTTTGGCGAGATCTTCGAACGGGTGCGCAAGAGTCTGCCTTCGTACGCGGACATGCCCGATGACGCACTCCTGTTTGCCGATTTCCGCGACACCTTCGATGCCCTCAACGCCATCGACCGCATGCTGCTGCGGCACCGCGATGTGCCCGTCATGCGGGCACCGGGCTGAGGCGCCGATCATTTTGGCGGCCCGCCGGCCGCCCGTACTAGGACATAGACATGGATTCTCTGAAAGAAGAACGCATCGAAGGCGAGCGTGTTTTCGAGGGCAAGCTGCTCAAGGTCGATCGCGACCGTATCCGGCTGCCCGACGGGGGCGAGGGCTGGCGCGAGTTCGTACGCCATCCCGGTGCGGCCATCATCATTGCCGAGACGCGCCCCGGCGTGCTCGTCATGGAGCGGCAGTTCCGCTACCCGGTGGGGCGCGTATTCATCGAATTGCCGGCCGGCAAGCTCGATGCCGACGAAGATCCCCTGGTATGCGCGCAGCGCGAACTGCTCGAAGAAACCGGCTATGCGGCGGCCCAATGGGCGCATCTGGGCACCATGCACACCTGCATTGGCTATTCGGACGAACGCATCGAAATCTTCCTGGCGCGCCAACTGACGCTGGGGCAGCAGCGCCTGGACGAAGGGGAGTTCCTCGAAGTCTTCGAGATGCCGTTGGATGAAGCCGAAGCGGCCGTGTTCGATGGCCGCATCACCGACGCCAAGACCATCACGGGCCTGTTCTGGGCGCGTAAATTCCTGGGCTGATCGCCTGCGACGGCCTGCCGCCGATGCGCCCAAGAGGGCGCGTGGCGGTGCAAGATAGTTGCAATCCAGAATGTTCAGGGTTGCGCATTGATTTTCGTCAATAAAACCATCCTGTAGAATAAAGCCAGATCTTCGACGCTGGACGTGCACGCGTGGCCGCAGGGATTCAAGGTCGCCGTGGGCGGGAGACTCCGCGTCGACGGCCTCGCTGCGCAAGCGGTGCTCTGCTGGGAGCCTGTCGTCGATCGGCGGTGCGGCATTGCCTCGGGTCATGACAAGGTTCTGCGACAACACACAGAACGAACAGAGAGACCTCAATGAGAACAATGGCAGTGCTGTCGATGGCCGCCCTGGCCCTCGCGCAGATCCCGGCCCATGCCGCGGACATGCGAGCGCAGATCGGGCAGAAGAAGATCTCCATGTGCATTGGCTGTCACGGTATCCCGGGATACCGCACGGCGTTTCCCGAGGTTTACCAGGTGCCCAAGCTGGGCGGGCAGCACGCCGATTACATCGTCGCCGCGCTCAAGGCCTACAAATCGGGCGAACGTGATCACGCCGACATGCGCAGCATCGCCAATTCGCTCTCCGAGCGGGACATGGCGGACATCGCCGCGTATTACGCCAAAGTCAAATGAGGGCCGCCGCCATGACACGAGCCTTTGGCTGTGCCGCCAGCGTGGCGGCGATCCTGCTGATGCTGGCGCAACCGGTCCATGCCGCCGGTGACCCATTGCGCGGCAAGGCCAAGTCGGCCGCCTGCGCCGCCTGCCACAACGTCGATGGCAATAGCCAATTGACGATGTACCCGCGCCTGGCCGGACAGAACGCCGATTACCTGGTGCATTCGCTGTTGTCGTACCAGAACGGCAAGCGCAAGAACGAAATCATGAAGGGCATGGCGGCGCCGCTGAGCCGACAGGACATCGAAGACCTGGCCGCCTATTTCGCCAGCCAGCAGAACGGGCTCATCGTCAAACGCTGACGTGTCTTGCGCGCGGCCGGCCGGTGGCGGCGGGCCGCGCGGCAGCGTAGACTGCTGCCATGAATCTGCGCGCCGCAACTCACGCCGACATACCGGCGATCACTGCCATCTACCGGCATTACGTTCTCCACGACACCGCCACTTTCGAGGAAATCCCGCCCGACGAGGCCGAGATGCGCGAGCGTTTCGACAAGATCACCCAGGCAGGGCTGCCCTACCTGGTGGCGGAAGAAGAAGGCCGTATCCTGGGCTATGCGTACATGAACTACTTCCGCACGCGCAGCGCCTATCGCTTTACCCTGGAAGACTCGATCTATCTCGATGCCGATGCCGTCGGCAAGGGCGTCGGTTCGGCCTTGCTCGCACAGGCCCTGGACGAAGCCGAGCGCTGGGGCGCGCGGCAGGTAGTGGCGGTCCTTGGCGGACACAATCCGGCGTCCATCGCCTTGCACCGCCGGTTCGGCTTCGAGGATGTGGGCGTCATGAAGGCCGTCGGGCTCAAGTTCGGCGAGTGGCTTGACACGCCCATTCTGCAGAAGGCCCTCGGGCCCGCCAGGGCGACGCACCGCTGAGACGGTTCAGTACGTGCCGTCCTGGGCGGG
>JASGFB010000146.1:0-8337 GCA_047605765.1 Rhodocyclaceae bacterium
CACGCCGACATCGCCGGCACGGGCCATCTGGGCCAAGGCGGCGAGCGTCGTCTCGCGGGCGGAGCGCGACGCGGTGTTGCGGGCGGCGGGGCTGACCAGGAACTTGACCGGATCACCATAGGCGCGGGCCAGTTGGCTGGCGTCCGGGGCCTGGCCGATGGGCAACAGACTGGCCGTCAGGCTGGCGCCGGTCAGGCGCTTGGCTTCGATCTGGCGGCGGAAGCGCGCCCAGATGTCGTCGGCCTTGAGGCGGCCGACGTCCACCAGTTGGCGCGCCGCTGGCCAGCAGGCGTCCGGCATGTCGATGATGGCCAGCCATTGGCGCTCGAACGCCTGCAGGGCTACGCCCGATGCCGGCCCCGCCGCCTGGATGGCATAGCATTGCAGCTCCTGGTCGGGGGCCTGCAGGCGCTCGTATTCACTGTTGAAGAGCGGCCATTGGCCTTCCTTGCCCAACCGCTTGAGCCATTCGCCGCGCAGCTTCTCGGCGAGCCAGGAACCTTCATTGCGGACCAGGAAGACGCGCACGTCGTCGGTCGGGATGGGCTCGCTCGGGCGCGCATTGCGCGCGGCCAGCCACCAATAGGTGACGTAGGGTTCGAGTACGTGGGCGCTCGGCGCCGCCACCAGCGCGCCCAGGCGCGCGATATCGCCCCGGCCGGCGGCATCGCGGGCGGCGAGAATGCGGTCGTCACCAATGTCGGCATGCGCCGCTTGTCCGCCCAACGCCACCCAGATTGCGGACAACACGCACAACGTCAGCCTCATCACGTAACATTCCCCCATTTTTCTGCCGGACCAGCATAGCACGTGGTCACAGATACTCTTGATCGCCGTCCCTTGCGGGAACGGCTCATTGCCGAGCGCGAGGCGCTCGATCCCGTCGCCCGACGCCGCCTGACCGCCGCCATCGCCTCTCACGTGGACCGGCTGCTGTGGACCCTGCAGCCTTCGACGCTGGGTTTTTGCTGGCCGTTCCGTGGCGAGCCCGATTTGCGCGAATTGCTCACCCGTTGGGCCGCCGGCACGAGCAACCGCCAACTGGCGCTGCCCGTGGTCACCGCCGCCGACCAGCCATTGCTGTTCCGCCACTGGGCCCCCGGCGCACCTTTGGTGCCGGACCGTTACGGTATTCCGCACCCGGCCAGTGGCGCCAGCGTGCGCCCCGATGTGTTGCTGGTCCCCGTCAATGGCTTCGATTCACGCGGCTATCGCATTGGTTACGGCGGCGGCTATTTCGACCGTACGCTGGCGGCGCTGCAGCCGGCGCCGGTCACCGTCGGCGTCGGTTTTGAACTGGCGCGTCTGGCCAAAGTGGCCGAAGCGGCCCACGACCGCCCGCTCGACTGGGTCGTGACGGAAGCCGGTTGCGTCGTGCAACCTCGCAAATAACCGGCCCACAATGACCCCCTTCGACGCCATCGACGGGTATTGCGAACGCATCGGGCCGGAATGGTGGTCGGAGCCGGTCAATGCCTTCAGCAACCTGGCCTTCTTGTGGGTGGCGTGGATGCTATGCCATCGCCGCTATCCACGCGACATCGGCGGCGAGGTGCGGCTGCTCGGCTGCCTCATCGGCCTGGTCGGCATCGGCAGCGGTCTTTTTCATGTTTACGGCAAGGTGTGGGGCGCGTGGCTGGACAGCGGCTTCATCGCGCTGTTCATCCTGACCTACCTGCACCGCTTTCTGCGCCGCCTGGCTGGCTACGGGCAGTTGGGCGCCTGGATGGGCGTGGCCAGCTTCGTGATGCTCGATCGCGGGGTGGCCGCGCTCGGCGATTTCGGCCTGAACGGCTCGGAAGGCTACATCCTGCCCGGCATCACGCTGGGCCTGCTGGTGCTGTGGGCGCGTCGCGTCGCACCGGCGGCGGCACCACATCTGGCGCGCGCCGGTGGGCTGTTCGTCGTGTCGTGGCTGCTGCGCACGATGGATATGACGCTATGCCCGTACTGGCCGCTGGGCACGCACTTCGCGTGGCACCTGCTCAATGCGGGCGTGCTTTACCTGTGCGTCAAAGGCCTGGCAGCCGGGTGTCGGCCCGGCTGGTGAGGAAGGCCCCGATCAAGCCGCGGCAGCGGCGGCCGAACCGGTTTCAGCCGCCGGCTGGGCATGGCCGGTCAGCAGGAAGGACAACAACTCGCGCACCGGGCGAATCTCCTGACCAAAGGGCAGCTTGCCCTTGCCACGGAAGAACAGGCCGTTGGCAATGTCACCGGCCTGGGCGGCGGCCAGATGCTTGTCGATGCAGAACTGACCGATCTTGGGCAGACAGTCGCGCAGACCGCACTGAATCAGGCAATCCCATTTTTGCGAGCACACGCGGGCGGCGTTCGACTGGGCGGCGGCCAATTGCAGCTTGGGCTCGCGCTTGAGATAACGCTCCAGCCAGGCGTTGCGCACCGCTCGCGCCGGCAGGCCGGCCACGCTGGTGAATTCGGCGATGTCTTCCGGCTTGGCATTGGCCAGGGTCTGCTTGAAACGGATATCGGCGTCGCTCTCTTCGGTGACGGCGAACGCCGTACCCAGCTGCACACCCGAAGCCCCCATATCGAGCAGTTGCCGCACGCGCTGATGACTGTCTACGCCACCGGCGGCGATGAGCGGGATCTGGCCGCGTTCGATGCCCAGCTTGTCGAGCGCTTCAACGCACTCCGGCAACACGTTTTCCATGTCGAAGCGCGGATCGCCGAGATCGTCGACCTTGGCGGCGCCCAGATGGCCGCCTGCCCAGCCCGGGTGTTCGATGACGATGGCGTCGGGGATGTGCCCCTTGCGCATCCAGCGCTTGACGACCAGCGCCACGCCCCGCGCGTCCGACAGGATCGGGATCAGCGCGACATCCTTGTAACCGGCGGCCAGCTCAGGCAGGTCCAGCGGCAGGCCGGCACCCATTACAATGGCATGAGCGCCGGACATGCAGGCCTGCTTGACGTAGTCGACGTACTGGGTCACCGCACGCATGACGTTTACGGCAACCATGCCGGCACCGCGAGCGGCTTCGAGGGCGGCGACGATCTCGCGGTCGAGCGCCACCAGGTTGGCTTTTTCGATGTCCTCGCGCGAGGCGCCTTCGGTCTGTTCCATCAGGTCACCATGCAGGCGACGCAGATCGACGCTGGCAATGGTGCCGACAGCCCCTTCCTTGGCCACCGCGCCAGCCAGGCGATGGGCAGATACTCCGACCCCCATGCCTCCCTGGACGACGGGAAGCAGCGAGCGGCCCCGAATGACGAGGGGCGGGAGTTCATGGCGAATCATGGAGTGACGTCTCTTGAGAATGAGCTTCGGACCGTATGTCAGCCCCCCCGGTTTGCGTTTGACCTGCGTCAAATCGCGCCGGACGCCTACAGACTGCCGGACAGCCGGCATGGCGCTCGCATTGCAAGATACACGCGCTGGATTTGTGCTTTCCCGAGGTCACTTCTGACATGAGCAACCATGACACGCTCACGCGCACCCGCGAATTGCGCGCGCAGTTGGCCCAGATGGACGACAACGACCTGCTGGCGCGCTGGCAGCAGGGAGAATTCGCCGACTGGGCGCGCGCGGCGGCCGAGGGCGAATGGCGCGCACGCGGCCTGGATGCCGGCGCTTTCGGCGCGGCGGCACAAGACGATCAAGCGGAAGACGAAACCGGCCAGGACATGCGCACGGTATTCCGCGCCCACTCGCCGACCGAAGCCCATACGATCCAGGCATTCCTGGCGGGCAGTGGCATCCCGGCGGTGGTGCCGGACGCGCATCTGGCGCACGTCCAGCCGCTCTACGGCATCGCCCTGGGCTGGATCCGTGTGCAAGTCCCCATCGATCAGAGCGATGCGGCACTGGAATTGATCAGACAGTTTCATGCCGGCCATCTGGCGCTGGACGACACGGCGCCGGAAGCCTGGCAGGCCGAGACGGACAGCCCGGCCGACCCGCCCGCGCAGCCGCCCGACATGAACACGGCCAGATGGATCGCCGGGCTCTATACCGGGTGCCGCGTCGCCTTGTTCCTGGGCATGGCAAGCCTGTTCTGGCCGGCACAGCCCATGGTGGCGAGTGTGCTCATCCTGTCCGCCGCCCTGTTCGGTTACATCATATTGGTGCTGTTGTCCGGGCGGCCTCGCCCCGACCGGCTGATGCTGATCTACTTCGGCGCCAACCTGTTGCTGGCGGTGGGGAGCACGTCAATCGGCCTGACCCTGCTCGATATCCTGTTGATCGCTTACATCACCCGGCGCACGGCGCAGGTACGCGACGCTCAGCGCGGCGCGCAGAAATCCTTGCCGCCGGCCGAGTAGACAAAGGCTGTCTTGGTGCTGTCCTGGGCGAAGGCGCTGCGTGGCAGGCGCGCCTGCAAGGCCCAGTAGAAGCGATCGGCAGCGGCCACGCCGGCATCGTCGGGCGCGGCCGGCAGCACGATACGGAAAGAAAACTCCGCCGCCATCAGCGGCGCGGCGTCGTGTGGCTGCCACAGCGTGATGCCGGATGTCATCTTGAGCGAAGCGCCGTGCAGGACGCCCATCGGGATATCGGTCTGCACGATGTCGTCGCCGCGAACCGGCTCCAGCGCCGCCTGCGCAGGGAGTCCGCCCAAGGCATCGAAGACGGCCCGGGCTTCTTCCAGCGTACGCAGCGGCGTGGCCGCGCCACGCGCTACCGTCACCGACCGTGACAGCCATACGGTAGCCGGCGGTGTGACGTCTTCTTCCAGGTGCGCACGCGCTTTGCCCCGCGCCGACAGGGGCGTCGCCAACACGCGGGCACGATCGGCCAGACGCAGCTTGAGGGTCAGCTCCCCCTTCTTGCCATGGCGCCGCTCACGCAGTGTCCAGCCGGCTTCGCGCAGCAGGCACTGCCCCGGCACATCGTAATAGCGCACCTGGCGCACCCCGCGACGCCCCGCCACGGGGACACCGTCCACGCCAGCCTCGGCGGCGGCCTGTTGCACCAGACGCCCGATACGCTCGATGCCCACCGTCGGATCGGCGGCCGAGAATATGCCGGGATCGACGTCGAGCTTGTATTCGCGCGTCATGCGCTCGGCGTGCGCCGTGGCGGCCAATGCCGCCAGGCACAACAGGCCGACGAGCGCACGGCGCGCGCGCATGATCTTATTCGAGACCCTGGCTGGCCAGGTATTCGTCGTAGCTGCCGCGATAGTCGATGATCTGGCCATCGGTCTTGATCTCGATGATGCGGGTGGCGATTGACGAGACGAATTCGCGATCGTGCGAGACGAAGAACAAGGTGCCCGTGAAGTCGCCGACGCCCGAGTTGAGCGACTCGATCGATTCCATGTCCAAGTGGTTGGTCGGTTCGTCAAGCACCAGCACGTTCTTGCGCTGGAGCATCAGCTTGCCGAACAGCATGCGGCCTTGCTCGCCGCCGGAGATCACGCGCACCGGCTTCTTGACTTCGTCACCCTTGAAGAGGAGGCGGCCCAGCGTGCCGCGGATCAGCGTAACGGCGTCGTCGCCGTCATAACCCCCTTCACGCACGTAGCCGCTGATCCAGTCGGTCAGGCTTTCGTCCGAATCGAACTCGGCGGCGTGGTCCTGCGCGTAGTAGCCCAGCTTGGCCTTTTCGGCCCACTTGAGGGTGCCCTTCTGCGCCACCAGTTCGCCCATCAACAGCTTGAGCAGGGTGGTCTTGCCGACGCCGTTCTCGCCGATGATGGCCACTTTGTCGCCGGCATCGATGGCCAGGCTCAGCTTGTTGATGACCGGCTTGTCGGCTTCATAGCCAAAGGTGAGGTTTTCGATTTCGACGGCCTGGCGGTGCAGCTTTTCCTTCTCGTCATAATCGAAGCGGATCCACGGATACTGGCGCGAGGACGGCTTGAATTCGTCGATCTTGATCTTATCGATCTGCTTGGCACGGCTGGTGGCCTGGCGCGCCTTGGACTTGTTGGCCGAGAAGCGGCGCACGAACTCCTGCAGTTCAGCGATCTTTTCCTTGGCACGCGCGTTGTCGCGCGCCTGTTGTTCGCGCGCCTGCTGCGACGCTTCCATGTAATCGTCGTAGTTGCCGGGGTACACCTGGATGCGGCCGTAATCCAGGTCGGCCATGTGCGTGCATACCTGGTTCAGAAAGTGGCGGTCGTGGCTGATGATGATCATCGTGCTGTCACGCCCGTTGAGCACGTTCTCCAGCCAGCGGATGGTGTTGATGTCCAGGTTGTTGGTCGGTTCGTCCAGCAGCAGGATCTCGGGATTGGCGAAAAGCGCCTGGCACAGCAGCACGCGCAGCTTCCAGCCCGGCGCGACTTCGCTCATCGGGCCGACGTGCTGCTCGGTGGGGATGCCCACGCCCAGCAGCAACTCACCGGCGCGCGCCTCGGCCGTGTAGCCATCGTACTCGGCGAACTTACCTTCCAGCTCGGCCGCATGCATGTAGTCGTCTTCGGTCGCCTCGGGGTTGGCGTAGATGGCGTCCTTCTCCTGCATGCAGGCCCACATTTCGGCATGCCCCTGCATCACCACGTCGATGACGCGCTGGTCTTCGAAGGCGAACTGGTCCTGGCGCAGGAAGGCCATGCGCTCGCCCGAATCCAGGGCGACGTTGCCGGCGCTCGGATCCAGCACGCCGGCCAGGATCTTCATGAAGGTCGACTTGCCCGCCCCGTTGGCACCGATCAGACCATAGCGGTTGCCATCGCCGAATTTGACGGAAACGTTCTCGAAAAGGGGTTTGGCCCCGAATTGTTGGGTGATGTTATTAGCAATCAGCACGGACGGATTCCTTCATGAGCAGCAGTCCGAGCACGACTGCCTAGCTGGGGATAGAGAAACCCTTAATGATAACGCGGGTCGGGTCATTGCGGCGCTGCAAGGAGCTTGCCCGGCGGCCAGGGCGCCTCTGTCGGGCACTTTTGCCCTTATTTTCCTGCAAACATGCCGCAATGCCGCATGTCGGCAAAGCGGGAACCGGTCACGTCTTTACATTCCAAACACTTGAGTCCGGTAACAAATTTGTGCAACATCCGCCACAAATACAAAAAATTACAGGTTCGCACTCGATCGAGGCCCTAGAGGGCCCTGCGAACCCGGCGATGAGCCCTTGATGTAGCACCGGAGGAGGACGACATGGATGCCCTACTGCTGCGCCTGGCGCATGTGACCGCTACCACGCGACGACCCACGTTGCGCGCGGATCTCCCTTTTCTCTGGATGACCTGATCGGCATTCGGCTCGCACGCACCGTGCGAGGCGGGATGCAGTGCAGTACGCGCGACGTGCCGACGTCAGATCGGCCGCGCGCGCAAACCAAAGGAGACGTCACATGTTGCATCACCGGGGAGCCCGTCGCGGCATTACGCTCGCGGCCATGCTGTTTGCATCGATCGCCCTGACCGCCTGCGGCGGCAGCGACGACGACAACGGCACGCCCGCCACGGGCGGCGCAGGCGCATCGTCCGCCGCCACGTCGTCGGCGGCCAGTTCAAACGCCACCAGCAGCGCAGCCAGCTCGGCAGCATCTTCCGCGGCGTCGTCCGCCGCATCGAGCGTGGCCGCGTCGAGCAGTTCGTCTGCCGCATCATCTGCCGCCAGCAGCGCGGCGTCGTCCGCTGCCTCATCGGCCGCTTCGTCGGCAGCGTCTTCCGCCGCATCCAGCGAAGCCAGCTCGGCCAGCAGTTCGGTGGCGGCGTCGTCATCGTCGAGCGCCGCGTCGTCCAGTTCGGAAGCCGCCTCGTCGTCGAGTTCCTCCGAGTCGTCGAGCAGTTCCAGCGCCATCACCTACACCTGGGCGTCAGGCGCGGTGGTGACGACAGGCGCCACCACGGCAACGGGCAGCGACGACCTCAACGGCACGGCCCTGGACAGCAATACCGGCGTCATGATGACGGTGACCGGCGGCAAGCTGGAAAGCAGCAAGGATGGCTTGTACTTCGTCAGCACCGAAGTCACCGGCGACTTCACTATCGTGGCCTCGCTCGACTCCATCAGCTCCGGCATGACGGCGAGCACCTCGCACCAGTTCCGTACCGGCCTGATGCTGGCCGATGCCAACACCAGCTCGATGAGCCTGTACGCGCAGGCGGCAATCGGTGACGTGACCAGCGACAGCACCGTGAACTACGTGCCGATCTACGCCGCCCGCCTGACCGCCGGCAGCGTGTCGAAGGCCGTCTTCAGCGGCTCGCCCAGCGTCACGCCGGGCGCCAGCCTCTATCTGAAGCTGCAGCGCATCGGCAACACCTACATGGCGTCGTACTCGAACGACGGCGGTGTGACCTACGTAAATGCGACGACCAATCCCGTGACGTTCACCGGCACTTTGCCGGCGGCCGTACGGGTTGGGGTGTTTGCCGCGCCGGGAGGCAGCGCCGCCAATACGCTGACGTTCAAGAA
>JASGFB010000147.1:0-8325 GCA_047605765.1 Rhodocyclaceae bacterium
GGCCGTAGGCCGGCGGGGATGTGGGGGCGGTTTCTTTGGTTAGCTTTCTTGTCCGTACAAGAAAGTAACTCGCCCGCCGGGGCGAGACCCGGCCAATGCACGCAAGCAAAAACGAAGCAGCAAAGAACAACAACGATCCAAGCAGCACAAAAACCGGGCAATCAAGCCCCCGGCCAACACCCCCCAGTCCCTACAAAAACCGATCCAACAACTTCCGACTATGCCGATCAAGCGCCGACAGATCGCGGATCAGGAACTGGATCCCATGGATATCGGCGATCAGCAAAGTCTGCGGCCCCAGACGCCGGATATCCTCCTCCCCCTTGAGAACCAGCTTCGCCGGCCCGCGATCGGTGTCCAGCTCCCAAGTGCTTGGCGTCGCAAACGTCGACACATCGATCAAGCGGCGGATCTGCGGCATGAACTCGCGGCTGGCCAACTCCTCCTCCACCTGCGCACGCACCTCCGGCGCCAGATCATCGAGCCGATCGATCCACACACACTCACGCCCATCCGCGCTGAGCAGCGAGATCCCCTCGGCCGGCGCCGCAATGGGAAAGGCCCGCACCGGTGTGATCATCGTCCACGTCGCCCCCTCATCGAGAGAACACTCCAGGAGCCCCTGCGAATTGCGTTGCAGGCGGAAAACAGCGGTTGCGCTCATGATGCATCTGTCCTGGCTGGTTCGGCCCCGCGCCAGTCGGGAGCGGAACCGCCCTCGTTGTCGACGTTGCGGGCCTGGGCTTCATACAGGCGGAAATAAGCGCCGCCCTGCGCCATCAGTTCTTCGTGGGGACCGACCTCGACCACCTGGCCGCGATCCATCACCACCAGGCGATCGGCCTGGCGCAGCGTGGACAGGCGGTGGGCGATGGCGATGGTGGTGCGCCCGCGCACCAGATTGTCCAGCGCGCGCTGGATTTCCTTCTCGGTTTCGGTATCGACCGACGAGGTCGCCTCGTCCAGGATCAGGATGCGCGGATCGATGAGCAGAGCGCGGGCGATCGAAATGCGCTGGCGCTCGCCGCCCGACAGGCCCTGGCCGCGTTCGCCCACCAGCGAATCGTAGCCTTGCGGCAGGCGCAGGATGAATTCGTGGGCGTGGGCGGCGCGTGCGGCCGCGATGATCTCCTCGCGCGAGGCGCTCGGCTTGCCGTAAGCGATGTTCTCGGCGATGGTGCCGAAGAACAAAAAGGGCTCTTGCAGCACCAGACCGATGTGGCGGCGGTAGTCGGCCACGGCGATCGAACGGATATCGGTGCCGTCGATGCGGATGCTGCCCTCGCTGACGTCATAGAAGCGGCAGATCAGATTGACCAGCGTGCTCTTGCCGGAGCCGCTGTGGCCCACCAGGCCGATCATCTCGCCGGGGGCGATGGACAGATCCATGCCGCGGATCACCGAGCGGTTGCCGTAGCGGAAGCCCACGTCGCGGATGTCGATGCGGCCTTCGACGCGCGGCAGCGGCTTGGGATCGGCCGGTTCCGGCACGCTCGACACGTGATCGAGGATGTCGAAGATGCGCTTGGCGCCGGCCGCCGCCTTCTGGGTCACCGACACGATGCGGCTCATCGAATCCAGCCGCGTGTAAAAACGCGAAATGTAGGCCAGGAACGCCGTGAGCACGCCGACCGTGATCTCGTCGTGCGCCACCTGCCAGATGCCAAAAGCCCACACCACCAGTATGCCTATTTCGGTCAGCAGCGACACCGTCGGGCTGAACAGCGACCACACGCGGTTGAGCCGGTCGTTGACCGCCAGGTTATGACGGTTGGCATCGCGGAAGCGCGTCGCCTCGCGGCGCTCCTGCGCAAAAGCCTTGACCACGCGGATGCCGGGGATGGTGTCGGCCAGCACGTTCGTGACTTCGGACCACACGCGGTCTATTTTTTCAAAACCGGTGCGCAGCTTGTCGCGCACGATGTGGATCATCCAGCCAATGAACGGCAGCGGCAGCAGGGTCACCACGGCCAGGGCCGGATTGATCGAGAACAGGATCGCCGATGTCATCGCGATCATGAGGACATCGGTGGCGAAGTCGAGCAGGTGCAGCGACAGGAAGACATTGATGCGGTCGGTTTCGGAGCCGATGCGCGCCATCAGATCGCCGGTGCGCTTGCCGCCGAAATATTCCAGCGACAAGTTCAGCAGGTGCTCATAGGTGGTGGTGCGCAGATCGGCACCGATGCGCTCGCTCACCAGAGCCAGGATGTAGGTGCGTGCCCAGCCCAGGCCCCAGGCCACCAGCGACGAGGCGAGCAGGCCGCCCAGGTAGAGCGTCACCAAAGGCACGTCGATGGGCGTGCCGTTCTGGTAGGGGATCAGCACCTTGTCCATCAAGGGCATGGACAGGTAGGGCGCCACCAGGGTGGCGGCCGTCGAGCACAGCGTCAGCGTGAAACCGGTCAGCAGTTGCCAGCGATAGGGGCGGGCGAAGCGCCACAGGCGCAGCAGTGTCCAGGTCGACGGCGGCGCGGTGAGTTCCTGCGCACAATTGGGGCACTCTTCCTGGTCCGGTTCGAGGGGCGCTTTGCACACCGGACAGGTAAGGTCCGTTTCTTGCGCAGCGGTTTGGCCCGACGAAATTGTTTCGAGTTGTTGTTCGAATCGCGTTACCAGACGCGTGGCGGAAACATTCTGGGCCAGCGTGAAACGCCAGTGCGCCACCCGCGTGTCGCCATCGAGCAGAGTCAGCGAAGCGACGCCGGCGTGGTCGGAATGTGCCAGCCGCAGGGTGGCGCCGAGCGGGCGCGCCGACCATTCGGCATCCGCCGCGCCGCGCCACAGCAGGCGGCGATCGGTCAGCGCCAGGGCGCCGGTGGCGAAATGCAGACGGGCGTCCAGGTCGGTGTCGACGGTGGCGATGAGCCGCTCGTCATGGGCCAGCGGCAGGGTGGCGGAGCTGGCCGCGGGTGCCGCGCCGGTCGCGGAAGTGGGTGAATGTATAGTCATTGAATGCGGTGGACCGCTGCGTCGGGCGCCTGTGCCGGGCTCGACGAAACGAAACGTGAGAGTAATATCCCCGTCGGGCAAAATGCCGCGGTGCCAAAGTTGCGGCGCCGATTAAAACCCGGATGCAGGCATTTACGGTATTCTCGCGCGCTGTTTTGAGCGCTCGCCAATGGGCGCGGAGTATACCCCAGGCGCGCTTTGACGCCTGTGCCGGCGCGCCTTGGACGCGACACACGATATTGCACTGCGCGACAGACTGCGTGATGTAATGACCACATGAAAATGAGCAAGAAAGACATCGAGTTTCTGCGCGTCAATTATTTGCGCGGCCCGAATATCTGGACTTATCGACCCGTCGTGGAGGCGCTGGTCGATATCCATGATCTCGAAGATTTTCCTTCCAATACGCTCCCCGGTTTCTACGAACGCCTGTCGGACTGCTTGCCCGGCCTGGTCGAACACCGCTGCAGCGAAGGCCGCCGCGGTGGCTTCCTGTCGCGCCTGCGTGAAGGCACATGGCCGGCGCATATCATGGAACACGTCGCCATCGAGCTGCAGAATCTCGCTGGCATGAAGGTCGGCTTCGGCAAGGCGCGGTCCACTTCCAAGCGCGGTGTCTACAAGGTAGCCGTGCGCGCCCGCAACGAACAGGTCGGCCGTGCCGCCCTGCAGGCCGCACGTGACCTCGTCATGGCCGCCATCGAAGACAAGACCTTCGACGTCGCCGCCACCGTCGAGCAACTGCGCAACATGGTCGACGACCACCACCTCGGGCCGAGCACGGCGTGCATCGTCGAAGCGGCGACCGAGCGCAACATCCCGTGGATCCGCCTGACCGACGGCAACCTCGTGCAGATGGGCCACAGCGCCCGCCAGCGCCGCATCTGGACGGCCGAGACCGACAAGACCAGCGCCATTGGCGAAGGCATCTCGCGCAACAAGGATCTGACCAAGTCGCTGCTGGACGCATGCGGCGTACCTGTGCCGGAAGGCCGCATCGTCGAAAGCCCGGAAGAAGCCTGGGACGCTGCCCAGGACATTGGCCTGCCGGTGGTGGTCAAGCCCACCGACGCCAACCATGGCCGCGGCGTGTCGCTCGAACTGCGTGACCGCCAGACCATCGAAGCGGCATTCCACCTGGCCGACCGTGAAGGCAGCGACGTCATCGTCGAACGCTTCATCAGCGGCAACGAGCACCGCCTGCTGGTGGTGGGCGGCCGCGTGGTGGCGGCCACGCGTGGCGACATGATCTGGATGACGGGCGATGGCAGTTCGACCGTCGAGCAACTGATCGAAGCGCAGATCAACAGCGACCCGCGCCGTGGCGACGCCGAGGAATTCCCGCTCGAAACCATCGTCCTCGACCGTGATGCGGCCGTTGTCCTCGAACTGCAGCGCCAGGGGCTGGAGCGCAGCAGCGTGCCCGAGGCGGGCCGCCGCATCCTGGTGCAACGCAACGGCAACATGGCCATCGACGTCACCGATGACGTTCACCCCGAAGTGGATGCCGTGGTCAGCCTGGCCGCCCGCGTCGTCGGGCTGGACATCGCCGGCATCGATCTGGTGGCCGACGATATCAGCCGACCGCTCGCCGAGCAGGGCGGCGCCATCGTCGAAGTGAACGCCGGCCCCGGCCTGCTGATGCACTTGAAGCCGTCGGTGGGCGAGCCGCGCCAGGTCGGCCGCGCCATCATTGACCATCTGTTTCCGGAAGGCGACGACGCACGCATTCCCATCGTCGGCGTGACCGGCGGGCCCGACACCACGCTGGTGGCGCGCCTGATCGCCTGGCTCACCCACCTGGGTGGCCTGCACGTGGGCCTGGCCAGCCGCGCCGGCCTGTATCTCGACCGTCGCCAGGTCGACCGCCGCGACTGCGCCAATTGGCATGGCGGTCAGCGCCTGCTGATGAATCGCGCCGTACAGGCGGCAGTTTTTGAAAATGACGCCGAGATGATCCTGCGCGAAGGCCTGGCCTATGACTGGTGCAAGGTCGGCGTGGTCACCGACATCGGCAGTGTCAACGGACTGACGCGTTTCTACGTTGACCAGCCTGAGCAACTCTTCAACGTGTTGCGCACGCAGGTGGATGTGGTGGTGCCCGATGGCGTGGCCGTATTGAACGCCGACGATGCGACGGTGCTGGAAATGGCCCCTCTGTGCGATGGGGACGTTTTCCTTTATAGCCGCGTGGCCGATTCACATGCCATGCTGGATCATCGCGAACGCGGTGGGCGGGCACTGTTCGTGCGCAATCGCCAAGTCATGCTGGCCAGCGGGGCCGATGAGATCCCGCTGGTCTCGCTCGATGTACTGGATCGCGCGCCGGCCGCAGCGTTCGGGCTGCGCGTGGAGCACGTGCTGCCGGCCTTTGGCGCCGCGCTGTCACTCGGTATCCCGCCGGCATTGATCCGTGCCGGCATGGAAACGTTCGAACCGACGCAAGGGTCTGCCGCGGGGGCGGGCAGTTTTTGATCCATTGTCGGTTCGGGTCGCACCAGCAATCGTTCACAAACCGTCCGCATAGAGACGGCAGAACAGGGAAGACTTGTTAATGGAAGTGTCGAGAATCCGGGCGCTGCGGGGGCCCAATCTGTGGAACAGGCGAACCGCCATCGAGGCGATCGTGACGTGTTCCGAAAACGAATGCGCCATCGATGAAATGGCCGGCTTCGAGGCGCGCCTGCGCGAGCGCTTCCCGGAGATCGGGCATATTCAGCCGGTCGAACTGGGCCAGCCCGTGTCGCTGGCCGACGTGCTGGAATTCGCCGCGCTCGGGCTGCAGGCCCAGGCCGGCTGCCCGGTGACCTTCAGCCGCACCGCGCGCACGCTCACCTCGGGCGTGTTTCAGGTGGTCGTCGAATACTCCGAAGAAGACGTCGGCCGCCTGGCCTTTGAACTGGCCGAAGCGCTCATCGATGCCGCGCGCAACGATGCGCCGTTTGATCGTGACGCCGCCGTGGCGCGCCTGCGTGAGCTGGATGAAGACATCCGCCTCGGGCCGAGCACCGGCGCCATCGTGACGGCCGCCGCCACGCGTGGCATCCCGTTCCGCCGCCTGACCGCCGGCAGTCTCGTGCAGTTCGGCTGGGGCAGCCGCCAGCGGCGCATCCAGGCAGCCGAGACCGACCGCACCAGCGCCATCTCCGAATCGATCGCGCAAGACAAGGAACTGACCAAGACCCTGTTGCAGGCGGCCGGCGTGCCGGTGCCCATGGGGCGCCCGGTGGTCAGCCTCGAAGACGCCTGGGATGCCATGCGCGAAATCGGCGGCCCGGTCGTGGTCAAGCCGCGCGACGGTAACCAGGGCAAGGGCGTGACCGTCAACATCGAAACGCGCGAACACCTCGAAGTGGCCTATACGGCGGCGGCTGAGGTGAGCGAAGACGTGCTGGTGGAAAGCTACATTCCGGGCAACGATTTTCGCCTGCTGGTGGTGGGCCACCAACTCGTGGCCGCCGCGCGCCGCGATCCGCCGCACGTGATCGGCGACGGTGTACACACCATCCGCGAGCTGGTGGACGTGGTCAACCAGGATCCGCGTCGTGGCGAAGGCCATGCCACCTCGTTGACCAAGATGCGCCTCGACGATATCGCGCTGGCGCGCCTGGCGACGCAGAACCTCAGCGCTGATTCGGTGCCTGCCAAGGGCGCGCGCGTCGTCCTGCGCAACAACGCCAACCTGTCGACCGGCGGCACTGCCACCGACGTGACTGACGACGTCCACCCGGACGTGGCCGCCCGCGCCGTGGCCGCCGCCCAGATGATCGGGCTGGACGTGTGCGGTGTGGACGTGGTGTGCGAAACCGTGCTCAAGCCGCTCGAAGAACAAGGCGGCGGCGTGGTGGAAGTCAACGCCGCGCCGGGCCTGCGCATGCACCTGTCCCCTTCGTTCGGCAAAGGCCGTGCGGTGGGCGAAGCCATCGTCTCGAACATGTTCGCCGACGGCGAGGACGGCCGCATTCCGGTGGTCGCCGTCACCGGCACCAACGGCAAGACCACCACCGTGCGCCTGATCGCGCACCTGATCGCCAGCAGCGGTCTGCGCGTGGGCATGACCAATACCGATGGCGTCTATATCAACGGCCGCGTCACCGATACGGGCGACTGCAGCGGTCCGCGCAGCGCCCGCAACGTGCTGTTGCACCCGGACGTCGACGCCGCCGTGTTTGAAACCGCGCGTGGTGGCATGTTGCGTGAAGGCCTGGCCTTCGATCGTTGCAAGGTCGCCGTGGTGACCAACATCGGCCTGGGCGACCACCTTGGTCTGAACTTCATCACCACCGTCGAAGATCTTGCCGTCCTCAAGCGCGTGATCGTGCAGAACGTGGCGCCGGACGGCATGGCGGTGCTCAACGCCGCCGACCCGAACGTGGCGGCGATGGCCGACAACTGCCCCGGCGCGGTGACCTTCTTCGCGCTCGATCGCCATCACCCCATCATGGCCACGCACCGCGCCCAGGGGCGCCGCGTGGTGTACGTCGATGGTGATGCCATCGTGGCGGTGGAAGGCAATGCGCAGTATCGCGTTCCGCTGGGGGGCGTGCCGCTGACGCGTGGCGGCAGTATCAGTTTTCAGGTCGAGAACACCATGGCCTCGGTGGCCGCCGCCTGGGCGCTGGGCATGGATTGGGACGTCATCCGTGCCGGCCTGACGACCTTTGTGGGTCATGCCGACAATGCGCCGGGCCGTTTCAACGTATTCGATTACCGTGGCGCTACGGTGATTGCGGACTATGGTCACAATCCCGACGCCATGATCGCGTTGGTGCGTGCAGTCGAGGCCATGCCGGCCCAGCGCCGCTCGGTGGTGATCAGTGGCGCGGGCGACCGTCGCGACGAGGATATCCGGCAGCAGACGCAGATTCTGGGCGAGGCTTTCGATGAGGTGTTGCTCTATCAGGATCAATGCCAGCGTGGGCGCGCCGATGGTGAGGTGTTGGCGCTGCTGCGTCAGGGTTTGCAGGGGGCGCATCGTACGCGTGAGGTGAGTGAGATCCGTGGCGAGTTTCTGGCTATCGATACGGCGCTCGGCAAGCTGCAGAACGGTGATCTGTGCCTGATTCTGATCGATCAGGTGGAGGAGGCGCTGGCGCACATCACCCAGCGGGTGTCGGCGGGCTGATACTTCGCTTTTGTGGGCGGGTGGAAAGCCACCGGTTGTCGGCAGGTTGTTCGCTTGGATGCGGATGGCATGTCGGGGCCGGTGGTTTTTTTTGTTTCTTCTTCGTGCGTTCTTGGGCTCTGGCTGCTTGTGGGCTGTCGTTCTTGCTGGCGTGCGTTGGCCCGGGGCTTGGTCACCTGGCGTCTGCGCTGCCTGGATCGTTGCTGTCCTTGGTTTTGTGTTCTTGCTCGCGTACGTTGGCCGGGACT
>JASGFB010000148.1:0-8249 GCA_047605765.1 Rhodocyclaceae bacterium
CAGACGCCTTCTCAAGCGAGCAGCGCAGGGGACCGGCCGTAGGCCGGCGGGGATGCGGGGGTCGTTTCTTTGGTTACCTTTCTTGTCGATACAAGAAAGTAACTCGCCCGCCGGGGCGAGTCCCGGCCAACGCACATCAGCAAGAACGCCACATCAAGAACGGCAACGCTCCAGGCAGCGCAGACGCCGGGCGACAAGTCCCGGCCAACGACCACCAGCAAGCACAAACACCCACCAACAACCAAAACCCCACCCCATGCCAACGGCATTCACCCCACCACCACCCGCACCTTCCCCGCCACCAACTTAGCGCGCCCCCGCGCCTCCTCCACCGAATCCCCCTTGGCAACAGCCACCCCCATCCGCCGCTTGACGAAACTCTCCGGCTTGCCGAACAGACGCAGATCCGATTCCGGCACCGCCAAAGCCTCGGCAACCCCCTCGAAAGCCACCCCCTCGGCGGCCACACCGCCATAGATCACCGCCGACGCACCGGGCCGATCGAGACGGGTGTCCACCGGCAGGCCGAGGATGGCGCGGGCATGCAATTCGAATTCCGACAGACGCTGCGTGGCGAGCGTCACCAGACCCGTATCGTGCGGTCGCGGGCTGACTTCCGAAAACCACACCTCGTCACCCTTGACGAACAGCTCCACGCCAAAGATGCCGCGCCCGCCGAGGGCGTCGGTGACGGTGTGCGCGATCTCCCGCGCACGTTGAAGGGCCAGCGGCGACATCGGCTGCGGCTGCCACGATTCGATGTAATCGCCACTGGCCTGCACATGGCCGATGGGTTCGCAGAACGCCGTTTCGATAGCCCCCGACGGCCCGTTGGCACGCACCGTGAGCAAGGTGATTTCGTATTCGAACGGAATCAGCGATTCGACGATCACGCGGGCCTGGCGGACGCGCCCGGATTCGAGCGCGCAGTCCCACGCGCGCTGCACATCCTGCGGGCCGCGCAGAAGCGTCTGCCCTTTGCCGGACGACGACATCACCGGTTTGACGAAACACGGATAGCCGACACCGGCGTCAATGGCGCGCTGCAACTGTTCGAGGGATTCGGCGAAGGCGTATCGGGAGGTGGGCAGGCCGAGCTCTTCGGCGGCCAGGCGCCGGATGCCCTCGCGATTCATGGTCAGTTGGATGGCGCGCGCCGTCGGGATCACTTCGGCCAGGCCCTCGCGCTCGACCTCGGCCAGCATGGCGGTGGCCAGGGCTTCGATCTCCGGCACGATCAGATGCGGCCGCTCGGCTTCGATCAACTGGCGCAGCGCGACCGGGTCGGTCATGTCGATGACGTGGGCGCGATGCGCCACCTGCATGCCGGGGGCGTGGTCATAGCGGTCGACGGCGACCACTTCGACGCCCAGGCGTTGCAGCGCGATGATCACTTCCTTGCCCAGTTCGCCGGCGCCCAGCAGCATGACGCGGGTGGCGGAGGGGCTCAGCGGCGTGCCGATGCGCGAAAGAACGGTCGAATTCATGGCGTGCGGAAAGGGGTGGGTCTGCGGGACGTGAATGGTAACCCCAGCCACGCCCTTTCCGGCCCCCCTCCCGCACATCCCTGCCCCACCGCGCTCAGCGCGTGGCGGCCGCGCGCGCCACCAGCGACGAGGCCAGCAGTTTGTCCGCCAATGCGCGCAGCAGTGCGGCCTGCTCCTGTTCCTGCTGGCTGCCGCCCGTGCCAATGCGCAGCGCCAGCATGTCGGCCAGCAAGGTGAGGTGTTCGACCACCGCCTTGATCAGGCGCGGCTCCGACATCTGCCGGTCGGCCTCGCGCCGATAGGCATCGAGGAAATCCTGCGCGATGTCGCCGGCCTTCTTGCCGGTGGCGGCCTGCCGCGCCTTGGTGGCGGCCGCCTTCTTGCTGGCTGCCGAACGGCCGGTGGGGGCCTTCACGGCCGACACGAGCTGAGTGGTCAGCTCGGCATTGATGACCTGGATGCCCGACCACGAATCGAAACTCTGCTCGAAGCGTTGCCGCGCCACCTGGACGCAGCGCGCCGCCAGTTCGATGGGGTCGACGTCGCTGGCGGTGCCCAGCACCACGTCCAGTTGCAGGCCATTGAGCAAGGCATGCGGATCGAGCTCTTCGGTGGCCAGATCGCCGCCGCCCTTCATGTAGGCATCGCGCGCCTGCCTGAGCACCGGCTCGACCTGGGGCCAGGCGGCGGCGCCGCAATACAGGACGAACGCCAGCCGCTTGTAGGCGCTGCCCAGTTGGCGATAGCGCTCGGTGTTGGTGGCCGGCTGGGCGCCGCCGCCGACGGCGGCCAGTTCGATCAGCTTGTTGAGGCGGTCGACGGCGCGCTCGATGCGCTGCCGCGCCTCGATCAGGGCGTCGGCATCGGCGCCGTGCTGGCGCGCCAGCATCTCGCCGCTGCGCGCTTCCACCGTGGCCAGTTGTTCGATCGCCCGCAGGCTGCCGCTGGCGCCGCCCGGCCGGATGGTGTCCTTGCGGATGGCCGCCAGGTAGGCATCGGTGGCGGCCTGGAAACCGACTTCGTCATAGGCGGCATACACCCCGGCCAGGGCCAGCAGCACGTCGACGCGCTCGCCCCACTCCGGCGGCATCTGCGACAGGCGCTTGTCGATCTGCTGACGCAGGGCGTCGATCTCCAGCGCCCCCTTGCGCGTCGCCTGCAGCCGGCAACCGGTCAGCCAGTCGATCAGCTCGGCGGGCGACACGGCGTTGAAATCGCGCACCCCGGCGTCGTTCTGCTCCTGCAAGGTAAAACCGGGGTCGCCATACGCCTGGTAGGCGCCCCAGGTGTTCTTGCCGGGGTGGCGCGCGTAGCACTCGCGGCGGGCGCGGAAGACGGCTTCGCCGAAACTCTCGTTGTGCGTCACGAACGCGTCGAAGAAGGTCGTGGCGAAGACCTTGGCGGCCTGGTCGTCCACCGCCCAGCCGGCGGCCACCACGCAGCGCACGCCCATCTCGATGAGTTCGCGGGCCAGGCTGTAGGCCAGCTTGTTGGGGGCCCAGCCGTCGTCGCTGTTGACCGCGCCGAGGTGGCAGCAACTGAGAAAGACCACCTCCGGCACGGTCTCCATCTGCTGGACCTCCGCCGCCGTCAGCATGAGTCCGTCGGACAGCACCACGCCGCTGCGCGGCATGCCCTGGCGGTCGAGCACTTCGAACATGCCATGCGCCGAGATGACCAGGATGCGATAAGGCTGCTGGTAGAGCCGGCTGATGACGTCGGTGGCCCGGCTGTCGTCGGCCGAACGCACCACCGCGTACTTGGCCGCCGACAGCACGCCGGCCACGGCGTCGCCCTCCTCGCTGGCGCCGCTCAGCGTCGCCAGCCGGTCCGGCACGGGCGCCGGCAGCGTGCCGCCGAACTCGCGGTAATAGCCCTCGGTCGACGGATTCGAAATCACATACGCGCAATGCTGGCGCGCCAGTTGCGCCTGGGCGCGGAAGCTGCGCGTGGCCAGCATGCGCACCACGCGCGTGCGCAACACCATCGGCTCGCCGTCGGTGACCATCATCTCCCACGGCAGGTTGGCGGTGTAGGCATCGACCACCAGCATCAGGTTGTGCGCCTCGCGCGCGGCCCCCTTGAAGCCCAGCGGCACGAGCAGATGGAACAGCGTGCGCCCGAAGCCCGTCGACGGGTTGTAGTCGGTCGCGCGGGTCTCCGCCGTCACCAGCTTCTCGACCAGACCGGGCTGGCGCTGCTGCACCACCGTCTCGGCGCGCGCGCGTTCGGACAGGTACAAATACTTGAGTTCGGCGGGGTAGCGCAGCCACGCGGCCTCGGCCGGCGCGGGGGCCGCACCGTCCTGGGGTGCCGCCGCGCCGCCGTAGCGGATGGCCACCTCGCCTTCGCGCTGGCGCGCGTCGGTCACCATCAGGCGCGGCCAGTACGAACTGGACGGCGCCACCGACAGGCGCTGGCGCACGCCCTCGCCATAACGCAGCTCGCGCGCCGCCGACAGCCGGCACGACCAGGCGTCCAGCGTGCGCTTGAGCGTCACCGGCAAGGCCGCCACCGCATGCGCCGCCGTCACCGCCACGTCCTCGAACTGTTCGATGAATTCCAGCGAGGTGACCTGCGCCACCTGGCGCCGGTTGCTGCCGTCGGCAAACTGCCGGTTGGCTTCGAGCACGCCGAGGGTGACAGCAGCCACCGCCTCGTCCACCGAGGTGGTGGCCGTCGAGTTGTAGCCGATCAGCACGCTGGCCAGCCGCAGCCGGCGCACCGGCGCGTCGCCGGCCACCATCTGTTCGGGTTGCCAGTCGGTGGCATGCAGCAGCAGGCGCAGCACGCCGGCGCGCACCGCTTCGCGCACCTTGCCGGCGCTCAGCTCGCCGAACTGGCCGAGCCCGACGACCAGCGCGCCGCGCCCGGTGCCTTGCAGCATGTCCTCCGGGCTGCGCGGCATGAGCGCCAGCGATGCGCTGCCCAGCGGCCCGGCGTGCACGCCCATGCGCTCGCGCAGGCTCAGCGCGCCGTCGACGACGTCGCGGTCGATCTCGCGCTCGGCGCCGGCCATGGGGTCGCCGATGTAATGCCCGCACATGATCGGGATGGCCAGGTAACGCAGATCGCCGGCACGCGCCAGCACTTGCAGTTCGAGGCGCCGGGCCTGCGGCTTGGGCGATTGCGAGTTGCCGCCGATGAGCAGGCTGACCAGATCGCGTTCGGTCGGATAGCCGGGCATCGGCACCGGCTGGTATTCACGCACCGGTGCCGGCGCCATGCCGCGCGATTGCGGCAGCGGATCGAGGCGCGCCGGCCGGCCGCTGGCCAGCAGGCTGTCGATCTCGTCGAAATAGGCCGGCGTATTGACAAGGCCGGCATGATCGACCGGCATCAGCCAGCAGCGCTCGTCGGGCAACCAGTCGAGCTTGCCCGAGGCCCAGGTCACCGAGCCGTCGCCATGCGGTGTGCCGAGCATGGCCAATCGCCCCTTGGCCGGTACGTTGAGACCGCACGGCGTGTTGGCCGCCTGACCGTAGATGTAGCTGATGCGTTCGGTATGTGGCAGCGGTGCGGCGCCAGCCAGGGCCGTCCAGCCGTCGCGCGCACCTTTCAGGTCTTCGCCGATAGGCTTGCCGCCGAGATTGCGTCCGAACCAGCCGTCGTCGTTGCGATCCGCCAGTTCGGCCCAGGTCTGCGCGCTGAAGAAATCGCGCGTTTCCTTGCCACCCAGGTCGACGAACTCGGGCCGTGGCAGCAATTGCAGCGCACCGGGGAAGCGCGCCACGATGTCGAGCACGCGCTGCAGGCCGTTGGCCAGATCGAGGCGCCCCAGCGTGCGGATGGTGTCGGAGCGCCCCAGCAGGGTTTCGACCATCAGATACGAGCCGTGGTTGGGCGTACCGAGCATGAGCAGGCGGCCGCCCGGCCGCGCCACGATGCGCTCCCACAGATCGGGCCGCGTGCGCAGGGCTTCGCGCACCACCAGACCGCCCATGCTGTGCGCCAGGATGCGCACCGGCTGATCCGGATGAGCCTTGAGGGCGACCTCCAGCGCGTCGATCAGTTGCGTCGCCAGGAGGCTGACCGGACGCCGCCAATCGTATGCAAAACGAATGACGCGGTGGGTGCTTTCGAGATGGTTGGCCAGCTTGCCGTAGACCAGACCGACCACGCCGCAGGGCTCGACACCGGCCTGTTCGATGGCGATGCGGTTGAGGCCGCCGATCGCCAGGTCGACGAAATCCAGCCAGATGCGGTCCCCCGAACCCGGCCGTTGCGCGTTGCGGCGGCCGATTTCGAGATCCGACCCCAGGATGCCCGGCAGGTAGATGACCACCGGACGGGTATTGTCGGCCACCGGCGCCTGGCCGCCACGCGCCACCGCCGCACGCTCGCCCTGGGCGCTGGCCAGCACCGACCAGTCCGCCATCAGTTCGGGGCGCCGGTCGGTCAACCAGCGTTGCATGGCCAGGCGCGTGTCGCGATTGCCGAAGTATGAAAAGTGGCTGACCTGGGCGCCCTGCACGAACATGGCATGGGCACCGCGCGCGGCGACGCCGGCATACATCGAGCGGGTGTTGACCACCAGATCGTTGTCGGCGCGGTCGAACAGCATCCAGTCGGTGAACATCACGCCGATGCGCTTGAGCAGATTGCCGCCTTCGATGTCGCCGGCGATCACCGCCATCTGAATGTCCGGCCGGCGCGCCGCGCGCGCCAGGAAAGCGCCCATCGGGGCCTCCGGCAGCATCGCTTCGATGCCGGGCACGACCTGCGGCTCGACGCGCTTGGCGGCGATCTCCACCACCACCCGCGCCGCCAGCTTGAGGCCCCGGTCGAGAACCTGCCGCGTCAGCGTCGCCGCCGCCGGCCCGCCGATGGCCCCCGCTGCGGCACCGGCGCCGAGCGTCACGCCACGACGGATCAATTCGAGCAGGCTCGACAGGAACACGTCGAGATTCTCCGACAGCAAGGTGGTGCCGGCCGCCGGTGCGGCCACGCGCACGTAGCGCTCGACGACGATCCGCTTCGCTTCCAGGCGGCCGACCAGCTCACGCAGCTTGGCCTGTTCCTCTTCGGCGACGCGTTCGCGGTCGTCGCGCAACGCCTGCTCGGATTGTTCGCGCTCGGCCTCGTGCGGGCCCGGCACGCGCCGGTAGCCACGGATGAGCTGCTCCATCTCGCCGGTGAGCGTGCCCAGGCACAGCAGATCGCCCACCAGGCCGCCGCGCGAATGCGTCACCAGATGCAGATGGGCGCCGTCCGGCAGCACGTCGACCAGCGCCAGCGCGTTGTCGATGGGGCTCTCCGAAAAGGTCCGATGCTCCAGGCCGAATATGCGTCCTTCATAGCGGGTGTCGAGTTCGCGCCACTCGGTGGTGCCGGGCACCGCGCCGAAGCTGCCCACCGTGTGCGAAGCCGTGCCATGGATGAACAGCAGCGCCGGCCGTTCGCTCCAGTCCTTGAGACGCGCGTCGCCCGCCCGGCACAGATCGGACGGCTGCGGCGGCGTGCCTTTCCATTGATAGAGGCCGGGCTCGCCGGCCAGGCGTTCTTCGATGGCCTGCATGAGGGCGCGCGCGCCCAGCGTCGAGGCGCGCGTGGCCAGTTCGTCTTCGAGCTTGCCCAGGGCCTTGTCCGCCAGCCAGCCGGTGAGCTTCTGCTTGGCCAGCGCGGTGATGTCGTCGGGCGACAGTTTGAGTTCACTGACGCGCTTCCACACCCAGTCGGCCAAGCCCCGGCTGCTTGCTTCCGGATCGCGGAACCGGGCCAGATCGATGTTGCCCTGCTCGTCCACGGTCTGCGGCTGCACCTGGGCCAGATGCCGCGCCAGGGCATCGGCGCGGATGAAGATGGTGGTGCCGTCCTGGGCCTCCAGCGCCAGCAGACGCTCATCGGCCGGCCGGTCGATGCTGCCGGGGGCGTCGGCGCTGCGGCTGGCGGCCTGCAGGGACCAACTGTTCTCGACGCTGACATTGGGCAGCAGGCTGACCGCCAGGCCCTCGCCACGACTGGCGCCATCCGTCAGTACGGCGGGCAGCGAGGCCGGCTGGGCGCGTTCGGCATGGGCCAGCGGCAACAGCAGTTTTTGTGGGATATCGGGCATGGTGTGGCTCCTCGTGGCAGGCGATCGGACGGTAAGACAGGAGAACGCCGTCGGCGCTGCGTCATGACAAACGACGCAGCGCATGCAGCCGTCCGCCCGCATCGGCACTGTGCGAATGCGGCGGACATACCGGCCCTCATCCAGGCTCGCCGTGTTGTTGTATGGATGAGTGGACCGCCCCCGGGGATCGGCGCTGCCGGCACGCGCGCATGCGCCTTGCCGGCAACCCCATTAAGTTCTTAGGTGTATGCCATGGATTCTGCCACGCGCCGATGACAACCTGCCCTTACGGCCGGTGCGCGGTGGACGGCCGGCACGCGACTCAGGCGGGGCCGTGGCCGCCCAGATGGGTCAGCAGGCTGCGCATCGGCGTGGACAGCGCCGACCAATCGCGCCAGCACAGGCACAACTGCCGGCGCGCCCAGTCGTCCGCCAGTGGCAGCACGTGATAGCCGTAGCGACGGCGATGCTGGCGAGCAATGGCCTGCGGCACGATGGCCACGCCGATGTCCTGCGCCACCATTTCGCACAGTCCTTCAAAGCTGTTCATGCGAATGCGCATGGACAAGGTGCGGCCGAGACGGCGCGCCTGCTCGTCGATGTGATCCTGCAGAGCGCTGCCCGGCGCCAGCGCCACGAAGGCCTCGCCCAGCACCTCGGCGAAGGCCATGGCGCGCGCCTGCGCCAGGCGGTGGCCGGCCGCCACG
>JASGFB010000149.1:0-8244 GCA_047605765.1 Rhodocyclaceae bacterium
ACCGGGCTTGGCGGTGGCGCGACGCGGCGCAGGATGGCGCGTACGCGGCCGGCGACTTCGCGCGGCGAGAACGGCTTGACCACGTAATCGTCGGCGCCCATTTCGAAGCCCAGCACGCGGTCGACCTCATCGGCGTGCGCGGTCAGGAACATTACCGGCAAATCGGAGCGTGCCCGCAGGCGGCGCACCAGTTCGAAGCCGCTGATGTCGGGCAGGCCCACATCGACGATAGCCAGGTCGACGGTGGATTCCGCCACCTGGGCAAGCGCTTCGCCACCTGATGTGACATGCGTGATCGCGTAGCCTTCGCTGCGCAGCGCGTAGGCCAGCGTGTCGGCAATAGGTGCGTCGTCTTCGACGATCAGGATACGAGGCATGCGGGGCATTATGCCCGCCCGGCTGGCTGGGCGGGTGAGGGCTTCTGCTATGATCGACGAACGATCAAGGTTCTCGTGATGTCCGCGCCGCTCAACGCCGATCTGCATTGCCATTCCACTTTTTCCGACGGCCTGCTCAGCCCGACGGAGGTGGTTGCGCGCGCCCGTACCAACGGCGTGCAGTTGCTGGCGCTGACCGATCACGATGAGCTCTCCGGCCTGACCGAAGCACGCCAGGCGGCCCGCCAGGCCGGCGTGCCATTCGTCAACGGGGTGGAGATCTCCATCTCGTGGCTTGACCAGAGTGTGCACATCGTCGGCCTGGGCATCGACCCCGAAGCGCGCGCCCTGGCCGACGGTCTGGCCGCCGTGCGCGCAGGGCGCGATACGCGTGCGCGGCGCATCGGCGACGAACTGGCGCGCATCGGCATCCGCGATGCCTACGAGGGGGCTGCGGCCTACGCCGAAAACCCCTCGCTCATCGGTCGTGCGCACTTTGCGCGCTACCTGGTGTCGATCGGTGCGGCGCGCGACACGCAGGAAGTCTTCGAGCATTACCTGGTGCGCGGCAAGCCGGGTTTCGTCGATCACGAATGGGCTACGCTCGAACAGGCCGTGCACTGGATCCACGATGCCGGCGGTCTGGCCGTGGTGGCGCACCCGGGGCGCTACCGTTTTTCGCGCGCCGAGATGACGCAGCTCTTCGACCGTTTCGCCGCGCTCGGCGGTGACGGCGTCGAAGTGGTCACCAGCTCGCATACCCGGGCGCAGATGCTCGATTACGCCAGCGTGGCACGTCGCTATCATTTCCTGGCTTCACGCGCGTCCGATTTCCACGGCCCGGGCGAAAGCCAGTTCGATCTGGGTCGCATTCCGCCGTTGCCGCCCGATCTCACGCCCGTGTGGGCGCACCTCTCCGCGCTGCCATAGGCCGGCGTCCGCTTCCCGCCAGATCGTGCTTCGCCGATCAGGCGCTTCGGCGTTGCGCCGCTTGAGTATCCCGGATGATCGATGCGAGGGCGTTCTCGGTGAGGGGGTAGAAGTACATCAAGACGAACGCGATCAGGATGGCGAGGGCGGGGACGAGGGCCACGGCAGACGCGATGGCGCCCATCGCCGCCGCGCTTTGCGTGAAGGCCGCCGGTGTGAAGCCGGCGGCCGCCAGGAGCCACGCGGGGAGCCCCACGCCGATGGCCTGGCCGCCTTTGCGGGACAGTGAAAACACCGCGTAGGTGATGCCTTCGACGCGCACGCCCGTGCGCCACTCGCCGTACTCGACGGTGTCCGCCTCCATGGCCCAGAACGTGGCCATGGCGACGCGCAGGCCAAACGAGGTCACGAAGAACGCGGCGTAGGTGATGGCTGTGGCGGTGACGCCGGCGACCACATAGACGAGCACGTATCCGGCCAGACTCAAGCCCAGCCCGGTCAGCATCGAGCCTTTCTTGCCCCAGCGATCGACGAGCATGGGCACCACTACGAAAGCCAGTGCCGAGGTGACCAGCCCTTGGATGCCCATCACCAGGAAGAACTGTTTCGGATCGTCGATCAGGTAGCGGGCGAAGAAGACCAGGCTGCCATTGGCACAGGTGTAGCCTGCCAACGCACAGGCCGAACACGCGCACAGGATCCCGAGCGGCCGGTTGTGCCAGATGGCGCGCAAGCTGGTGCGCCAGTCGGGGTTGCGCACCGTGCGGGAGACGGTTTCCCGGGTGGCCGCAAAGCACCACCCCAGCAGCAGCGTGCCGAGCACGGCTTCGGTGACCGTCAGCCACAACAGGCTGTGTTGCAGGGCTTCGCCGCGCAGGCTGACCAGGGTGGGGCCGACCACGATGGTCAGCACGCTGCCGGTCAGCACCGCCATCACCGTTCGCACCGAGCCCAGGCGCGCGCGTTCGGTGGGGGCTTGCGTCATCGCGCTGGCCAGCGCGCCGTACGGGATATTGACGAAGGCATAGGCGGTGCTCAGCAGGGCGTAGCTCAGATAGGCGAATATCAGCTTGTGACCGACGCTCCATGAACCAGGCACGGAGAACACCGCGATGTTGAGCATGAACAGCGGCAGCGCCCCGGCGAGGATGAATGGCCGGAATTTGCCCCAGCGGTTGCTGTGCCCATCGACGATGCGCCCCACCGCCAGATCGGCGCATGCGCTATAAATCTTGACGGCGGTGAGCAGGGTACCCACTGCCACCAGGGGGAGCCCGGCGACTTCGGTGTAATACGTCAGCAAGAAGAAAGTGCCCATCACGAACACGAGATTGTTCGCGACATCTCCCACGCCGTAGCCGATCAGGCGGGCCCAGCTCAAACGCGCAGCGGCCGTCACGCTGCTTCTTCGCACTGCATGTCTGCACGATAGGACCGCACCACATTGAGCAGGGCACGCACAATGGGTGAGCGGTCGTCTTGCCGGTGGACGCAGTAAATATCGCTCCCCAGGCGCGCGTCGGTGCGCAGCGGGCGAAAGGCCACATTGGCCAGATGCAGCTTCTGTACGGCCGAAGCCAGAAAAGTGATGCCGAGCCCGCACGCCACCATGCTGGCGGACGTGACCATGTCCTGCACGCGTTGAACGATATTCAATTGAAAATCCAGTTGCTCCAGCATGGTTCTTAATTCAGGGGGGTGATTGCGTTCGTCCTGCCGCCCAATGATCGGTTGTCCGCGCAGATCTTCCAGGCAGATTTCGGATTTCTCGCACAAGGGGTGGCCATCGGGCAATGCGAGCACGAGCGTATCGGGAAACGCCAATTCGGCGCTGCATCCGGCGGGGATCTCCTGGATGCGGTCGAAATAGGCGCTGATCCTGCCTTGGCGGAGATTTTCGAGATGCAGCGTGGCCGGGCCGGTATGCACCACGGCGTCGATATTCGGGTGCTGCGTTTTGAAGGCTTTGAGGATTTGCGGAAGATAAACCAATGAAACCGCGCCGAAGCCGCCAATATCGAGCCGCCCCATGACCTGCTTGCCCGCTCGTTGCACTTCCTGGCGAATGCTCTCGATCTGCCTGCGCAGGGGAATCGCCCGCGCCATCATGGTGTGGCCGGCGGCGGTCAGTTCGAGGCCGTTGCCCGTGCGGATAAATAATTCCGTGCCTAATTCTTCTTCCAGCGATTGAATCTGTCTCGATAGAGCGGATAGCGAAATCGGTAAATGCGCCGCAGCCTTGCTAAAACTTTTGTCTTCGGCCACGGCAATGAAGTAATTCAACTGCCGCTCATTCATGTGTCGTCGCTCTATGTGGCCCGCGTGCAAGATGCGTTTGATTGGTCTGAGTGTCAATTGGCGTAAACATCTGTAGCGGCATTCGATCACGCACCGCGACCTTGCCAGGCGGTGGCGGCGGCGGTCGACCTCGGAATGCACGCCAACTGTTTGGCAGATATGGGTTTTTCGATAATTGCAAGGGTGCTTGCAATCTACGCGATGGACCTCCTCCAGTGCGCAATAAAAAATACGCGCCGGCAGCCGCCTGAAGGGACGATTAATCACGAGTCGATCCGTTTGAATGGCGGAATGCCTATTCCTGGAGGAGATAAATGAATAATTCGATTCACCTGAACAAGACGGTGGCCGCCCTGGCGGTATCACTGATTTTCTGTCTCGGCATTGGACTCACTGCGTGCGGTACGGGGGGATCCGATGCGGAGGATTCACCCTCGTCGGCGGTGAACGTCACCACCGACCCGACGCGCACGGTGACGCCGCTGCTGGACGACTGGAAGTTTACCCAGGACGATTTCCTGACCGATGCACAAGCATTGTCGAATGGCGCCACCAATTGGTCGAATGTGACGCTGCCGCATACCTGGAACGCCAATGACGCCGCGACGGTGGCGCAAACTTCGCCCACTACCGTCGATTACAAGCGTGGCATCGGTTGGTATCGGCTTGAATTCGACAACCCCGCCATGGGCGCGACGCAATGGCTACAATTCGACGGCGTAAGCATGGTGGCCGACGTCTGGCTCAACGGTGAAAAGCTCGGCCAGCATCGCGGCGCATTTACCGCCTTCCGCTTCGACGTCACCGGTAAGCTCAAATCGGGCAAGAACGTGCTGATCGTCAAGGCCGACAATTCGACCCCCACATCGAATACCGCGTCGACCGCCATCGCGCCGCTCAATGGCGATTTCAACATGGCCGGCGGAATCTATCGTGGGGTGTCCTTGGTGGCGACCGCCGGTCAGGCGCATTTCGCGCTCAATGAAGCGGTCGCGTCCAAGGATTCGAGCGGCACGGCGATCACCCAATATGTGGCGGGCAAGGGCGTTTACGGGCGTACCACGTCTGTGTCGGCAGCGGCCGCGACGATCGAATTCACGGCCAGGGTCAAGAATGATGCGGCGGCGGACGGATCCTATACGGTGCGTGCTTCGCTGCTGGAATCCGATGGCAAGACCCTCAAAGCCACCCTCGACAAGCCGTTTGCCGTCAAGGCCGGCGCCGATGGTCAATTGAGCGTCGACCTGGCCGTCAGCGATCCGCATCTGTGGCAGGGCATCAGCGATCCATACCTGTACAAGCTCGTGGTGGAACTCAAGGACGCTTCCGGATCGACCCTCGACAAAGTGGTGCAGGATTTCGGCATTCGCCAGATGGTGTTCGATCCGAACAAGGGGTTCTTCCTCAATGGCAAATCAACGCCCCTGCATGGCGTTAACCTCCACCAGGATTATCTGGGCAAGGCCTGGGCCATCGGCAGCGCCGATACCGACGAATCGCTCGCCCTGATCAAGGAAATCGGCGCCAACACGCTGCGGCTGGCGCACTATCCGCACGCCTCGTACACCTATGAACAGGCCGACAAACTTGGCCTCGTGGTGTTTGCCGAGGTCCCGTTCGTCAATGCCAGCGCGCTGATCACCTCTGTCGCCGTCTGCAATCAGGATCCGGAGACCACGGGCTTCGCCGCCAACGTCCGGCTGCAGGCGCAGGAATTCATTCGCCAGCAATACAACCATGCATCGATCGGCCTGTGGTCGGTCGGCAACGAGGTATCCACTTATGGCGTGAATTGTGGTCAGACGACCGAAAGCAACAACGTGGTGGGCATGCTGCGCAGCCTGCATGCCTTGAGCAAGGCCGAAGACCCGGGTCGTGTAACGACCGTTGCCGCCCAGATTACGCGCAGCGGCGACGCGGTCATGCCCGACAAAGTGTCGGTCGCCGGTGTCACCGACACCTACAGCGTGAATCGTTATTTCCAGTGGTACTACGGAACGTCCGAAACGCAACTGGCGGCGCATCTGGATGAGCTGCACGCACAGAATCCGACGCAGCCGATCGGCGTCAGCGAGTATGGCGCCGGTGCGGCGCTGACGCATCACACCGACAACCCGTATGGCGGCCGCGTATGCAATCGCGATGCGACCGGATTGACGCGCGTCTGCTATCAGCCGGAAGAGTACGCCGGCTATGTCCACGAAAAGAACTACGCCGCCATGGTGGCGAAGGATTTCGTGTACGGAACCTACGTCTGGAACATGTACGACTTCGGTTCGGGCATCCGCCACGAAGGGGACATCGGGGGCACCAACACCAAGGGCCTGGTGAGCTTCGATCGCAAGACCAAGAAGGATCCGTTCTTCTTCTACAAGGCCAATTGGAGCAAAACGCCTGTCACTTACATCACCGGCCGGCGCTATGCCAAGCGCTCGTATGCGGTCACGTCCATCAAGCTCTACAGCAATGCGGACGTGGTGACGCTGAGCGTGAACGGCACCCAGATCGGGACCAGGAACGCATCCGAATGCCCGATGAAGGTCTGCGAGTTCCCCAATGTTGCGCTGTCCGCCGGCAACAACAACATTACGGCGGTAGGCAAGCACGGGGCGGCGACGGTGACCGATACGGTGACGTGGACCCTGGCGGAGGACAACGCCAAAAACGTCTACATCGCAGCTGGCCAACTGGTTACCGGGCTGAAGTCGACCGATGCCTTGCTGGGTAGCCATGCCTATGGATCGGACAACTTTTTCACCGGCGGCAGCACCCCCAGCGCGGCGGTGAACACGGTGATCGCCAATCTGGGGGCCACCACGGTGCCGGAGGCGGGCCGCGTGTGGGATATGTATCGCGAAGGGGCATCCTTCGGCTATCGCATCCCGCTGGCGAATGGCACCTATCAAGTGACGCTGGGCTTCCTGGAGCCCAGTGCGACCGCGGCCGGCGCGCGGGTCTTCAACGTCAATGCCAATGGCGTGAGTCAGATCGCCAACCTCGACATCTTCAGTGCCGCGGGCGCCAACAAAGCCGCGCTCACGCGTTCGTTCAGCGTGACCGTCAGCGAGGGTGTCCTGAGCCTGGATTTCGTCGGTGTCACCGGTAATGCGATCGTGTCGAACATTGCCGTCGTCAAGCAGTAGGGACGGCGCGTTCGGCGCCTGCGCACGCCCCTGGCCGCGGGTCAGGGGCGTGCCGCGCGTGGGCGTGACAAACCATTCCTGCGGCTGGCCGCGCCGCGGCGAACCGCCTGGCATGGCGCCCTCAGGCAGGGGCGATGCCGGATGCACATGGCCCCGATGCCAAATTTGAATTGGACACATGCACACGTCTGAGGTAGCTTTTGCGGTGCCTTGGATACAAGTAGCCATTGCCCCGTCGCGTGACAGGTCATGGCGAAGGGCTGTGCCAAGGGGCTGCGCTGAAAAAGCCGGCGTCCCGGGCACAAGACTCAGTAAAACCGACTAAGGGGTGAGGAGATATGAAGTTCAGCAATGTAGCAGTATCGGTAATGTGCGCTCTGGGCCTGTTGAGCCCCGCCATGGCGGCTGACAAAGTCCAATTGAAGGTTTCGGAAATCTGGGGCGAGGATTACCCGACCACCAAGGCGCTGCGTTTCATGAGCGAGCAACTGGCCAAGAAGTCGAATGGCCGTATCGAACTGCAGGTCTATTCCAACGGCAGCCTGGGCACCGAGAAGGAAGTGATCGAGCAGATCAAGATGGGTGCGCTGGCCATGGCGCGCGTGCCTGGCAACCTGATGAACAACATCTGCGCCGAAACCCTGGTGCCGAGCCTGCCGTTCCTGTTCCGCTCGGTCGAACACATGCACAAGGCGCTCGATAGCGCCGCTGGCGAAAAGATCCTGCACTCGTGCGACGCCAAGGGCTATCTGGGCCTGGCTTTCTATGACAGCGGCACCCGTTCGATCTACTCCAAGAAGCAGGTCAAGACGCTGGCTGACACCAAGGGCATGAAGCTGCGCGTGCAGCAGTCCGACCTGATGGTGGCGATGGCCCAGGCCATGGGCGCCAACCCCTCGCCGATGCCCATGGGTGAAGTCTACACGGGCCTGCGCACCGGCCTGATCGACGCCGCCGAAAACAACTACCCGTCGTACGAGAGCGCCAAGCACTATGAGTCGGCGCCGTTCTACAACAAGACCGAGCATCTGATGAGCCCGGAGATGGTGATCTTCTCCAAGCGCATCTGGGACAAGCTCACGCCGGAAGACCAAAAGCTGATCGCTGAAACGGCCAAGGAATCGGCCACCGTGCAACGCAAGCTGTGGGCCGAGCGCGAGCAGCAGTCGTATGACATCGTCGTCAAGGCTGGCGCCAAGATCATCGATGTGGACAAGGCTCAATTCCAGAACGCGATGAAGCCGGTGTATGACAAGTTCATGACCACGCCGGAACTGAAGTCGCTGGTCAAGGCCATTCAGGACGTCAAGTAAGCCGCTTTCGGCAGTCTGCCCGGCCGGGTTCTCCGGCCGGGGCTATTACCCGTTTTAAGGAAGGATTTCGCAGATGTATACAGCAATCTGCGCTGGGATCTCGCGTGTCTGTCTGAAGATCGCGACGTTCGGGCTGGGGCTCGTCATCCTGTGCGTGCTCTATCAGGTCTTTGGCCGCTACGT
>JASGFB010000150.1:0-8240 GCA_047605765.1 Rhodocyclaceae bacterium
CCGTCCGGCGCGACCGCCGCGGCCGCACCGGTTCTGCGTGGTGGCCTGCGCACGCTGGACAGCGCACGCAACACCGAAGCGGCGGGCGCACAGCGCACGCTGGCCTTTATCGAACAGGCGCGCGCCGGACTGGGAACGCTGAAGAGTGCCTTGAGCGACGCGCTGACCGGGCAGACCTTCGCCGACCAGGCGGCACGCACCGCACTCGACGGCTTCAGCACGCTGTGGCGCACGCGCGCGACGGCCACCGGCGGCGGTCTGGATGGTGCTTTGCGGGTGGTGGATGCCGGCCGCGCCGAACAGGCTTTCCGTGTGCGCGGGCTGGACGATGTGGCCAGCATGGCGCCGGATGCCCGTGGCGGGGCGGTGGAAACGCTGCAGTTCTCGGTGCGCGGCAAGAGTTCGGCAGCGGTGCAGATCGACGCGGACGCCGCGCCGGCGGCCACCCGCCAACGCCTGGATCAGGCGCTGGCGCCGCTCGGCGTGCGCGTCGGGCGCGATGGGCAGGGCGGTCTGCAGTTCAGCACGCGCGAGACCGACTGGCCGGAGGTCCGCGACAGCCTCCTCGTGAAAGGGGGCGGTCAGCGTTTCCCCGCCGGCCAGTTCAACCGTCCGCGCACCGAGGCGGCCGCCGAAGCGCTGCAGCCCGAGACCTGGCGCGTGGAGGGTCTGCAGGGGCAGCGTCAGACGTTGCACGCGGCCGCTCAGGCCAGCCTGCTCCTGGATGCCGCCGCTCGTGCGGCGGGCGAGCGCCTGATGACGCTGGCGCGTGGCGCCGATACCGGCACCACCACGGCGGCCCAGGCGGCCACGCAGGCGGAATCATTCCGCGCACTGGCCACGCGGGGCGACTTCGATGCCCTGGCCGCCATCGCACCGGCCACGACCGCCATCAGCCGCGAGCGGGTGTCCGCCCTGCTGCGGCTGGCGTGATTTCAGACGGGGCTGCGCGGCACCAGTCCGCGCAGGCGCAGGGCAATCAGCAGGCAGGCGCTGAGCAAGGTGCCGAGCAACAGCACCACGCCGTCCCAGTGCTGGGCACTCCACATCAGCCCCGACGCTGCCCCCAGCAGGCTTGATCCCAGGTAATAGATGCTCAGGTAGAGGGCGGTGGCCAGTGCCTTGTGCTGGAGCGCCCGGAAGCCCAGCCAACTGCTGGCCACCGAATGGCCGCCGAAGAATCCGAACGACAGCAGCGCGGTGCCGGCATAGATGCACAGCACCGAATCGGGCAGCGTCAGCAGCAAGCCCGCCAGCATGCACGCCACCAGTATCCACAGCACATTGCGCCGCCCCAGCCGGTCGGCCAGCGCGCCGGCCCAGGCCGAGGCGAAAATGCCGGCGGCATTGAGGGCGTAGATCAGGCTGCTCTTGCTCTGGCTGAAGCCGAAGGGCGCCGTGCCCAGGCGATAGGCCAGGTAGTTGAAGACGCTGACGAAGCAGCCCATCAGGATGAAGCCGGTAACGAACAGCCAGGGCAGGCCGGCATCGGCGAAATGGCTGCGCGCCGCCGCCATCAGTTCGCAGATGCGGCAACGGCGCGCCGGCCGCTCTGCGCCACTGGGCAGCCCTTGCGCGAAAGCGCCGGCGGCCACCAGGGTGATGCCGCCGAGCACCGCCATCGCCAGCCGCCAGGAACTCGCATCCGCCACGATGGCGGCCAGAAAGCGCCCGCCCATGCTGCCCAGGGCGTTGCCGGCGATGTACAGGCCGATGGCGCGCCCGACGTGGCGGCTGTCGATCTCTTCGCTCAGATAGGCGATGGCGACCGCCGGCAGGCAGGCCAGACTGATGCCGAGCAGGGCGCGCAGCACCAGCAACTGGCTGAAATCATCGACGGCGCAGCACAGCAGCGTGATGAACGCCGAGGCGAATACCGAGAACAGCATGAGCGCGCGCTTGCCGAGGCGATCGGCCAGCACGCTGGCGGGGATCAATGACAACGCCATGGCGCCGGTCGCCATCGAAATGACGCCGCTGGCACCGGCGGCGGGCAGACCGAATTCGTGCGAGAAATTCGGCATCAGAGGCTGCGCACCATATAAGAGCGCGAAATTCGAGAACCCGCCGATGCTGATTGCCAGCGTTATTTTCCTGTATGCGCGGGAGCCATATTCGGCGGGTTTCACGGCCGCCGGCGCGTGAGCGGCGGCTTTTTCAGGGCGAGCGGAGCCGACGGCGTCCGTGCCGGTGTTGATATTCATTATTGCGTTGAATTGACTGAATTTTTCTGGTGCCCATGCTATGGTCGGCGGCAAATTCAATCCAATACCTTTTGAAGTTGCGATCTATTCGCGGTGTGAATAAATGGATGTGCGTCACCTGAAGTATTTCGTGGCGGTTGCCGAAGAATTGAGTTTCTCGCGCGCTGCCGAGCGGCTGCATATCAGCCAGCCGCCGCTGAGCCTGCAGATCCACGCACTGGAAGAAGAACTCGGCACCGAACTGTTCGTGCGTACCAGCCGCAAGGTGGCGCTCACCGATGCCGGCAAGAAACTGCTGCTGCATGCGCGGCGCATCCTGGCCGACATCGATCGCGCCATGGTCGAGACGCGGCGCGTCGGGCGGGGCGAGCTGGGTGAGCTGCGCATCGGTTTTTCCGCCTCGTTGCCGTTCACCAGCTTCCTGCCGCGCGTCCTGCGCGAATACGGCGAATCGCACCCGGAAGTCGACGTGCAATTGAGCAGCATGATGTCGGCCGAGCAGTTCGAAGCGATCCTGCGCGGCCGCCTCGACATCGGCCTGTTGCGCTATTCGGGGCTGGGCGCGCCGGCGGGGATCGAACTGCACGAGATCGCGCGCGATTCGCTGCGCGTGGTGGTCAATACCAAGCACCGGCTGGCCGGCGCCGATGCCATCGCGCTGGCCGATCTGCGCGACGAAGGTTTCATCACCTATCCCTACCATCCCGACGCCGGCTTCAACATGCACGAATACCAACTGTGCCTGGCGGCCGGTTTCGAGCCGCGCATCGTGCAGGAGGCCCGCGAAGCCACCACCCAGATCGGGCTGGTGGCGGCCGGTTTTGGCGTGGCGTTGCTGCCCGAGCCGCTAGCCTGTGTGCACATCGAAGGTGTGCGCTACATCCCGCTGCGCGACCCCGGTGCCCACATGACGCTGGCGGCCGCCGTGCGCACCGGCAAGCGCTCGCGCCTGGCGGCGGACTTCCTGGCGTTGATCCTGGCCGGCCGTGCGCGCGAGGCGTCCTGAGCCCTTTGCAGCTTTTTGTTACAGCACCCCCATGTCACAGTGATTGACGTGACCCTGGCGGGGGCTGTGCGTATAACGACTGTACGGCCTTATCCGGATTCCCTGCGGGGAATAAGGCCGTCTCTGTAGCAAGAGAGACTTGAGAGGCCGACCCTGCGTCGGCCTTTTTTTTCGTCCGTCGGCGCGACGCCGATGGCATGACGGGCACATGAGCGCGCGGCGCGCCCTGTTCAGCGGCACCATCAAGGACGGCCGGCACCGGAGCCATCAATCCGTTGAATGAACCCAATCGTTTGACCCTGAGCGCCTAAGGGATAATGCGCTCACCTTCACTCGCATGCCGTCATCCATGAACGATCCGCTGTCGCTGCCTCGCCGCATCTGGGCGCATGACAAGACCGTCAACTGCCTGAAGATCACGCTCGCCCTGGTCGGGGTGATCGCCGTGAGCCTGTGGCAGCGGCAGGACGCGTGGATGATCAGCCTGATCCTCGGCGTCATCGCCTCGGCGCTGGCCGAAACCGAAGACCGCGTGCTCGGCCGCATCAAGGCGCTGGTCATGACGCTGCTGTGCTTTGCGGTGGTGACGTTCTCGGTGCAGTGGCTGTTCCCCTATCCCTGGGTGTTTGTTCTGGGGCTGACCCTGTCGACCTTCGGCTTCGTGATGCTGGGGGCGGCGGGCGAGCGCTATGGCACCATCGCGGTCGCCTCGCTGGTGCTGGCCGTCTACACCATGCTGAGCGTCGATCACCACGGCGCGGCGGCGGCCACGACGCAGGCGTTCTGGCATCTGCCGGCACTGCTGCTGGCCGGCGCCGGGTGGTACGGCGTGATCTCGCTGCTGGCTGCCGCGCTGTTCTCGACGCGCGCGGCGCGCCAGTCGCTGTGGCGCGTATTCAATGCGCTGTCCGATTACCTTGCCCTCAAGGCCGACCTGCTCGAACCGGTGGGCGGGCGCGACGAGAATACGCAGCGCCTGGCGCTGGCGGCGCAGAACGCCAAGCTCGTGCGCGAGCTGAACCACGCGCGCGAAGTGCTCATCCGCTGGGTGCAGAAAAGCCGCCCGACCTCCATCGGCGCGCGCCACCTGAAGTGGTACTTCCTCGCGCAGGACGTGCACGAGCGGGCCAGCTCCGCGCATTACCCGTACCAGGCCCTGACCGGCGGCTTCGCACGCAGCGACATCCTGTTCCGCGCCCATCGCCTTATGCACCTGCAATCGAAAGCCTGTGCCCGCCTGGCCGCCGCCATCATGGCCGGTACGCGCTTCGATTACGGCCGCCAGGGCACGGTGGCGCTCGACGAACTGGCCGCCGCCCTCAGCTACGTGCAGGAACGCCCCGATCCGGCCTGGGCGCGCCTGCTCGAATCGCTCGCCGACCTGTGCCGCAACATCACCACCATCGAGCGCCTGCTGGCCAATGCCGGCAACCCGGACGCCCTGCAGTCGGCCACCGACACCGCGCTGCGCGACAGCAACCCGCACACGCTGGGCGAGATGTGGCGCCGCATCCGTCTCGACCTCACGCCGGCCTCCAGCCGCTTCCGCCACGGCCTGCGTCTGTCGCTGGCGCTGGCTGCCGGCTACGGCCTGCTGCACATGCTCGATCTGACGCAGGGCTACTGGGTGCTGCTGACCACGGTGTTCGTATGCCAGCCCAGCTACAGCGGCACCTGGCGGCGCCTGGGCCAGCGCCTGGCCGGCACAGTGGCCGGGCTGATCGTGGCGGCGCTGTTCATCACCGCCTTCCCGCAGTCGCTGGCGCAACTGAGCCTGGTGGTGGTCGCCGGCGTGGCCTTTTTTGCCTACCGCAACGAGCGCTACCCCCTGGCCACCGCCTGCATCACCATTCTGGTGCTGATCTGTTTCAACCAGATCGGCAGCGGCTACGCGCTGATCTGGCCACGCCTGCTCGATACCGTGCTCGGCGCGGCCCTGGCAGGGCTGGCGGTGGCGGTGATCCTGCCGGATTGGCAAGGTCGCCGGCTGCATCTGGTGATGGCGCGCACCATCGAATGCAGCAACGCCTATCTGCGTGAAGTCCTCGACCAGTATCGCCGCGACAAGCACGACGATCTGCCCTACCGCATCGCTCGCCGCGATGCGCACAACGCCGATGCTGACCTGTCCGGCGCGCTGGCATCGATGCTTGGCGAGCCGGGGCGTTACCGGCTGGCGCCCGAGGTGGTGTTCCGCTTCGTGTCGGCCAGCCATACGCTGCTCGGCTATATCTCGGCCCTGGGCGCGCACCGCGAACGGGTGGACACCTGGCATCACGCCGATCTCATCGACGCCGCCACGCGGCAGATCCATCTGCGTCTGCAAGCCATCGCCGACAGCCTCAAGCAACGTCTGCCGGTGGCCCAGACCGCGCAGGGCGCCGCGTTGGCCGACAGCGGCCTGGTCGCGCACCTGGAGGACATCCCCACCGACGCCAGCCCGCCGGAGCGCCGCGTGGTGCGCCAACTGGCCCTGATCCATCAACTCATCCCCGAACTGGCGAGCCTGGCCGATGTGTTTGCCGCCAAGGGCGAGGCCGAGACCATCAAAGCGGCCTGAGTGCCCGCGTCGGGAAGGGCGCGGGGTAGGCATGTCGGCGCGACAAAAAAAGGGATGTGCGGGCAGCCGAATGGTGTGGCCCTGGCTTGTGTCGTGTCGGGCATCGATGCCATCGGCTAGCATCGGGCGTCATGTCTTCTTCACATACACTCACGCTTTGGGTGGCCTCGCATGACGGGCGCTCCGCGCAGATCGCCGAGCGCATGGCGACGTATTTCGAGGCGCATGGCCTGGCCACCTGCACCCATGCCCTGACGGATGCGCCGCCACCGGTGCCCGCCGGGCCGGTGCTGGTGGTGGCCGCCGTACGTTATGGCCACCTGCTGCCCGGCGCGCGCGCCGCACTGCGGCACCTGAATCAGGCGCGGCATGGCCCGCTGGCCCTGGCCGTGGTGTGCCTGAGCGCGCGGCGTCCCGACCGGCGCAGCGCGCGCGACAATCCCTATCTGCGCCACGCCATCGCGCGGCACGGCGTGACGCCGATCCTGGCCGAAGCTTTCGGCGGGCGGCTCGATTACGCGCGCTGCCGCTGGCTGGACCGCCAGATGATCCGTCTCATCATGAAGCTGACGGGCGGGCCGAGCGATGGCGTGGCGACGCTCGATTGCACCGACTGGGCGCAGGTCGAGCACTTCGCGGCGCGCCTGACCGCGATGCTGGCGACGGACACACATTGACCGGACAGGTGTGGCGCGTGGTTCAATAGCGTGCGATGCCGCCCGGCATGCCGGCGGCCGATTCAGAGAAAGTCATCATGAAAGTCTCGCAACGCGCACAAAGCGTGGCGCCGTTCTACGCGATGGAATTCGGCAAGCGCGCCGCCGCCCTCGAAGCCGACGGGCACGCCCTTATCAAACTCAACATCGGCGAGCCGGATTTCGGCGCACCGCCGGCCGTGATCGAAGCCATGCGCGTGATCATGGATGGGCGGCCGCTGGCGTACACCGAGGCGCTCGGCCTGCCGCCGTTGCGCCGTGCCATCGCCGGCTTCTACCGCCAGATGCACGGCGTGGAGGTCGACCCGCAGCGGGTGGTCGTCACGGCGGGGGCTTCCGGCGCCTTGCTGCTCGCCGCTGCGGCGCTGGTCGATCCAGGCGATGAAGTGATCGTGGGCGACCCCTCGTATCCGTGCAACCGGCAGTTCCTCGCCAGCTTCGGCGCCGACGTCAAGCTGCTGCCCACCGATGCCGCCACGCGCTACCAGCTGAGCGCCGACGCCGTGCGCACGCACTGGTCGGCACGCACGCGCGGGCTGATGATCGCCACGCCTTCCAACCCCACCGGCACGTCGATCCTGCCGGCCGAGCTGGTCGCCATCTGCGAGTGGGCGCGTGCGCGCGATGCGTTTCGCATTGTCGACGAGATCTATCTCAATCTGGGCGATCACGATGCCCAGGGACGCGCGCCGCAGACCGTGCTGGCCATCGACGACGATGCGTTCGTCATCAACAGTTTTTCAAAGTATTTCGGCATGACCGGCTGGCGACTCGGCTGGTGCGTGGTGCCCGAGGCCATGGTGCCGGTGATGGAACGGCTGGCGCAGAACCTGTTCATCTGTCCGTCCACGCTGGCGCAGATGGCGGCCTTGACCTGCTTTACCGACGAGTCGCTTGCCGTGTGCGAAGCGCGCCGCCTGGAGTTCGCACGCCGCCGCGCCCAGGTGCTCGATGGTCTGGCACGCATCGGACTGCCGGTGCCCGTTGCGCCGGACGGTGCCTTTTATGTGTATTTCGACGTGCGCGCCACCGGGCTGAGCGCCTGGCAGTTCTGCGAGCGTGCTCTGCAGGAGGCGCATGTGGCGCTGACACCAGGGCGCGATTTTGGCGACTGCGGTGCCGATGCGCACGTGCGCCTGTCATACGCTGCGTCTGCCGAGCAACTCGACGACGCGCTGGCACGGCTCGGGCGCTTCATGCACCGGCTGCACGAGGCGCGCGTCGCATGAGCCTGCAATCGGTTCGCGACTTTTTCGCCCACCACGCGTCCGACATCGACGTGGTGGAGACCGCCGCCAGTACGGCCACCGTGCAGGAAGCCGCCGCGGTGCATGGCGTTGCGCCGGGCCAGATCGCCAAGACCCTGTCGCTGTGGTTGGGCGAGGAGGCGATCCTGCTCGTCATGGGCGGCGACACCCGCATCGACAATCGCAAGTACAAGGATCAGTTCGGCACCAAGGCCAGGATGCTGGGGGCCGACGATGTCCTGGCGCTCACCGGCCATCCGGTCGGTGGCGTGTGCCCCTTCGGTCTGCCACGGGTACTGCGTGTGTTCGCCGACGTGAGTCTGCAACGCTTTGCCCGGATCATCCCCGCCGCCGGCGCACCCAATGCCGTCGTGCACCTGACGCCGGAGCGGCTGTGTGCCCTGGCCGGTGCGCAGTGGGTGGACGTCGCGCAATGAGCGGCGCGCAGCGATAAAAAAAAGGTTCAACGAGGAATTCCGGGGAAGGCTGCGCGGATTTTGAGGAAGA
>JASGFB010000151.1:0-8160 GCA_047605765.1 Rhodocyclaceae bacterium
TCCGTTTGTTCGCGGCCTTTTGCGAACAAAAAGGGCGAGTTGCGCAGCCGCCTGAGTGGCCGAGTAGCGCAGGGCACCGCCGAAGGCGGCGGGGATGCGGGGGCGGGATCGATGGTTACCTTTCTTGTCCGTACAAGAAAGTAACTCGCCCGCCGGGGCGAGTCCCGGCCAACGCGCGCCAGCAAGACCAAAGCAACCGAGATCAACGAAGGTCCCAAAGCACGCCGGGAAACCGGCCAACGCACGCCAAAGCCCCCAAGAACAACGAAAGCCCCAGCAAACCCCAACAACTACCGCCCCGCCCTCACCTCCTCCACCACCACCTCCGCCAAATGCATCGCCGCATTCGCCGCCGGCAACCCGCAATACAAAGCACTGTGCAACAGCAACTCCTTCAACTCCTCCTCGCTCACCCCATTAGTGAACGCCGCCCGCAAATGCATCCGCAACTCATCCTGCCGATTCAATGCAACCAACATCGCCACGGTGACCAGGCTGCGCGTGTGGCGCGACAGGCCCGGCCGCGTCCACACCTCGCCCCACGCATAGCGCGTCAGGAAATCCTGGAAATCCTCATTGAACGGCGAGCGCCGTTGCAGGCTGCGGTCCACGTGCGCGTCCCCGAGCACCGCTCGCCGGGTACGCTCGCCTTCCTTGTAACGGTCGCCTTCGTCCATGGCGTCACCCCAGCGTCTTGGCGCTCTCGCGCATCATCAGCGACGACAGCAGCGCATCATTGAAAGCCTGCGCCGCTTCGACATTGGAAATGTGCGACACCTGCAGATCGACGCGGCGCGCATTGCCGATGGCCTGCGCCATGCGGTCGGCATCCTGTGGCGTGGTCACCGGATCATGCACACCCGCAATCAGCAGGGTCGGCAGGCGGATGTGGCCGATCAACGCCGACAGATCGGCCTTGGCGAGCGCCTCGCAACTGGCCGCGTAGCCTTCCGGCGGGCAGTGGCGCAATTGCTCCAGCACCCCCTCCAGCCGTTCGGGCTGCTCATTGGCGAAGGCGGCGGTAAACCAGCGCGCCGGTGCGCCATCGACCACCGGTTGCATGCCCTCGCGGCGCACGATGTCGGCCCGTTCGAGCCAGCCTTCGCGGGTGGCGATGCGTGGCGCCGTATTGGCCAGCGTCAGGCTGAGAAAACGATGGGGTGCGTGGATGCCGAGCCACAGGCCGGTGAGCCCGCCCATCGATACGCCGCAGAAATGCGCGCGCGGTATCGACAGGGCATCGAGCAACGCCACCACGTCGCCACCAAGCTGATCGAGGCTGTAGGGACCACAGGGCACGCCGCTGGCGCCATGGCCACGCGTGTCGTAGCGCAGCACGCGGTAATGGGGCAGCAGCGCGCCGACCTGCTCCGACCATAGCGCCAGCGTGGTCCCGAGCGAATGCGCCAGCACGACCACCGGGGCGTCTTGCGGTCCCTCCAGCGTGTAATGCAGCAAAATGCCTTTGGCATTGACGGTGGACACTCATGACTCCTTGTCTTGTGCCTGCGCCTCGCGCAGGGCCGCCTCGATCAGCGATTCGGCCATGCCCGTGTAGCGCAGGGGATCGAACAGCGCGGCCAGTTGGTGGTCGTCGAGTTCGTCGCGCACGCGCGGCTCTTCGCTCAGCACCTCACGCAGCGCGCGCTGTTCCTTGGTAGCTCGGCGCACCGCCTGCTCGACCAGTTCGTGGGCCGTGTGGCGACCCAGGGTTTCGCCCAGAGCCATGCTCACGGCTTCGGCCATGACCGCGCCATGGGTCAAATCGAGATTGGCGCGCATGCGTTCGGTGTCGACGCTCAGCCCGCCGAGCAGATCGGCGCCATGCGCGGCGGCGCCCAGGGCGAGAGACAGCAACTCCGGCAGGGTCGCCCATTCCTGCTGCCATGCGCCCAGCGCACGCTCGTGCTCCTGCACCAGACCGGTGAACAGGGTCGCCACCAGCGCCGGCGCGCGCGCGGCGGCGGCCAGGATGGCGGCGCTATCGACCGGGTTGCGCTTGTGCGGCATGGTCGACGAGCCGCCCTTGCCGGCCACCGCCGCTTCGCTGACTTCACCGACCTCGGTCTGCATGAGCAGGGCCACGTCACGGGCAATCTTGCCCAGCCCCCCCACCACCAGGCCGGCGACGGCGCCAATCTCGGCGATGCGATCGCGTTGCGTGTGCCAGGGGTCGCCAACAGGCAGGCCAAGTTCTTCGCCCAAGGCCCGCGCCACCGCCGGGCCCTGCGCGCCAAGCGAAGCCAGCGTGCCGACGGCGCCGCCCAATTGCAGCGCCAGGGTGTCACGCCGCAGCCGGACAATGTGCGCACGCTGGCGCGTGATGGCGGACAGCCAGCCCGCCACTTTGACGCCGAAACGCGTGGGCAGCGCCTGTTGCAACCAGGTGCGCGCCACCATCGGGGTGGCACGATGCCGTTCGATAAGGGCCATGCAGGCGTGCGCCGCGCGTGCCAGATCGGCGTCGAGCAAGGCCAGTGCTTCACGCACTTGCAGCATCTGAGCGCTATCGAGAATGTCCTGGCTGGTGGCGCCCCAATGCACATAGCCGGCGGCATGCGGATCGACATCCGCGACGCGCCGCGTGAGCGCCTTGACGAGCGGAATCGCCGGATTGCCCGCCAGCGCCGCCCCCTGTGCGATAGCGTCCACATCCGGCGCTTCGGCGCAGGCGGCCACGATCGGTTCCACCGCCGCAGCGGGGATCACGCCGACGCGTCCCTGGGCGCGAGCCAGGGCGGCCTCCACGTCGAGCATGCGGCGCAACCAGCCGACATCGCTGAACAATGCCTGGGCGGCCGGGGTGCCGAACAGTGCGCCGAGAAGCGTGTTGCCCATGCCGCGCTCCGAACCGGTCAGCAGTCGAAGAACACGGTTTCGTCCTGACCCTGGACGGAAACGTTCCAGCCAAGCCCCGCCGCCGTTTCGGACGCGATCAGCGTGGCGCGGCGCTCGGCCGGCACCAGTTGCAGCACCGGGTCATGCGCAGTGCGCTCATCCGGAAAGTACATGCGCGTATACAGGTGACGCAGGATGCCGCGCATCAGCACGATCACATTCAGGTGCGGCGCTTGCGGCTCGCCATTGAAGCCCGGCACGCTGCCCGGCTTGATGGTGGTGAAGCGGAACACGCCATTGTCATCGGTGGGCACGCGTGCCCAGCCACGAAAGGCCGGCTCCAGTTCGAGTTCATCGCGCGGATCTTCCGGGCTTGGATAGCGGCCGTGCGCGTTGGCCTGCCAGATCTCCAGCACGCCATCGGGCACCGGCTTGCCGTCGCCATCGGTAAGGCGACCTTCGACGATCACCCGCTCGCCTTCCACGCCCTCGGGCGCCAGGTTGGTGTTGATCAGCCAATCGAGCCCGATGCGATAGTACGGGCCAACGGTTTGCGAACTGGTCGTACACAGGCTCATTTGTGGTTCTCCATCGGCGTGGCGTCACGCCCGCGCAGGATGATGTCGAAGCGGTAGCCCAGGGCGTGCTCGGGCTGGGTGTGCTCCCAGTCGAAGCTGCTGATCAGGCGTTGCGCCGCCTTGCGATCGGCCGTGCAGTTGAAGATCGGATCGTATTCGAGCAGCGGGTCGCCCGGGAAATACATCTGGGTGACCAGCCGCGTGGCGAAGGCCGGTCCGAACAGTGAAAAGTGAATGTGCTGGGGGCGCCAGGCGTTGTAGTGGTTGCGCCACGGATAAGCGCCCGGCTTGATGGTGACGAAGCGGTAGCGGCCATGTTCGTCGGTAAGGGCACGGCCGGCGCCATTGAAGTTGGGGTCCAGCGGCGCATCGTGATTGTCCACCGCGTGGCGGTAGCGCCCGGCCGCGTTGGCCTGCCACAGCTCGACCAGCGTCCCCGCCACCGGGCGGCCGTTCTCGTCGAGCACGCGGCCGCTGACGATGATGCGCTCGCCCTGCGGCTGACCAGCAAAGCCGGCGGTCAGATCGTTGTCGCCGTCCTTGACGTCGCCGTAGCCGAACACCGGCCCGGTCACCTCGGAGAGCGAATGCGGCAGCACGATCAGCGGCTGCTGCGGCGAGCGCTTGACCGATGAACCATACGGCGCGTGCAGATAGTCCGGCTGGGTGCCGGCCATGGGCCGGCGGAAACCGGCGGGCGTGATGATCATGAGCGTCTGTCTCCTCTGTCGGGGGCGCGCGTTGCGGCCTCTGTCGTGCCGTCGTGGACTGCGCGCGCCCATGTCCGGGTCCCCGTCATGATGGCACCCGTTCGATGACGAGCGCCATCCCCTGCCCCACCCCAATGCACAGGGTGCACAAGGCGTAGCGGCCGTGCTGGCGCTCAAGCTGATGGAGGGCGGTGGTCACCAGGCGGGCACCGGATGCGCCCAGCGGGTGGCCGATGGCGATGGCGCCGCCATTCGGATTGACCTGCGGCGCGTCGTCCGGCAGGCCGTGGTCGCGCATCACCGCCAGGGCCTGCGCGGCAAAGGCTTCGTTCAGCTCGATCACATCCATGTCGCCGATGCGCAGCCCGGCCAGCGCCAACGCCTTGCGCATGGCATGTGCCGGCGCGAAACCCATGATGCGGGGGGCGATGCCGGCAGCGGCGGCGGCCACGATGCGCGCACGCGGACGCAGGTCATGACGGCGCACGCCCTCACCCGAGGCCAGCAGCAGGGCGCAGGCGCCGTCGTTTACACCCGAAGCGTTGCCGGCGGTCACGCTGCCGCCCTCACGCACCACGCCCTTGAGGCGGGCCAGCGCGTCGAGCGTGGTGTCCGGCCGGATATGCTCATCGCGCGTCACCTCGCCGACTTCACCCTTGCGACCGATGACCCCCACGGGGGTGATCTCTTCGGCCAGGCGGCCGGCCTCCTGGGCGGCGCTGGCGCGCTGCTGGCTGCGCAGCGCGAAGGCATCCTGATCGGCACGCGAGATGCCGAATTCGGCCGCCACGTTCTCGGCCGTCTCGGGCATCGAGTCGACCCCGTAGGCCGCTTTCATGCGCGCATTGACGAAGCGCCAACCGATCGTCGTGTCTTCGATCTTCATGTTGCGCGACCAGGCGGCGTCGGCCTTGCCCATGACATACGGCGCGCGCGACATGCTCTCGACGCCGCCGGCCAGCATCAGGTGGGCCTCACCACTCTTGAGGGCGCGCGCGGCCACCGCCAGCGCATCCAGGCTCGATCCGCACAAGCGGTTGATGGTGCTGCCCGGCACCGTCTCAGGCAGCCCGGCCAACAACAGCGCCATGCGTGCGACGTTGCGATTGTCTTCGCCGGCCTGGTTGGCGCAGCCATAGAGGACGTCGTCCACCGCCGTCCAATCCATGTCGGGATGGCGCGCCATCAGTGCTCGCAGGGGCACGGCGGCCAGATCGTCTGCACGCACGCCGGCGAGTGCGCCGCCATAGCGGCCGAACGGCGTGCGCAGCGCATCGCAGATGAAAGCGTCGTTCATGTCAGGCGGCCTCCGCCAACATCATCCGCAGCGGCACCGGCGTCATCGCCTGCAAGGCCGCGAAATCCAGACCCGGCGCCAGCTCGCGCACGACCGGGCCGTCACGCGTGATGTCGATGACGGCCAGATCGGTATAGAGGCGATCAACGCAGGCGATGCCGGTGAGCGGGTACGTGCAGCGTTCGACGAGCTTGCATTCGCCCGACTTGGTCAGATATTCCATCATCACGAATACCTGCTTGGCACCGATGGCCAGATCCATCGCGCCCCCCACGGCGGGAATGGCGTCGGCGGCGCCGGTATGCCAGTTGGCCAGATCGCCGCGCACCGACACCTGGAAAGCACCGAGCACGCAGATGTCCAGGTGGCCGCCGCGCATCATGGCGAACGAATCGCCATGGTGGAAGAAACAACCGCCGGGCAACAGGGTGACGGGTTCCTTGCCGGCATTGATCAATTCCGGATCGACGTCCGCCGGCGCCGGTGCGGGCCCCATGCCGAGCAAGCCGTTTTCGCTGTGCAGGAAGATCTCGCGCTCGGCCGGCAGGTAATTGGCCACACGCGTGGGCAGGCCGATGCCAAGATTCACGTAGGCCCCTTCGGGGATATCGCGCGCCACGCGGGCGGCCATCTGGTCGCGGTCCAGTCGCTGGATCATGCGGCCTCCCTGCGCGGCAAGGCCACCACGCGCTTGACGAAGATGCCTGGGGTCACGACGGCTTCCGGGTCCAGCTTGCCGAGCGGCACGATCTCCGACACCTGGGCGATGGTGCACTGCGCGGCGGTGGCCATGATCGGCCCGAAGTTGCGCGCTGTCTTGCGATAGACCAGGTTGCCCCAGCGGTCGGCGCGATGCGCCTTGATGAGCGCGAAATCCGCGCGGATGGGATATTCGAGAACGTAATGGCGGCCGTCGATCTCACGTGTTTCTTTGCCTTCGGCCAGGCGTGTGCCAAAGCCGGTGGGCGTGAATACGGCACCGAAACCCGCGCCGGCCGATTGGATGCGCGCCGCCAGGTTGCCCTGCGGCACGAGTTCGAGCTCGATGTCGCCCGCCCGGTAGAGGGCGTCGAACACCTGCGAATCGGTCTGGCGCGGAAAGGAACACACGATCTTGCGCACGCGCCGCGCCGCCAGCAGCGCGGCCAGCCCGGTCTCGCCATTGCCGGCGTTGTTGTTCACGATGGTCAGATCGCGGGCGCCCTGTTCGATGAGCGCATCGATCAATTCGGCCGGCTGGCCGGCGGTGCCGAAACCGCCGATCATCACCGTGGCACCGTCGTGGATATCCGCGACCGCCTCGAGTGCGGACGCACGGGTCTTGTCGATCATGGCGCACTTGTCTCCTGCCCCGCACCATGCACATGGCATGAGCGGCGTGGTAAGGCGCCCTCTCTCTGTGGGGCGCGCTGCGCATCTTTATTTATGTGCGATCAACGCACGTTTGTGCGATGCGTGAAGTCACTGTAATGTGTGGTTGCGGCCGCTCGCAATACCGATCATCGCTAATTCGTGCGATATCCGGACAGAAACTCCACGACGTCGCGCCCTGGCCCAGGCGCATTCAAGACGATAAAAGGAGCACCCGATGGAAGAGACAATCAAGCCTGGCGCCACCGGTGCGCCCGTCGACGGCACCACGCGCGCGGCGGCGCTCAACATCTTTGTCGGCGATCCCAACTTCATGATGTCGCTGGCGCGCGGGCTGCTGGTGATCACCGCCTTCGGCCAGCAGAAGCGGGGGCTGTCGGTTGCGCAACTGGCCTTGCGCACAGGGCTGTCGCGCGCGGCGGTGCGACGCTGTGTCTATACCCTGCAGCAGTTGGGCTTCGCCACCTCGGAGGACGAGCGCCACTTTGTGCTCACGCCCAAGACATTGTCATTGGGGCACGCGTATCTGAGTTCGTCGCCATTGGCCACGCTGGCCGCGCCGATCCTCGAGCGCGTCAGCCAGGAGCTGCACGAATCCTGTTCGGTCGCCACGCTGGAGGGGGATGAGATCTTCTACGTGGCGCGCTCCAAGACCACCAGCCGCATCATGTCGGTGGATCTGTCCGTCGGCAGCCGACTGCCAGCTTATTGCACGTCGATGGGCCGCGTTCTCCTCGCTGCGCTGCCGCCGCAACAGCTCGAATCGTTTCTTTCGCACATCAAGCTCGTCAAGCGGACGTCATACACGGTCGGCGACGTGCCGGCACTGCGCGAGGTGCTGCGTACGGTGGGTACGCAGGGTTATGCGCTCATCGACCAGGAGCTCGAAGTGGGTCTGCGTTCGATTGCGGTGCCGGTGTACAACGCGCAGCACAAGGTCGTGGCGGCCTTGAATGTTGGTACGCACAGTTCGCGGATATCGGTGGGGGATATGGAGAAGCGGATATTGCCGGTATTACGGGGGGCGGCGGATGAGTTGGGGGTGTTGTTGACGGGGGTGTAGGTGGGGGCGCGTTTGCGCGGTTTTTTTGGGGTGTTTGTTGTTCGTGGGTTTTTGTTCTTGCTAGCGTACGTTGGCCGGGGGCTTGGTTGCCCGGCTTCTGTGCCGCTTGGACCGTTGTTGTTCGTGGGTTTTTGTTTTTGCTGATGCTCGTTGGCCGGGTCTCGCCCCGGCGGGCGAGTTACTTTCTTGTGTCGACAAGAAAGCTAACCAAAGAAACGACCCCCACATCCCCGCCGCCTTCGGCGGTGCCCTGCGCTGCTCGCTTGAGAAGGCGTCTGCGCAACTCGCCCTTTTTGCCCACGA
>JASGFB010000152.1:0-8081 GCA_047605765.1 Rhodocyclaceae bacterium
ATTGAGATCATCAGCATGGGCCTGAAGGCCAGCCTGGACAGCGAGGCCGGTGGCGAACTGGCGCATCGCCTGGGCCGCCTGTACGACTACATGTGCGAACGCCTGCTGTTCGCCAACGCGCAGAACAACGAAGGGGCACTGACCGAAGTGTCGGGGCTGCTGGATGAACTGAAGAGCGCCTGGGAACAGATCGGCGCCCAAGTTGCGACGGGAGAGGCTGCATGATCGACAAACTCGCCATCTATGAACGCATGGCGCAGCTGACCACCGAAATGGTCGACGCGGCGCGTCGAAGTGATTGGGACCAACTGGCCGCCCTCGAAACAATGGTGGCGACCCTGCGTGGTGAACTGCAAGTCGCTGATATCTCTGGCTATGTGGACGACGGCGCCGCCCGTGCGCGCAAGATCGAACTGATTCACCGCATGCTGGCCGATGACCGCACTATTCGCAGCTTTACGGAACCCTGGATGGACAGCGTGCGCACCCTGTTGTCGGGCAACGCACGCCAGCGCAAGCTGAGCGCCGCTTACAACGTGGGCTGAGCGCCATCGCGGCGCGGCCCACGGGCTGGATCGACACGACATCATGATTCCCATCGACCTGGCCAGCCGGCTGCGCACCCTGATCGCCGCCACAGTCCGTCCTACCGAAGCGATCGCACCGATTCCGGACGATCTGCTGCAGGGCAGCGAAAGCGAATCGTTCGATCTGCGCAGCGGTCAGCGCTTCAGCGCGCAAATCCAGGCTGCCCATGCCGATGGCACCTTCCGTGCCACCAGCCCGGCGGCGTCCCGCCCCTTTATCCTGTCGCTCGCCTTCCCCGCCAAAGCCGGCGACATGCTCGAGCTCGAAGCGGTCGAGACACGCACCGACGGCACCATACAGGCCCGTCTGGCCGACGGCGAAGACGCCCTCGCCCGCCCCACCATTTCGCCCGCCGGCAAGCTGATCGGCCAGGTTCTGGCCGGCCGCTGGGGCGAACCCCGGCCCGTCGTACTGGCGCAGGGGCAACCCATCGTCAACGCCCCGCCCGCGCACGGCAGCGAAAACCTCGCACCCGCCCTGCGCCAGGCGGTCACGCAGAGCGGACTGTTTTTCGAAGCCCATCAGGCGCAATGGCTCAACGGCGATATGCCGACCACCCAACTGCTGGCCGAGCCGCAAGCCCAGGAAGGCCTGCGGCAACTGGCGCAGAACATGACGCCGGAACGCCTGGCGCAACTGCCGCCCAGCGTGCGCGAAGCAGTGGCCCGCATGCACGCCCAGGACCCGACGGTCAGCGCCCGGGCGCAAGGTGAAAACGCCGCGCGCGCCCCGGCCGACACCCCCACCGGCGCTGCGGCCATGGCCATGAGCGATGCCGCCGACAGCCTGCCGAGCCTGGCACGCGACACCCTCGCCATGCCCGAACGCCTGGTGCCGATCGTCCACCAGCAGCTCGAATCGATGGCCACCCACCACATCGCCTGGCAAGGCCAGGTGTGGCCTGGTCAGACCATGCAGTGGGATCTGTACGAACCGCCCGATGGCGGCGCCGGCTCGGCCTACGAAGACGAGGCGCGCGAATGGCGCAGCACCTTGCGCCTGACCTTGCCAGGTCTTGGCGGCGTCGAAGCCCGCATCGTGTGGACCCCGGCCGGCGTAGCGATCCGCCTTGATGCCAGCGAAGCGGGCACGGCGCATGCGATGCGTCAGAACGAAACCGTACTGGCCGACGCGCTGGAAGCCGCTGGCGTCCCCCTGACCGCCATGGCGGTAGCACATCATGTTGTGGGATAAGCCCGCCCCGCGCGGCCAGGCCGTCGCCCTCGCTTATCATGCCGGCGAAGGCGCGCCACGCGTGGTGGCCAAGGGACAAGGGCTGATCGCCCAGGAAATCATCGAGCGCGCGCGCGAAGCGGGCGTGTATGTTCACGAGTCGGCGGATCTGGTCAACCTGCTGATGCAGGTCGATATCGACACCCACATCCCGCCCCAGCTGTATGTCGCCATCGCGGAGCTGCTGGCCTGGCTATACACCCTGGAGGCCAGTCATGGCACGCCACGCAAGGGGCTCGATGCTATAGTCTCCGCCGCTGCGCAATCCTGACACTCCGGCCACATGAGTACAGCAACCGCTAACGGCCCCGACGTTCTTCGGACTGATGACTATCAGCAATACCTGCTGCATGAAAGGCGGGAAATTGCGTTCGTCATCCGCCAGTTGGTGGCCAAGCGCACCAACGTGACGGCTTATTTCGGCGACAGCACGCGTTTTTTGCCGACCACGGTCATCGGCATCGACGAAGATCGCCGCCAGGTATTCATGGATCTGTCCATCGATGACCAGCTCAATGCCTCCGCCCTGCGCGCCGGCCGCCTGCTGTGCATCACCGCGCTGGACAAGATCCGCATCCAGTTTCCGCTCGAACGCATCGAACCAGCCACCTACGACGGCCTGCCGGCGCTGCGCGCGCCCCTGCCCGACCTGCTGCTGCGCCTGCAACGCCGCGAGCATTACCGGCTGGTGGTGCCCCTGACGCAACCGCCCGAATGCCGAATCATGGTGGACAAGGAGCGCGGCGAGATCATCGACGCGCGCGTACTGGATATTTCCGGTGGCGGCATCGCTTTCCTGCTGCCGCTGTCGGCCACCATGTTCGCCATGGACGCCCTGTTCGAGGATTGCCGCATCGAGCTGCCCGAGCACGGCGTCATCGGCACGCAGCTACGCGTGCGCAACGTGGCACGCATCCAGCAGGTCAATGGCAACGAATTGCTGCGCGTCGGCTGCCAGTTCGTCGGCCTGCCCACGCCGGTGGCCAACACCATCCAGCGCTACATCCTGCGCATCGAGCGCGAACGCAAGGCGCGCGGCATCGTCCAGTGAGGGTCGGCCGTGCCTGCGGGCGCGGCGGCAAAGTGCTAAGGTTGCGCTTTTGCACGCCGCATAGCGTCGATCATGAGCCTCGAACAAGACATCGTCCAAGTCGCCCTCCAAGAAGAAAGACTGCGTTTCGATAAATTCGACAACGCCACCGCCTGGGATCTGGGCCATCGCCTCAAGGCGGCAGCCGAGGCGCGCGGCGCCGCCGTCGCCATCGATGTGCAATTGCACGGCTTCCCGCTGTTCTTCCACGCCATGCCCGGCACCACGCCCGACAATGCCGAATGGATCCGCCGCAAGCGCAACGTCGTCATGCGCTGCCATCGCAGTTCGTATGGCGTCGGCCTGCGCATGCAGAGCATGCAGACCAGCTTTGCCGAGCGCTATGGCACGCCGGTTGCGGATTACGCCACGCACGGCGGGTGCTTTCCGATCTTTGTGCGCGGCGTTGGCTGCGTGGGCACGGTGGGCGTGTCCGGCCTCCCCCAGCGCGACGACCATGAACTCGTCGTAGCGGTGCTCGCCGACATGCTCGGCCTGCCCCTGGAAGAGTTGAAACTACCCAAGGAGTGACACCATGCGGGGTCTGCTTGGTGCGGCGCTGGCCGCTGCGATGCTGGCCGGCTGCAGCCTGATGCCATCGTCTTCGGACAGCGGCGCGATACCCGGCGCCGGTCTCGTCCGACTCAACGACGCGGACAGCGGCAAGGACATCTTCGTGCGCACCGGGCAGACCATCGAGATCATGCTGGCCGCCAATCGCAGCACGGGGTTTTCGTGGTCGATGGTGGCCGATGCATCCACCATCGTCACCACCGCCGGCCAGCCCACCTATACCGACAACAAGGGCCAGAGTATCGGCCGGGGCGGCATCGAGACCTGGCGCTTCAAGGCCAATCGGCAGGGCACGCAGACCCTGCGCTTCGAATACCGCCGCGCCGCCGACAAGAACGCGCTCCCGTCGCGCACCGCCGCCTTCAACATTCGCGTCAATTGAAGCCACATCGCGTATCACTGGTCACAGCGGGGCTGTCTGCCGTAGCATCGCGCCCGTCGCCACGCACGCCGTCCTCATGACCGAACCCAACACCGCCATCGCCCGCGCCGACGCCACCTCTCGCTACCTGTGGCTGTCGGTGGTGGCCGCCATCGCCACCATCGCCCTCAAGTTTGCCGCATGGCGGAGCAGCGGGTCGGTCGGTCTGTTCTCGGACGCGCTCGAATCCTTCGTCAATCTGGCCGGCGCGGCCTTCGCGCTGGGCATGATCAGCGTCGCCCGCACGCCGCCGGATGAAGACCATCCCTTCGGTCACAACAAAGCGGAATATTTTTCGAGCGGCTTCGAAGGCACCCTCATCTTCGCCGCGGCGGTCGCCATCCTGGTCACCGCCATCCCACGCCTGTGGCAGCCCACGCCGCTCGAATCGCTGCACGTCGGGCTGGTGTTCTCGGCACTCAGCACAGTGCTCAACTTCGTCGTCTCGCGCGTGCTGATGAACGCCTCGCGGCGCCTGCATTCGATCGTGCTGGAAGCGGATGCGCGCCACCTCATGACAGACGTATGGACTTCCATCGGCGTCATCGGCGGGCTGGTGGGTGTCATGGTGTCGGGCTGGCAGTGGCTGGATCCGGTGATCGCCATCGCGGTCGCGCTGCACATCATGTTTGAAGGTGCGCGCCTGATGCGCGCTTCGGTCGGCGGCCTGATGGATCTGGCACTGCCCGGCGAAGACATCGAACGTATCGATGCCACGCTGGCTCGCTTCGATCCGCTGGGCGTGCACTTCGCCGACATCAAGACACGTCGCTCAGGCAGCGAGCGTTTCGTTCACCTGAATGTCCTGGTACCGGGAGATTGGCGCGTGGACCGTTCGCACGCCTTGCTGGACGAAATCGAAGACAGCATTTCACAGGCCCTGGGCGGCGCCCAGGTGACCACGCACCTGGAGCCGCTCGGCAAACACGGCTGAGGCCGCCAGTCGGTTCAGCCAGCGCGGCCGCCACATACCGGGCACCCCGGATCGCGGCCGTAGCGCATCGTGCGCATCTCCATGGTGAGTGCGTCGATGAGCAGCAGGCGTCCGACCAGGGGCTCGCCGCACCCGGCAATCAGCTTGATCGCCTCGATGGCCTGGATACTGCCCACCAGACCCGTGAGCGGCGCCAGCACCCCCATCACCGCACAGCGCATCTCCTCAACGTCGTCGCCCTGCGGAAACAGGCAGTGGTAGCACGGCCGATCGGCCTGACGCAGATCGAACACCGACACTTGCCCCGCAAAGCGGATGGCCGCTCCTGACACCAGGGGTATGCGATGCGCCACGCAGGCGCGATTGACGGCGTGACGGGTGGCGAAGTTATCGCTGCAATCGAGTACCACGCTCGCGCGTGCAACCTGAGCATCGAGCTCATCGCCCTCCAGGCGGCGATGCACGGCCTCGACGCGCGCCTCGCGATTGAGGCGGGCCAGCGTGTCGCGGCCCGACTCAACCTTGGGCTGGCCGATGCTGTGTTCCCCATGCAGGATCTGGCGCTGCAGATTAGTCAGGTCGACCGTGTCGCCGTCGCACAGAACCAGTTCCCCAACCCCGGCACTGGCCAGATACATGGCCGCCGGCGAACCCAGACCGCCGGCACCAACGATCAATATGCGGGCGGCCAGCAAGGCGGCCTGGCCATCGACGTCGATCTCGGGCAGCAGGATATGGCGTGAATAACGCAGAAGTTGTTCGTCGTTCATGGGTCAGGCATGCAGCGGGGGGGATGCAGCAGCTTAACGCACGTCGGTGGCACTGAACATGGCACCCAGCACGCCGCCAGGACGAAGATCGGCACCCGCCAAAAGAAAAAAAGCGCCCGACCATGCACATGGCATCACGTGCATGAAACATGGCGCTGCATGGACGACGGCCGGCGCCACTTGCGTGGCGCCGCCGGGTCATGACATGACGATCAGGCGGCGAGCTTGCGCGCTTCGTCGCTGCTGCTGCGGCGACGGCCCGGCTTGCGGCGCACCGCACCCGGATCGAACTGGCCTTCGAGCGCCTTGAGGGCGTCCTTGCGGGCCTTCAGCGCATGCTTGAACGCGCCTTCTTCGCCGTACTTCTTGACCGAGAACTTGACACGCTTGCGGCGGCCATCGGGCAGCGGCCACGATGCCACCCAGAACCAGCGCTGCTTGTCTTCCGGCAGATCACGGGTTTCGGATGCGCAATAGCGGCATACGCCCACGACGCCCGAACGGTTGTTCTTTTTCACGATGTTCGAGTATTCGCGCATCGAGAACGGCGGGTGCTTGGCGATGATCTCGTCGCGGAACGCCTTGGCGGCATTGAACGCGCGCGTCTTGCCCCCAAACACACCGTCAGAGAAATGCTTGCGGTAGATGACTCCTCGCCTCTGAATCGTGACGAGCCAGCCATGGGTGCGGCTCAACTCGTTGTCCACCCGGCTAATTCCATACACACTGCTTCGACTCACGTCCATTCTCCAACACTGACAGGTTGCGAGCGCCGTTGCGGGCAACACTGTACGCAACCGGCCACTTAAGAAATTTCGGCTATTTATAAAAAAACTTTAGGGACGCCGACATGAATCTCTGCTAGGGATGATCTGGAATTTTTCAGCGCATGATCCGGCTCAGTTATCGATCAATTGCAATTCGATGCCGGCGGAGGTCACATTGACCGCGCGGGTGGCGGGCTCGCCACGCTGGGCCAATTCACGCTCACATTGGGACAGGCGACGGGCAACGGTGGTAATCAGGCGGGAGCGGAAGTGCTCGAGGCATTCTTCCGAAGCGAGGCTCAGCGCCGCCGGCTGGATCTCCAGGTAGCGCACCGGGGTCAGGCTCACGACGCTGACATGCTGGGTATGCTCTTGCTCGTCGAGGTAGGCGGACTCGCCAAAGCACTCGCCGGCCTTGATGACGCCGGCGCGGTGCCCGTCGATGGACAGTTCCAGTTCGCCTTCGAGCACGATGCCGAAACGCTGGTCGGTCGTGCCTTCGCGAACGATCTGGGTGAGCGGCTCAACGACGCGCCAGATCGAAAAGCGCACCACTTCCCAGATTTCGATGTCATCGAACTCGGTAAAGAACGGCAGACGCCGGATCTGGCCGAAGCGGGAGCTATCCGGCACCAGATCCTTTTCGTCATAAATTTTGTAACGGACGGCCGACAGGTCCTTGGCGAATTCGGCGCCATTCTTGTAGCGCGAATACAGATCCTTTTCGAGCGCCTTCTTGATGACGGAATCCATCTGCTCGGGCACCAGCGGATTGAGCTGGCTGGCCGAGGGCGGATCGGCATTGATGATGCGATACACCAGTTGCGCCGGATTCTTGGCGCGAAACGGCAGGCGCCCGGTCAGCAGATGGAACAGCACGACCCCCAGCGAATAGAGATCGGTCTTCTGGTTAAGCGGATAACTCTTGATCTGCTCGGGTGACATATAGGCGGGAGAGCCCACGCCCATGATGAAAGTCGAGTCCTGATCGCTCTTCTTGTTGACGTTCAGCGCCAGGCCGAAATCGGTGATCTTTACGTTGTCGTCGTCGTCGACGAGGATGTTGGCCGGCTTGATGTCGCGATGGACGATGCCCTGGCGATAGGCGTAGTCCAGGGCCATGCAACACTTGAACACGATGCTGACCGTACGATGGATCGGCAACATCTTTTCGAAGGTGCAGTAATCCTCCAGCGATTTGCCGGCGAAATACTCCATGACAACGTAGGCCTCGTCCTGCCCGATGACGGCCTCATGGATCTTGATGATGTTGGGGTGTTCGAGCCGGTTGGCCACGGCCTCTTCGGCGCGCAGCAGCTTGAGCAGGCGACGGTTCCACTTGGCCTCGTCACGCCCGCGCTCCTTGAACGACACATGTTTGAGCGCCACCGGCTGCGGGTAATACGGATTCTCCGCAAGGTAGACCACGGCCGTCGCGCCGCGCCCTATCTCACGAATGATCTTGTATTTGCCGATGCGCTCCGGTACGGACGAGCTCATGTTGCCTTATGCCCAGTGCCCGCGGAGAGGCTATTGATCTTGTTCCGCGATACTTCTGATCGCTATATACCATTTACCTTACGGACTATAGCGAAAAGACTTACAAAGATACGGTATAGGCGCAAATTTGGCGCAGACAGCGCGCCGGTCACACAAAAAAACCACATCGCCCCTTGAAATACCCCGGGACACCCCCATACAGGCT
>JASGFB010000153.1:0-7919 GCA_047605765.1 Rhodocyclaceae bacterium
TCTCAAGCGAGCAGCGCAGGGGACCGGCCGTAGGCCGGCGGGGATGTGGGGGTCGGCTCGATGGTTAGCTTTCTTGTCGATACAAGAAAGTAACTCACCCGCCGCGGCGAGACCCGGCCAACGCACACCAGCAAGAACAAAAACCACCCACAACAAAGGCCCCCGCGCACCAAACAACGCCAAGCCTTCATCATTTCATCGGCATACGCCGCCAGATGCCTCCTATACCGGCAACCCCAACCCTTTCAATGCCCCCCGCAACTGCACCGCATCCATGAAATGAATGCCCTGCATCCCCTGCGCCCGCGCCGCCTCCACATTGGCAATGCTGTCATCGATGAACACCGCGCGCTCAGGCGCGATGCCGTAACGGGCGAAGAGGACCTGATAGATCTCCGGCTCCGGCTTGATGAGCATCTCATCGCCCGACACCACGATGCCCTCGAATTCACCCAGAAAGGGGAAACGCAGGCGCGCACGAGGGAAGGTCTCACCGGAAAAGTTGGTGAGCGCGAAAACGTGGATGCCCGCCGCCTTCAGCTCTCGCATCAGAGCCACCGAACCCTCGATGGCCTCACCGATGGTCTCGTCCCAGCGGTCGTAATACGCGCGGATCAGCGCTTCATGTTCCGGGTGCTGCGCAACGTGCTCGGCCACGCCCTGGGCGATCGGGCGGCCACGGTCCTGATGGGCGTTCCAGGACGGCGGGCAGATGTCGCGCAGGAACGCATCGACCGCGGCCTCGTCGGGCAGCAGCTTGCGGTAGAGCACGCGCGGATCCCACGGGATCATCACATTGCCCAGGTCGAAGACGACGGTGTCCAGAGTCTGTGTGTTCATGGCTCGCATCGAAAAAAGAGGGGAGTTGCGCCCCCCGTCGTAGCGGAGGTGTGGCGGCGAGTATACGTGGCGTCGATGGCGGCACGCCATGCCGCAGATGCGACAAGGCCCCGCAGCCAGGTGGGCAGCGGGGCCTTGTCGGGCGGCCGGCACAAGACCGGCTCGCCATTCCGCGATCCGCGAGGATCTTAGAAGTTGTGGCGCAGACCGACGGCGAACGAAGCGAAGTTCACACCGGCTTCATCCACGTTGTAGGTCGCGTTGGTGTCGTTGTCGACACGCGTGTAGAAGGCGTACAGCTTGGTGCGCTTGGACAGGTTGTAGTTGTAGCCCAGCGTGAATTGCTGCGCGCTGCTGTCCTGGATGTTGCTGAAGCCGTTGGTGTAGCCGTAGTTCAGGTGGAACTCGCTGGCACCGATGGAGTACTTCAGCGCGCCGCGGAAGTTGTTGCGACGGCCTTCCTGGTCGTACTTGTCGTACTCGTAGTAGCCGCCCAGCGCCCAGGCATCGTTGAATTCGTACAGCGCGCGCACAACGTACATGGTGTCGGTCGTGTTGGGCAGGCCCTTGGCCTTGCTCTGCGCGTAGCCGGCGCCGATGTGCAGCGCCTTGATGTCCTGGTTGAACGCGACGTTGACCACGCTGCGGTTGTTGGTCTGTTCGGCCAGCGCGTAAGCCACTTCGATGGTGGCGTCGGCGAATGCCGGCGTCTTGTACGCCGTCATGTTGGTCAGGTGACCGCCGGTGGCGTCGAAGCCGAAGAAGGCGTCGGACGAGGTGCCGGTGTCGTGGTTGTGCATGCTGACGTAGTCGGCGGACGCGTAGTACACGGGGCTGGTGGTGGCGCCCATGCGCAGCGTACCGAGCTTGTCGCTACGCAGGCCGACCCAGCTTTCGCGGTCGAAGCTCGATTGCTTGGTCTTGGCAACGCCGTTGTCGGCGCCAAAGCCTTGCTCCAGGTTGAAGATCGCGCCGACGCCCGGGGCGATTTCTTCGTCACCGATGATGCCCCAGCGCGACGCATTGTCTTGCATCGCGTTCAGGTGACCACCCGCGCTCTGGCTTTCGTACGACAGGTTGATACGGCCGTACACCTGAACGTTGTTGGGAGATTGCGCGTGCGCGCTGCCGATGGTGCCCAGGGCGGCGATAGCGGCCGCCAGGCAAGTCATATGTTTGGTCACAAGACCCCCGAGAATATGTTGTTGGAGTGTTTGTCCCTCGAAGCGTGGGCGGCTGCGGGCAGCACACCTTTCGAGGAAGGCGGGGATGATATAGAGCAAACAGGTCGTCGTGTTTTGCGTTTCGTCTATTTGGACGCAGAGGGGTGTCGGTTTTTTCCGTGTACAGACGGGCAGATCGCCGCATTGCGCCACGAACGGAGCGCAACGTGCTGCCTGCTACCGGTTTTTGCGCACAATTCGCGCGGCTTGGCATGCGTCGCGGCACTGTTCCGACGCGTGGTGCAAGTGCAACAAAACTGTGCTTACACCGCCCGCTAGGCCTTGCGCCGCACGCATTCGACGTAGGCCTGGGCGTCCAGCGGAGCCCGCTGGCGCTGGGCGTTGTAGATCGTCTCGCCAAGGCATTCGAGCACGTCGTGCAGGGCCGCATGGCGGTCGCCGTGGTGGCGCGCCAGGCACAGGTCGTAGGCTTCGCGCAGGCCTGGCGGCTGGTCGATCGACAGCTGTTCGTGGATCGCCAGGTGCAGCGACAGGTGCAGGAAGGGGTTGATCTGCCCATCTTCTGGGCTGAAATCGCGCGCCAGCGCGTCGGGATTTTCCAGCACCGTGTGGTACTCGGGGTGCTCCACGGCCAGTTCGGCGAAGATCGTTTCGAGGGGGGTGAGCGGCAGGTTCTCGCGATACTTGCGCCAGGCCTCGCTCATGAACTGGCGGGCTTCGTCTCGGGTGGGGTTGAACATGTTCTTCTCCGTCAGGCGGTCTTGTCCGGGTATTGGCACAGGTCGCGCACGATGCAGGCGCCGCATTTGGGGCTGCGCGCCACGCACACGTAGCGCCCGTGCAGGATCAGCCAGTGATGTGCGTCGATCAGGTATACCTGCGGCACCCGGCGCAGCAATGCGTGTTCGACAGCCACTACGTCCTTGCCGGGGGCCAGCCCCATGCGGTTGGCGACTCTGAATATATGCGTATCCACCGCCATCTCGGGATGGCGGAAGATCGTGTTGAGCACCACGTTGGCCGTCTTGCGGCCCACGCCGGGCAGCGCTTCGAGCGCTTCGCGGTCGGCCGGCACTTCGCCCTGGTGGCGTTCGAGCAACTGGCGGCTGAGCATGGCCACGTTCCTGGCCTTGTTGCGATACAGGCCAATGGTCTTGATGTATTCAGTGATGCCGGCCTCGCCCAGCGTGGCCATCGCCTCGGGTGTCGGCGCCACGGGGAACAGCTTGCGCGTGGCAAGATTCACGCCCTTGTCGGTGGCCTGCGCCGACAGCACTACCGCCACCAGCAACTGAAAGGGCGAGCCGTATTCCAGTTCGGTGGTCGGCGTCGGGTTGGCGGCCTGCCAGCGGGCAAAGGCTTCGGCGATCTCGGCGCGGGTCATCTGGCGCGGCATGTCAGGCCTCCGTCGCCGCCAGCGTGGGCGTTGCCGCCGCGCGGCGGGTGGCACGCGCATCCAGCCAGTTCTTGCCGGCGATGAGGCAGCCGAGGGTGATGAAGGCGCCGGGCGGCAGGACGGCCAGCAGAAAACCGGGATAGTCGGCGGGCAGTATTTGCCATGCCGACGCGCCGGGCACCAGCATTTCGATGCCGTTGAACAGCGCACCCGTGCCGACCAGTTCGCGCACGGCGCCGAGCACGCCCAGCACCAGCACCAGGCCGGCCCCCATGGCTGCGCCGTCCACGACCGAGGCCAGCGAGGGGTTCTTGACGGCGAAGGCTTCGACACGCGCCAGCACGATGCAGTTGGTGACGATCAACGGCACGAAGATGCCCAGCACCAGGTACAGCGCGTGCAGATAGGCGTTGAAGGCCAGATCCAGCACCGTCACCAGCGAGGCGATGATGAGGATGAACACCGGTATGCGGATCTCATAAGGAATGAGGCCGCGCAACAGGGCCACCGCGCCATTGGACAGCGCCATCACCACGATGGTGGCCAGGCCCAGGCTGACGGCGTTCACAAAGCTCGTCGACACGGCCAGGATCGGGCACAGGCCGAGTAACTGCTTGAGCCCGGTGTTGTGCGTCCAGATGCCTTTCCAGGCAATGTCGCGCAGGGATTCGCTCATGGCTGGGCTCCGGGCGTGGGGGCGGCGAAAAGCTGGTCGCGGTGGGCGCGGGCATAGTCGACGGTGCGCGCCACCGCGCGCGTGACGGCGCGCGCCGAAACGGTGGCGCCGGTCATGTAATCGAAGTCGCCCCCGTCCTTCCTGACCTGCCAGCGTGGCAACGACAGACGGTCGAGGGACTGACCGGCGAACTGGCCGATCCATGGGCGAGCCTTGTTCTTGTCCTTGGCCGGATCAATGTAGTCGCCCAGGCCGGGCGTTTCGCGGTGGGCGGTGACGCGCACGCCGCCGACGCTGCCGTCGGCCAGCACCGCTACGACCAGGCCGATGCGCCCGCTGTAGCCTTCCGGCGTGGCGGCTTCCAGCACCAGCGCGACCGGTGCCCCGGCCTTGCGGGCGCGCCACACATGGCCGCCGGCGGGCAGTCCAAGCTCGGGCGTGGCGGCGAGCACCAGCACGTCGTCGAGCAGGGCGTTGTCATACGCCGAACGTGGCAGCACTTCATCGATGAGGCGCAGCTTTTCCTGCTCGGCGCTGTGTTCGATGCGCGGGCGCGTCAGCAGGTAGGCGCCTGCCATGAGGGCGGTGAACGCCAGCGCAAAGGCCGCCATGACGGCGGCCGTGCGCAGCGAGACGGCGGCGGGGCTGAGGGCGCTCACGATCGGCGCTCCTGCTTGCCGGGCTTGTGCCCGAACACCGGCGGTTGCGTCTTGAGGTCGATGAGCGGCGCGCAGATGTTCATCAGCAGCGTGGCGAAGGCCACGCCGTCCGGATAGGCGCCCCACACCCGGATCACATAGGTGAGCAGGGCGGCACCGGCGGCGAAGATGAGCTTGCCGCGCGGCGTGGTCGCACCCGATACGGGGTCGGTAAGGATGAAAAACGCCCCCAGCATGGCGCCGCCGGATGCCACGTGCAGCAGCGGCGAGGCGAAGCGCGCGTCGTTGGCGAGCCACAGCAGGCCCGCCAGCGCAGCCAGCACGGCCAGGTAAGCGGTGGGGATGTGCCAGGTGATGACGCGACGGTAGAGCAGCCAGGCACCACCGAGCAGGTAGCCGGCGGCGATCCATTCCCAGCCCTTGCCGCCGAGATGCCCGAAGGCTTCGCCCCGTACGATGTCATTGGCATGGCTGGAGGCATCGCGCAGGCCGGTGCGCAGGGCGTCGAGCGGCGTGGCGCTGGTGATGGCGTCGATGGTGCGTAGCGCCTCGCCGCCGAAAATGGCCTGCCATTGCGCCGCCGTGTCCACGTGCGGGGCCGGCCATTGCGACATCAGCGCCGGGAAGGCGACGATCATCGCGCAATAGGCCACCATGGCCGGGTTGAAAGGGTTTTGCCCGAGGCCGCCGTAGAGGTGCTTGGCCACCACCACCGCCAGCGCGGTGCCTGTCACCACCAGCCACCACGGCGCCAGCGGCGGGAAGGCCAGGGCTGTCAGCCAGGCCGTCACTACCACCGACAGATCGCCCAGATGCCGCGCCGGCGGCTTGCCGCGCGCGCGCAGCATGGCCGCTTCGCACAGCACGGCGGTGACGGTGGCCAGCGCCATCTGCACCAGGATGCCGATACCGAACTGCCACACGTAGGCCGCCACGCCGGGCACCAGGGCCAACAGCACGTCGCCCATTACACGCGTGACGCTGGCCTGGGTGCGGATGAACGGCGAATTGGAACGCTCGGGCATGGCGGGCCGGGTCTCAGATCGAGGGCGGGTTCAGCTGCGCGCGGATCATGTCGAGCACTTCCATGTTGAGGATGGTCTCGTCCAGCGTCAGCAGCGGTTGGCGGCCTTCGAGGATGGCCGCGGAGAAGTCCTGCACTTCGTCGCGATAGCGATCCGACTCGGCCACCGGTAGGGTGCGCGTGCCTTCCTTGGTGAACACCTGGATGCCGCCCCGGAAGTCGAGGAAGGTGTCGGAGACCTCCATGATGCCTTGCGTGCCGATGACTTCGGCAAAGTTCTTGCCGTAGGCATTGAAGCCGCAGTGGATGTTGGCGATCAGGCCATCGTCATACTGCATGACGGCCGACAGGTTGACGTCCACGCCCTGGTCATACTCGGCCAGCACGTGGCAGGACACCGGCTTGCGGCCGGTCACCAGGCTGAGGAAGTTGACCGGGTAGCAGCCGACGTCGTACAGGGCGCCGCCGCCCAGGCCGGGCTGCACCTTGATGGTGTCGGGGCGGTCCAGGAAGAAGCGGAAGCTGGCGTTGACGTGGCGGATCTGGCCCAGCACGCCGCTGTCGATCACTTCGCGCACGCGGCGCGAGCGATCGGTGTAGCGGTACATGAAGGCCTCCATCAGTAGCTTGCCGGTCTGGCGCGACACCGCGGCCATGTCGCGCGCTTCGGCGGCATCCATGGCGATGGGTTTTTCGCACAGCACGTGCTTGCCGGCCTGCATGGCGCGAATGGCCCATTCCTTGTGCAGCGCGTTGGGCAGCGGAATGTAGACAGCCTGCACCTGCGGGTCGGCGAGCAGATCTTCATAGCGCGTATAGGTGCGCTCGCACTGGAAGTCGCGCGCGCATTCGGCCGCCTTGGCCGGATCGCGCGTGGCCATGGCGACCAGCCGCGCGTTGGGCGCGCGCGCGATGGCGGGCATGAGGGACAGACGGGCGATACGGGCGTAGCCAAGCACGCCCCAGTTGACGATGTTGCTCATTGGCCGGATTCCTTGTCTTGGTTGGATGAGGCCGCCGTGGCGCGACGTGCGTCGGCCGCATCGATCTGCGCCTGCTGGGCGGCATTGAGGTCTTCGGTGTTGCGCGCGCTCACTGCTGCGCGCTGGGCCTGCGCGCGCGCCATGGCGGCGGCGATGAGGGCTTTTTTGGTGTCTTCGGCCGAGGGGGCCGCCGGCACGGCCGTGGCGACGTCGGCGGGCGCGGTGTCTGCGGCGGCGCGCTGCTTGGCGCGTGCCATGGCAGCGGCGATGAGCGCCTTCTTGGCGGCCTCGTCGCTATTCTCGGCGGGTTCACGCGTGGCGGTCGCCACGCTGGCTGCCGGCGCTTCGCTGCGCGTTGCGGTGCGTGCCGCCAGGCGGGCGGCTTTTTCCTGTTTTTCGTGTTCCAGGCGTTCGTTGCGGAACTCGAAGCGCAGGCGGGCCGCGTCGGCGTCTTCTTTCTGGCGCTCGCGCGCCCAGATCTCGCTCTTGCCGAAGCGGAAGTAATCGACCAGCGGAATGTGCGACGGGCAGACGTAACTGCAGCAGCCGCACTCGATGCAGTCGAACAGATGGTATTCCTGCGCCTTGCCGAAATTCTTGCTACGCGCATGCCAGTACAGCTCGAATGGCTGCAGGTCGGCCGGGCAGGCGCGCGCGCAGTCGCCGCAGCGGATGCATGCCTGCTCGGCCGGCGGGGGCGGGAACAGCGCCGGGCTGGCGGCGATCACGCAGTTGGTGGCCTTGACCACCGGCACCGTCATCGCCGGCATGCGATAGCCCATCATCGGGCCGCCCATGACGTAGCGGTTGGTGTCGGCCTGCGGGCGCATCAGCGGCAGGACTTCGCGCAGCGGCGTGCCGAGCAGGAGCTCCCAGTTGCGTGGCTGTTCGACGTTGCCGGTGAGCGTGACGATGCGCGACAGCACCGGCTCGCCGAAGGCCACGGCGCGCCACGCGGTGTAGGCGGTGGCGACGTTGAAGCACTGCACGCCCATTTCCGGCGAACGCTTGCTGGCCGGGACTTCCTTGCCGGTGAGCACGCGGATCAGCTGCTTGGCGCCGCCGGCCGGATAGCGCGTCGGCACCGCGATCACCGCGAAGTCCTCGCCGACGGCGCGCACGGCCGCCTGCATGGCGGCGATCGCCTCGGGCTTGTT
>JASGFB010000154.1:0-7864 GCA_047605765.1 Rhodocyclaceae bacterium
ACCTTCAATTGCGAGGGGATCACGCGCACGCGCGCGCCCTCCGCCAGATTCAGCTCACTGACGCGCTGGCGGGCCAGTTCCACCTCGACGATGGCTGGCGCGCCGCTGGCCGGCGCACCAGCCAACTCGACCCGCGCCACCGGACCAAAACTGAGGATGCGCGTGACCTGCGCGGCGATGCCGGCGGCCTGGCCGAAGTCGGGAACGATGTCCAGCTCGTGCGGCCGCGCAAAGGCGATGATGTCGGCGCCTTGCGTCAATGCCGGTTCGCTGTGCGGATGGGCGTGGCCGGCCACATTCACGTGCTCGCCATCGACGCGCCCATGGAACAGGTTCACCGAGCCGAGGAAGCCGTACACAAAAGGCGTGGCAGGCGCTTCATACACCTCGTTGGGCGTGCCGATCTGTTCGACGCGCCCACGGTTCATCAGCACCACACGATCAGAGACCTCCAGGGCCTCTTCCTGGTCGTGGGTCACGAAGATGCTGGTGATGTGCAACTCGTCGTGCAGGCGACGCAGCCAGCGGCGCAGTTCCTTGCGCACCTTGGCGTCGAGCGCCCCGAAGGGTTCGTCCAGCAGCAGCACGCGCGGCTCGACCGCCAGCGCGCGCGCCAGGGCGATGCGCTGACGCTGCCCGCCCGACAGTTGCGAGGGGAAGCGATCGGCCAGCCAATCGAGCTGCACCAGTTCCAGCAGTTCGAGCACCTTCTTGCGGATCACCGCTTCGGAGGGACGCTGGTTGCGCGGCTTGACGCGCAGCCCGAAGGCCACGTTGTCGTACACCGACATGTGGCGGAACAGCGCGTAGTGCTGGAACACGAAACCGACCTGGCGTTCGCGCACGTGGGTATCGGAGGCGTCCTCGCCTTCCAGCAGCACGCGCCCGGCGTCGGCGTGTTCAAGGCCGGCGATGATGCGCAGCAGCGTGGTCTTGCCGCAGCCCGACGGCCCCAGCAGCGCCACCAGTTCGCCCGACGGAAAGTCGAGTGTCACGTTGTCCAGCGCAGTGAAGGAGCCGAACTGCTTGCGGATGTTTTCTACCTTGATGCTCATGACATGGTCTCTCGATGTCTGTCGGGGCCTTACTCGGGCCGCCCGTTGTCGTCGGTGGCCTGGCGCTGGGCCTGCCACTGCACGTATGACTTGATCACCAGCGTCACCAGCGCCAGCAGCGCCAGCAGCGAGGCCACCGCGAAGGCGGCCTGGAACTGGTATTCGTTGTAGAGGATTTCGACCTGCAAGGGCATGGTGTTGGTGACGCCGCGAATGTGGCCGGACACCACCGACACCGCACCGAACTCGCCCATGGCGCGCGCGTTGCACAGCACCACCCCGTAGATCAGACCCCACTTGATGTTGGGGACCGTCACCTTCCAGAAGGTCTGCCAGCCCGACGCGCCCAGCACCACCGAGGCTTCTTCCTCTTCCTTGCCCTGCGCCTGCATCAGCGGAATCAGCTCGCGCGCCACGAAGGGGAAGGTCACGAAGACCGTGGCGAGCACGATGCCGGGCACGGCGAAGACGATCTTGATGTCGTGATCCGACAGCCATGGCCCCCACCAGCCCTGGGCACCGAACAGCAGCACATACACCAGGCCGGCGATGACGGGCGACACCGAGAACGGCAGGTCGATCAGCGTCACCAGGAACTGCTTGAACGGAAACTCGAACTTGGCGATGGCCCACGCCGCCGCCACGCCGAACACCAGGTTGAGCGGCACCGCGACGATGGCGGCCAGCAGGGTCAGCTTGATCGCCTCCCACGCCTCTTCGTTGGCCAGCGAGGCCAGGTACGCCTGCCAGCCCTTGGAGAGCGCCTGCGTAAACACGATCAGCAGCGGCAGCAGCAGGAACACCGCGAAGAACGTCAGCGACACGCCGATGATGGTCCACTTGACCCATGGCGCCTCACGCGTGGCCGGATTGGTTTCGTAGTAGTCCTGGGCGGCGCCCAGGCTCATGCTGGTGGCACCGGCCATTACACAGCCCTCCCGATGCGGCGCGCGCTCCACGCTTGCAGCCCGTTGATGAGGAACAGCAGGACGAACGAGAACACCAGCATGACGGCGGCGATGGCGGTGGCGCCCGCGTAGTCATACTGCTCCAGCCGCGTGATGATCATCAGCGGCGTGATCTCGGACACCATCGGGATGTTGCCGGCGATGAAGATCACCGAGCCGTATTCACCGACGGCGCGCGCAAAGGCCAGCGCAAAGCCCGTCAGCAGCGCCGGCAGGATGAGCGGCAGAATCACCAGGCGGAAGGTCTGCCAGCGCTGCGCGCCCAAGCTGGCGGCGGCTTCTTCCAGCTCGGTCTCGAGGTCTTCGAGGATCGGCTGCACGGTGCGCACCACGAAGGGCAGACCGATGAACACCAGGGCCAGCAACACCCCCCAGCGCGTATAGGCGATCTTCACGTCGTAGGGCGCGAACCAGCTACCGACCCAGCCATTGGGCGAATAGATCGAAGCCAGCGCGATCCCGGCCACCGCCGTGGGCAGCGCGAAGGGCAGATCGACCAGCGCGTCGATGATCTTCTTGCCGGGGAAGCGATAACGCACCAGCGCCCAGGCCAGCAGCAGGCCGAATACGGTATTGATGGTCGCCGCCAGCAGCGAGGCGCCGAAGGACAACTTGTAGGAAGCCACCACGCGCGAGGACAGCACAACGCGGGTGAATTGCTCCCAATCCAGCGAACTGGTCTTGATGAACACCGCCGACAGCGGAATCAGGACCATCAACGACAGATAGACGAGGGTGTAGCCCAGCGACAGTCCAAAGCCAGGCAGCACGCGAGCCTTACGCGCGGCCATGACGGCCTCCTGCGCGAGGGTGCCGGCGCACGGCCGGCACGGGGACTGAAAACATGACTGCTCCATCCAAAGTGAATGGCAGTCAGTCTATGGCGTCGCCTTTGTGAAAATAAATAATAAAAGATGCGTCGCTTATTCTTTAAAGTGCAATAGCGATAGGGCCACGCTTTCGCCGAACACTCATTGACGCAAATGAATCTATGTTCGCAGCGCCGCGAGCCGATCGGAGGCCGCGCGCAAGGTGTCGTCCCGCTTGGCAAAGCAGAAGCGCACCACGCGCTCATCACGCCCATCGGCGTAGAACGCCGACACCGGAATGCACGCCACGCCGGCCGTTTCGGTAAGCCAGCGCGCAAAGGCCTGATCGCCCAGGTCATCACGCAAAGCGTCGTAGCGCGCCAACTGGAAATACGTGCTGCGGCTGGGCACCAGCTCGAAACCCGCTGCGCGCAGGCCCTGCGCCAGCAGATCGCGCTTGGCTTCGAAGAAGGCCGGCAAGCCCTGCCAGCGCGTGGGATCGGCCAGATGCTCGGCCAGCGCGCGCTGCGAGGGATGGTGAACGCAGAACACCAGGAATTGATGCAGCTTGCGAAACTCGGTCGTCAGCGCCGGCGGCGCCACACAGTAGCCGATCTTCCAGCCGGTGGCGTGGTAGGTCTTGCCGAACGAGTACACGACGAAACTGCGTGCGCGCAGCGCGGGGTGCGACAAGGCGCTGTGATGCACGAGGCCGTCGTACACGAGATGTTCATAGACCTCGTCGGCCATCACGTAGAGATCGTGACGGACCACCAGCGCCGCCAGGGCTTCGATGTCGTCCCGCGAAAAAACGCTGGTGGCCGGATTGTTGGGGTTGTTCACCAAAATCATGCGCGTGCGCGGCGTCACCGCCGCTTCGACGCGCGCCCAATCCACCGCGAAATCCGGCCCGCTCAGCGGCACATGCACAGGCACCGCGCCCTGAGCCCGGATCGCCGGCGCGTACGAATCATACGAAGGGTCCAGCACGAGGGCTTCGTCGCCTGCATGCAGCACGGCGGCGATGGCGGTGAAGATGGCTTGCGTGGCACCGGCGGTGACGGTGATCTCACTGTCGGCGTCAACCTGCACGCCACGGCTGGCGGCAATCTTGGCGGCGATGCCCTGGCGCAGGGCCGGCAACCCGGCCATGGGCGCGTACTGGTTATGCCCCTCGTGGGCCGCGCGCGCCAGCGCGTCGAGCAGCGCGGGGTCGCACGGGTAATCGGGGAACCCCTGCGACAGATTGATGGCGCCCAGCTCGGCAGCAAGCTGGCTCATGACGGTGAAGATCGTCGTGCCGACGTCCGGCAGTTTGGATTGCAGGCTCATGGCGCCGCAGTATCGCAGCGCGCCGGGCCGAAGACAAACCACGTCTGTGCATATGCTTAGGCGCCATTGTGCAAAGCCGGCGCTGCAACCGTCACAGCGCGTAGTGATCGATCAACAGGGCCGCGAAGAGCAGCGACAGATAAAGGATCGAATAACGGAACGTACGACGGGCCAGTTCGTCGCTGTAGTGCCGATGCAGACGCCACGCGTAGCGGATGAACACCGCGTTGAGCACTGCGGCGGCGGCCAGGTACAGCGCCCCGCTCATGCGCGTGGCATAGGGCAGCAAGGTCACGCCGGCCAGGATGAACGTGTACAACAACACTTGCAGACGCGTGTAGGCCGAACCATGCGTCACCGGCAGCATGGGCAGACCGGCGCGCGCGTACTCGCGCGTGCGGTACAGGGCCAGGGCCCAGAAGTGCGGTGGTGTCCACGCGAAGATGATGAGAAACAGCAGCAAGGCATCGTGCGACACCTGCCCGGTCACCGCCGCCCAGCCCAGCACCGGCGGCATGGCACCGGAAGCGCCGCCGATCACGATGTTCTGCGGCGTGCGCGGCTTGAGCACCACGGTGTAGATGACGGCGTAGCCCACGAAGGTCGCCAGCGTGAGCCAGGCGGTGAGCGGATTGACGCCGTGATACAGGATCGACAGCCCCGCCCCGCCGAGCACGCCCGACAATGCCAGTGTCTCGAAGGCACCGATCTCGCCGCGCGGCAGCGGGCGGGCGCGGGTGCGCGCCATCACGCCGTCGATCTTCTGTTCGATCAGGCAATTGACGGCGGCGGCGGCGGCGGCCACCGCGCCGATACCGAGCGTCGCCAGCAGCACCGTGGCCAGCGGCGGTAAGCCGTCGGGCACGGCGAGGAACATGCCGATCACGGCACAGAACACGATCAGGCTGTTGACGCGCAACTTGGTCAGGGCGAGATAAGCCCGCGCATGGGAACGCAGCCGTTGGGCGGCACCCTGGTACTCAAGCGGGAAGACGTTCACGCCAGGCTCCTTGTCGTTGCGTTTGCATGGCGCGCACACCCTGTGCTGCGCCGACCCGATAATTGACGCCGACCACCACCATCATCAGCAAGGCCGCCCCTGCGTTGTGAGCGACCGCCAACGCCAGCGGCAAGCTGAACAGCACATTGGCGATCCCCAAGGCGATCTGCGCCAACACGGCACCGATCAGCAGCGCACCGTGGCCGCGCAGGGCACGCTCGGCGACCAGGCGCGCGCCGAACACCAGCAGATAGAGCCCCACCACCACCGCCCCCACGCGATGCGTCCAGTGAATGGCGGTAAGCGCGGCGAACGGCAGGCGGTCGCCGTCGGCGGTATGGCCCAGGTCGCGCGTCAGGTGAAAACCGTGATCGAAATCCATGTTGGCCGGCACCCATTGCGCCTGGCAGGTCGGCAGATCCGGGCAGGCCATGGCCGCATAGTTGGTCGACACCCAGCCGCCCAACGCGATCTGCGCCACCAGCAGCACCAGCGCCAGGCGCGCCGCCCAGGCCATCCCGCGCGACACCGCCAGACGGGCCACGCCGCGCTCGCGCAGCACCATCCACATCAGACACGCCAGCACCGTCATGCCGCCCAGCAAATGCGAGGTGACGATGGCCGGTTTGAGCAGCAGGGTGACCGTCCATTTGCCGAGCAGGCCCTGGAACACCACCACGCCGACCAACGCCCACGCCATCCAGGGCACAGCCCCCGTCTTGCGCCAGCGCCGCCACGCCATGACGGCCAGGGCCACGATCAACACGCCAAGGGTGCTGGCGATGTAGCGATGGGTCATCTCCTTCCAGGCCTTGGGCATGGACACCCAGCCGTGCGGATCGGCGGCATGGCGCGCGGTGATTTCGTCCTCGGCGTGCGCCGGGCTGATCTGGCCATAGCAGCCGGGCCAGTCGGGGCACCCCAGGCCGGCATCGGACAGGCGCACGTAGGCACCGAAGACGATCACCACGAGGGTCAGCAACAGAGCGGCGAGCGAGAGCGTGCGCATGTCAGCGGCCCAGGCTGGAGTACTTGAGAAGACGCGCGAGATCCTTGTTCAACGCCCGGCCATCCGGCGGCAAGGGGTAACGCAGCACCAGGTTGCCAAGCGGATCGACCAGCACCACGCGCCGCTCGCCCAACTGCGCCGCCAGCGCCGCATCGGCAACCATCGCCAGGCCGTCGTCGGCGGCGCCCTCCCCTGCAGCCGGCGCCACCCAGGCCCGCGCCACGCGGTGCATTTCCTTGGCCTGAGCGGTGCGCACCTGACGCGTCAGGTAGAGCGCCTGCGTGCACGCCTCGTCGCACGCACCGGGCGTGCTCACCGCCAGCACCCACTTGCCGCGCAACGCATCCGCCTGCGCCGTCGGCCAGGCCACCGTGCGGGGCGGATCGATCAATTCACCCTGGTTGCTGCGCGCCGCCGGACGCCACAGATAGAAGGCGCCATACGAGGCCAGCACCGGCGCCAGGCACACCAGGAAGATCGCCAGCAGCGTGCGCCGCGCACGGCGGCGCTGCCGGGGATCGATGGGGGCGGTCGTCTCGTCCTGCAAAACCATTGCCGTCATGTCCTGCGTCCTCGCCAAGCTTTCCAACCGAACCACGCCGTCAGCAGCGCCGCCAGGGCGGCGAACGAAAACCACTGCAAGGCGTAGCCTCGGTGCGTGTCGATGCCGAAATCGGGGCGCGGCCAATCGCGCACCAGCCCATCGTCGGCACCCCCTTCCTGCCGTACCAGTACCGGCGCCACCGGCTGGCCGAGTTGCCGTGCGAAGCGGTCGAGATCGACGCGTTGCCACACGCGCGGTTCGTGTGCCGATTCACCCAGCGAGAACCCGTGCGCCGGTTCCTGCGCCAATCCCGTCACCGTCCGCCCGCCGGGCGCTGCCGGCACCGCCGGCAATCGCGCGCGGTCCCCGGTGCCTGCCACCCAGCCACGATCGACGATCACCACGCCGCCGCCATTGGCCAACTGCAGCGGCGTCAGCACCTCAAAACCGGCCTGGTGGTCGCGCACCCGGTTGTCGAGAAACACGCTGTGGGCGTCGAGCCACCGGCCTTGTAACTGCACCCGCCGCCAGGGCCCGATCTGCCCGGCCTCGGTCACCGCCGCCGGCGCACCCGCCGCATCGAAGGCCTGCTGCAGGCTGGCCTTGAAAGCGGCGCGATGCGTTTGCCATAGGCCGAGCCGTGCGCACAGCAGGCACACCAGCACGCCAGCGACCACGGCGATCAATTGGCGTGCGCGCATGGCGACCTCGATGTGCAAGCGCCGCGTGCGGGGCTACACTTCACTTCCCTGCCCTTTCGATGCTGTGCGTCCTTCATGCGCTACGTCGTCATCATTCTGCTGGTGGCCATTTTCGTGAGCCTGGCCTCGGGGCTGTTCTATCTCATCCGCGACAAGGGCCAGGGGACTCGCACCGTCCGCGCGCTGACCTGGCGGGTGGGGTTGTCGGTGGTGCTGTTCCTGGTCATGGCTATGACATATCTGCTGCGGCGGCATGTGTAGCGGGTGAGTCCGTATCGTTAAGCCTCTGCACATCGATTTCAAGATTCGAGCTTTGCAGCGGTCTTGCTGAGGTGCGTTGGCCGGGACTCGCCCCGGCGGGCGAGTTACTTTCTTGTATCGACAAGAAAGCTAACCAAAGAAACGACCCCCACATCCCCGCCGGCCTACGGCCGGTCCCCTGCGCT
>JASGFB010000155.1:0-7571 GCA_047605765.1 Rhodocyclaceae bacterium
GTGGCAGTCGCCGAACCGGTCGTGGCGCCTGCGCCGGCGGTGCCGCCTGCGCGGCCCTTGCCGTGGGAGGACGAACCGGCCGCGCCTGTCGGTGCGGTGCAGGAAGACCCCATCGAAGATGCCCCGCCGGCCCTGGCCGAATCGTTCACGCCGCTGGTCGAGCCACCGGTTGAGCCGCCCGCGCCGGCACCTGCGCCGGGGCACGACGCGCCGGTTGCCGCCGCACCGGAGGCGGGTAGTGACGATTGGCACGGCATCATCAACCAGATGAACCTCGGCGGCATGGTGCGCGAGTTGGCACAGAACTGCGAACTGCTGGGCATCTCCGACGCCCAGGTGCGCCTGCGCCTGGCGCCCCAGCACAAGCATCTGATGGCGACGCCGTCATCGGTGGGTAAATTGCAGGACGGCCTCGGCCAGTACTTCGGCCGCCCCATGCGCGCGGCCATCGAAATCGGCGCCGTGGGCAGCGAAACGCCGGCCCAGCGCAACGATGCCGAACGCAAGCAGCGGCATTCCGAAGCGGTCCAGTCATTGGCTGCGGACCCCTTCGTTCAGGAAATGATTGAGCGCTTCGATGCGACCCTGCTCGAAGCGAGTGTGAAACCCATTTAGGAGTGCAGGAACATGATGAAGGGTGGACTTGGCGGCCTGATGAAACAGGCCCAACAGATGCAGGACAACATGAAAAAGGTGCAGGACAGCCTGGCGACCATCGAGGTCGAAGGCCAGTCGGGCGCCGGCGCCGTCAAGGTGCAGATGACCTGCAAGTACGACGTCAAGCGCGTGAGCATCGATGAGTCCGTCATGGACGACAAGGAAATGCTCGAAGACCTCGTGGCCGCCGCGCTGAACGACGCGGTGCGCAAGGTCGAAGCCACCACGCAAGAGAAAATGGCCGGCTTTTCGGCGGGCCTGAACTTGCCGCCGGGCTTCAAGCTGCCGTTCTGATCACCAGGCGGGCCGCTGCACGCGGCCCGTCCGACGCAATCATGCCCAGACCCGTATGCCGCTTCTCGACCAACTGACCGACGCGCTGCGGATTCTGCCGGGCGTGGGCCCGAAATCCGCCCAGCGGATGGTCTACCACCTTCTCCAGCACGATCGCGAAGGCGCTGCGCGCCTGGCGGCGGCTTTGTCCGGCGCGCTCGAACGGGTCGGCCATTGCAGCCGCTGCAATACTTTCTCTGAAGCCGACATCTGCGAACGTTGCACCAACGCTCAGCGCGACGCCTCGGTCCTGTGCGTCGTTGAAATGCCTTCGGATCTGGCCATCATGGAACAGACCCTGGCCTATCGCGGCCTGTACTACGTACTGATGGGCCGCATCTCGCCGCTCGATGGCATCGGCCCGCGCGAACTCAAGCTGGACAAGCTCATTAACCGCGCCAGCGACGGTGCCGTCCAGGAAGTCATCATCGCCACCAACTTCACCAACGAAGGCGAAGCCACCGCGCATTACGTGGGCGAGCTGCTGCGGGCGCGTGGCCTCAAGGTCAGCCGCATCGCGCGCGGCGTGCCGGTGGGGGGCGAACTCGAACACACCGACATCGGCACCATCGCCCAGGCCCTGTACGAACGGCGCAGCCTGTAGCGCTCACCACTGCGCCGCGTAGGGTGCCCCGTCGACCGTCACGGCCGGCACCGGCATGGCTGGGCGCGACACGCGCTCGCTGGGCGCGATGACTTCCGCCGTACCCAGCGTCACGACCTCTCCCGCCTGGTTGCGGCATTCACATTCGAAGCGGATGCGGCGCTTGGCGTCGATCTTGTCGACGCAACGCAGCGTCACTTCGATGCGATCGCCCGGCCGTACCGGGCGGCGAAACTGCAACTGCTGCGTCACGTAGATGGTGCCCGGGCCCGGCAGGCGCGTGCCCAACAGCGTCGAAATGAGCGCGCCGCAGATCATGCCGTGCGCAATCAAGCCCTTGAACGGCGTGGCGTCGGCGTAGGCCTGGTCCAGGTGGGCCGGATTGACGTCGCCCGACAGGGCCGCAAAAAGGGCGATGTCATCTTGCGTCAGCGTGCGCGCCAGGCTGGCGGAATCTCCCAGCGCGATCTCGTCGTACGTACGGTTCTCGATCACGGTGCCCATGGCCGTCAGCTCACGATGTTGTAACCGCCGTCGATATGGATGGTGCCGCCGGTGAGCGAGCGTGCCGCGTCGCTGACCAGGTAAGTGCACAGCGCGCCGACATCGTCGATGTCCACCAGCCTGTGCAAGGGCGAGCGCTCAACCGCCGCCTCCATCAACTGATCGAAGTCACGGATGCCCGATGCGGCGCGGGTGGCTAGTGGTCCGGGTGAGATAGCGTGCACGCGGATGCCGCGCGGCCCCAGTTCGGCCGCCAGGTAGCGCGATGCCGACTGCAGGGCCGCCTTGACCGGGCCCATGATGCCGTAGTTGGCGACCACCTCGTCGGCGCCGTGGTAGCTCATGGTGAGCAGGCAGCCGCCGTGATGCATCAAGGGTTCGGCCAGGCGCGCCATGCGTATGAACGAATGGCAAGAGATATCCATGGCGCGGGTGAAGCCCTCGCGCGAGCTGTCCACCACGCGCCCGTGCAGATCGTCGCGCGGCGCAAAAGCGATGGAGTGCACCACGAAGTCCAGCCGCCCCCATTGCCGGTCGATGGTCTCGAACAGCGTTTCCAGCTCGCCGTCCTGTTCGACGTCGAGCGGCAGGATCAGCTCGGCACCCAGCGTTTCGGCCAGTGGTCTGACATAGGGTTCGGCCTTGCTGTTCAGGTAGGTGGCGGCCAGGTGCGCCCCATTGTTGCGGAAGGCGCGTGCGCAGCCATAGGCAATGCTGCGATCGTTGGCGATGCCGACGACCAGACCGTACTTCTGAGACAGATCGAACATCCGCGCCGCCCTCCGTCGTCATGTGCACATGCAACAAAGATAGACGGGATTCCAGCGCTTCGCCCGGCAGGCAAAGTGGTGCGGCGCAGGATCACCTGTGTGGCGATCCTGCGCGCGGGGATTTACAACTGGGCGGGGTCGATTTCGCCCACGTTGTTGAAGACGTAGTCGGGCTTGTACGGGAAGTGGGTCATCATGTCCGGTGTGGTGACCCCGGACAGGACCAATGCGGTTTTCATGCCGGCCTCCAGGCCGCCGACGATGTCGGTGTCCATGCGGTCACCGATCATGACGGCTTCTTCGGCGTGCACGCCCAGCTTGCGCGTGGCCAGTGTCATCATCAGGGCGTTGGGCTTGCCGACGATATAGGGCTTCTTGCCGGTGGCCGCCGAAATGGCCGCCAGGATGGTGCCGGCGGCCGGTTCGTTGCCGCCTTCGATGGGGTCGATCATGTCCGGGTTGGTGCCGATGAACTTGGCGCCGGCATCGATCAGGCGCACGGCCTTCTTGAGCTGGTCGAAGTTGAACATCGTGCTCTTGGCCACCACCACGTAGTCGGGGTTCGATTCGGACATCGAAAAGCCCACGTTGTAGAGCTCGCTGATGAGGCCGCCGCCGCCCAGCACATAAGCGGTGGCGTGTTCCTTCTGTTGTTTGAGGAACATCGCCGTGGCCATGGCGCTGGTGATGAAATTGTCGGTGGTCACGCCCTGGATGCCGAGTTGCTCAAGCTTCAGCTTGAGATCGAGCGGCGTTTGTTCGGCGTTGTTGGTCAGGAACAGAAACGGGGTTTGAGTGTTGCGCAGGCGCTGCACGAATTCGTTGGCGCCCGGGATCAATTGTTTGCCCCGGTATATGACGCCGTCCATATCGCAAATGACGCTTTTGACCATTTTTTTAGAGTGTGTCGGGTGGGAAATGAGGTGTAGCAATCCGTGCCGCCAGTATGGCAGGAAAGCCCTGACTCTTCCGCAAAACCAACGCCCGTGGGCGTTTTCACGTATTGATCCAGCGCAAGGCTTTAATCGCGGTAGGGTCTTTCGTTATAATCCGGCAGTTTTGCAATTCGTGACCTTTTCCCGGGGCTTTCAATGAGCGACGATAAAAACATTGAGTCGAATGCAACCGGCGAGCGTGGCTGCGCCGGAAGCGGCGACTGCAGCCGCCGTAACCTGCTGGTCGCGACCGCCGTTGTCGGCGGTGCCGCCGGCGTGGGCGCGGCTGTTCCCTTCGTGGCGAGCTTTACGCCGTCCGAGCGCGCCAAAGCCGCCGGTGCGCCGGTCGAGGCGGATATCGGAAAATTGCAGCCGGGCGACATGATGACTGTCGAATGGCGCGGCAAGCCCGTGTGGATCATCCGCCGCACCAAGGAACAGCTGGCCCAGCTGGACAAGGACGCCGGCTTGCTGGCCGACCCCGATTCCACGCACGCCGAACAGCCCGCCTACATCAAGGGCGCCTACCGCTCGATCAAGCCCGAATACATGGTCTGCATCGGCATCTGCACCCACCTGGGCTGCTCGCCGTCGGCCAAGTTCGTGATCGCCGACCCGTCCATGGGCGGCGACTGGCCCGGCGGCTTCCTGTGCCCCTGCCATGGTTCGACCTTCGACCTGGCCGCCCGCGTCTTCAAGAACAAGCCCGCACCGGACAATCTGCCGGTGCCGCCGCACTATTACTTGTCGGATACCCGCATTCTCATTGGCGAAGACGGAAAAGGGGCCTAATCGATGAAAGCCTACGCGCAGCAACTGATGGGCTGGGTCGACGCGCGCTTCCCGGCCACCAAGCTCTACAAAGAGCACATGGCCGAGTACTACGCGCCGAAGAACTTCAACATCTGGTACTACTTCGGTTCGCTGGCCCTGCTGGTGCTGGTCATGCAGATCGTGACCGGCATCTTCCTGGTCATGCACTACAAGCCGGACGCCTCGCTCAACGCCGCCGGCATCCCGGTGGCCTTCGCCAGCGTCGAGTACATCATGCGCGACGTGCCCGGTGGCTGGATCATCCGCTACATGCACTCGACGGGCGCTTCGGCGTTCTTCATCGTGGTGTACCTGCACATGTTCCGCGGCCTGCTGTATGGCTCGTACCGCAAGCCCCGCGAGCTGATCTGGCTGTTCGGCGTAGCGATCTTCCTGTGCCTGATGGGCGAAGCGTTCTTCGGCTACCTTCTGCCCTGGGGGCAGATGTCGTTCTGGGGTGCGCAGGTGATCGTGAACCTGTTCTCGGCGATCCCCATCATCGGGCCTGACCTGTCGGTGCTGATCCGTGGCGACTTCGTGGTGTCCGATGCCACGCTCAACCGTTTTTTCAGCTTCCACGTCATCGCCATCCCGCTGGTGCTGATCGGCCTGGTTGCCGCACACCTGATCGCGCTGCACGAAGTGGGCTCCAACAACCCGGACGGCGTCGAGATCAAGAAGCACAAGGACGCCAACGGCGTGCCGTTGGACGGCATCCCGTTCCACCCGTACTACTCCGTCAAGGATACGTTCGGCGTGGTGATCTTCCTGATGGTCTTCTCGGTCATCGTGTTCTTCATGCCCGAAGGCGGCGGCTACTTCCTGGAGTTCAACAACTTCCTGCCGGCCGACGCCCTGAAGACGCCGCCGCACATCGCACCGGTGTGGTATTTCACGCCGTTCTACTCGATGCTGCGCGCCACCACCTCGGAGTTCCTGCCCTTCCTGTGGGCGATGGTCGCCATTGTCTGCGGCCTGGTGGCGGTGCGGGCGCGCCATCCCATCATGCGCCTGGCCATGCTGGTGATCGCGGGCGGCATGTACTGGGGCTTCTTCGGCGTGACCTTCTTCGGCTGGACGCGTCCGCTGTTCGAATTCACCCTGGCCACCATCAACTTCGGGACCGGCCTGCCGGCCAAGTTCTGGGGGGTGGTGATGATGGGCGGTTCGGTGATTCTGTTCGCCTTCCTGCCGTGGCTCGACCAGAGCCCGGTCAAGTCGATCCGCTACAAGGGGCCGCTGTTCAAGACGATCCTGGCGATCTTCGTGGTCTCGTTCATCATCCTGGGCTACCTCGGCATCCAGCCGCCGTCGCCCGTGTTCAACGTGATGTCGCAAGTCTGCTCGATCCTCTACCTCAGCTTCTTTGCCTTCATGCCCTGGTATACGCGCCTGGATAAAACCTTGCCCGTGCCGGAAAGGGTGACGACCCGATGAGCTCTATGTCCATGACCAAGACCCTGCGTTCGTTCATGTTGGCGGCCTGCGTGGCGGCCGTGCCGCTGGCTCATGCAGCCGAGGGCGAAGTGCACCTGGACAAGGCGCCGCTTCAGTTCGACCAGGCTTCGCTCGCCAATGGCGCCAAGCTTTTCATCAACTATTGCTTGAATTGCCACGGCGCGAGCAGTCTGCGTTACAACAAACTTGAAGAAATCGGCCTCACGGAAGACCAAATCAGGGATAATCTCCTGTTTACCGCCGACAAGGTGGGTGATCAGATGAAGGTGGCCCTGCGCCGTGAGGACGGCAAGGCCTGGTTTGGCGCAGCACCGCCCGACCTCACCCTGATCGCCCGCGCGCGCGCTTCCGAAGCGGGTAGCGGCCCTGACTGGCTGTATACCTACCTGCGCAAGTTCTACCGTGACGACGCACGTCCGACCGGTTGGAACAATCTGGTGTTTCCGAACGTCGGCATGCCGCACGTGCTATGGGAACTCCAGGGCGAGCAGGCACCCAAAGTCGTCACCAAGGACGGCCATCAGCCCGAGATCGAAGGTCTCGAACTGGTCAAGCCGGGCAAGATGAGCAGCGATGAGTACGACGAGAACATCGCGGACTTGGTGTCTTTCATCACCTGGATGGGCGAGCCCGCACAAGAAAGCCGCAAGACCATCGGCTGGTTCGTTCTTGCCGTGCTGGCCTTGTTGGCGGTGCTGGTCTACCTGGTGAAGCGTTCCTTCTGGAAAGACGTGCATTGAACGGCTGTGCCACCGAAATGATGTTGTTAGCCCGTCGCGATTCCGATGCGCCGCTTGCGCGGCGCATCGTGCGTGACACAGAGTATTCCTGGAGCAACTCCGCAATGATGAATCTTTATTCCGGTACCACGGACCCTTTCAGCCACCGTTGCCGGATTGTGCTGTTCGAAAAGGGCATGGATTTTCAGGTGATCGACGTTGACCTGTTCAACAAGCCTGAAGACATCGCCGTGATCAACCCGTACAACCGCGTGCCGGTGCTGGTCGATCGCGACCTGGTGCTGTACGAGTCGAACATCATCAACGAATACATCGACGAGCGCTTTCCGCATCCGCAACTGATGCCGCCCGACCCCATCATGCGGGCCCGCGCGCGTCAGTTGCTGCACACGCTCGAGAACGAACTGTTCTCGCACATCGAAGCGCTGGAAAAGAACCAGAAGACCGCCGACAAGGCACGCGCCCACGTGCGTGACCAACTGCTGCAACTGGTGCCGATGTTCGTCAAGCAGAAGTACATGCTGGGTGACGAGTTCTCGATGCTCGACGTGGCCATCGCCCCGCTGCTGTGGCGCCTGGAACACTACGGCATTGATCTGGGCAAGACGGCTGCGCCGCTCATGAAGTACGCCGAGCGCATCTTCACCCGTCAGGGCTTCATCGACGCGCTCACGCCTTCCGAGCGCGCCATGCGTCGCTGACATGCACGCCACCGCCGGCGGCGCACCCGCCGCCGCGCGCGAGCGGCCGACGGCGG
>JASGFB010000156.1:0-7439 GCA_047605765.1 Rhodocyclaceae bacterium
TCACGTCGCTGTCGAGGGTGCCGTTGGCGCGCAGCATGCCTTCTTCCACGCAGGTGCCCTTGGACATCGTCATGTTGCCGCTCATGTTGAGCGTGCCCGTGCCGCGCTTGGTGAAGCAGTCGGTGCTGCCGACGCTGCGGATGGTGCCCGACAGCTCGGCGGTGGTGCCCGCATCGACGTTTACGCCGGCACTGCCGCTGACCAGCACGGTCTGGCTGGAACCCAGCGTGGCCGTGGTCTGCAGGATGCCGCCATTGAGCGTGACCACGCCCTGGCCCAGCGAAGAGCCGGTGTCGACCTTGACCACGCCGCCATTGATGACGGTGTCACCAGCGTACGAATTGACGCCCGACATGACCAGCGTGCCGCTGCCGTTCTTGATCAGGCTGCCGCTGCCGGTGACGTTGCCGGCGGCCTGGAAGATGGTGCCGGAGGTCGTCGTGATGGAGCCGTTGCCGCTGCCCAGAACGATGCCGCGCTGGGTCTGCATGGTGCTGGTGACGGTCAGGTCGCCGCCGTTCAGCGTGATATTGCTGCTGGCCGCGCCCAGGGCCGCGTCGGACGCCACCTGCACGCTACCGCCATTGACGGTGGTGCCGCCGGTGTAGGTGTTGGTGCCCGCCAGGACCAGCGTGCCGGCGCTGACCGTGGTGCCACCGGTGGTGGCCAGGCCGCCGTTGACGACCAGGGTGCCGGCGCCGACCTTGGTCAGCGAACCGTTGCCGGTGATGGCGCCGCTGGTGGTCAGCGTGGTGTTGGCCGCCGTGCTGACGTTGCTGGCGCCATTGACCGAGATGTTGCGCGCGGTGCTCATCGAGCCCGACGAGGCCAGCGTGCCGTTGTTCAGGGCGATGCCGTTGCTGGCATTGCCCAGGGCGGCGTCGCTGCCGACTTGCACGGTGGCGCCGCTGTTGACCGTCGTGGTGCCGGTGAAGGTGTTGGTGCCGGCCAGCACCAGGGTGCCCTGGTTGACCGTCGTGCCGCCGGTGGTGGCCAGGCCGCCATTGATGACCAGCGTACCGGAGCCGGTCTTGTTCAGCACGCCGCCGCCGGTGATGGCACCGCTGGTGGTCAGCGTGGAGGTGCCCACGGTGAAGATGCTGGAGTCGTCCGTCAGCGCGATGGCGCGGGCCGTCGACATGTTGGCCGCAATGCCCAGCTCGCCGCCGTTCAGCGTGATGTTGCCGGAGGCATCGCCCAGGTTGGCATCGCTGCTGATGGCCAGCGTGCCGCCATTGAGGGTGGTGCCGCCCGTGTAGGTGTTGTTGCCGGACAGGGTCAGCAGGCCGTCATTGACGGTCGTGCCGCCGGTGTGCGAGGCCACGCCTTGCTGCACGAACGAGCCTTCGCCGTTCTTGACCAGGCCGCCGTTGCCGCTGATCGCGCCTTGCGAAAGGATCAGCGTGCTGGCCGCCGTGTCCAGGGTGCCCTGGCCGTTGATCGCAATGTTGCGCGCCGTGGTGAAGGTGCCCGTGGTCTGCAGGGTGCCATTTTCCAGTTGGATCGCACCGGATGCGTCGCCGAGGTTTTCGTCGGCGCTCACGGACACAGTGCCGCCGGCCACGACGGTGCCGCCGGCATAGCTGTTGTTGCCCGTCAGCACCAGGGTGCCCGGACCTTGCTGGACCAGCAGGCCCGAACCGGAAATGTTGCCGTCAAAGCTGATGTTGTCGGCGCGATCGAAGGCGATGGCGCCGTTGTTGACCACGTTGCCCACGATGGAGCCGTGCGTGCTGCCGTCGCCGACGACCAGGGCTGCGCCGTTGTCGATGATGGTGCCGCCGGTGTAGGTGTTCTCGCCGGTCAGGCGGATGGTGCCGCCGTTGGCGCCGTTGGTGATGGTCAGCGAACCCGACGCACCCGTGTCATCGGCGATCACGCCGCTGAAGGTCGAGTGGTTGCCGTTGATGTCGATGGTGCCGCCAGAGTTCTTGACGGTGATGTCCTGGGCGAAGCTCGCCGAGCTGTCCACACGCAGCGTGCCGCCGTCGAACACCGGGCTGATGGTGCCGTTGGTCAGATCGTTGGTGGAGTAGGCCGATTGGTTCGGATCGATCACGCCGCCGGGGTTCTGCGTCGACGAACCTGCCGAGGCCGGCACGCTGTTGAGCGTGACCACGCCCGTACGGATCACGCCGCCGGCATACAGCGCGTCGCCGTCGCCATTGCCGTAGATGCGCACTTCATTGAAGGTCGCCGTATCGTTGATGGCGCCAATGAACGTGTAGGTGCGGTTGGGGTGTTCCGGCACATCGGTGCGCGCCGTGGCCGTGCCGATCAGTTGCGCGGTTTCCCACACGCCGTTGTTGCCGAACTGGATGTACAGCGAAGACGGGTAGCAGCAGGTGCCCCAGTCGCCCAGTTCGATACCGAAGGCGTTGACGGCGCTGGCAAACGAGAAGGTCAGGCCGGAACCGGCGGGGTCGGAGCCCGAGGCCGACATCGAAATGGCCTGGCCCGTGCTGCTGCCGTTCAGGCTGGGTGCGGCCGACAGATAGCTGGCGTCGATGCCGCGCGCCGAGCCGTTGGTGGGCGTGATGGTGATGTTGCCCACCGTCCAGCTGGTGCCGGAGGTCAGGCCGGATACCGTATCGGTGGTGATGTTGCCGCCGTTGTCGGCGTAGCTGTTAACCGTGGTATCGAAATAATTACGACCGTCGGCGATGGTCTGGAAGTAAACCACCGGGACGGCAAAACTGGGCGTCGCAATCGCCGCCAGGGCCGTCATGACGGCTACACGGGCGGGGCTCAGACGGAAGACATCGGCTTGCTGCTGCTCGAGCTGGGATGGCTGCACGGAAGGATGCTTTCTGTTGGGATTAGTCATGGGTTTGATCAAACGCTGGTCAAAAGCAAGGGCGACGTCTGGATACATGCCGGAATCCCGTATCCCGACCGACGCGACGCCATGGCCGATTCCCTTGGTGTTTCTTGCTGAACACACATGAGGGAGCCGACAGGTTCGTGTGTAACGGCATATCAAGATGCAAATAAAGTCAAAAAACGTCACGAATCGCAAAAATACTAAAATGCGGAGAGCCGCATACAGTGGGCGTTTGCGGGCAATGCTCGGCGCAGTGCGGGTTACAGGGGAATTTGCACAATGTGCCGATGGCCTGCGCGGCAAACCCTAAAGTTGCCGCGATGCCTGTAATGCCCCGGTCGGCGATGTGGGAAAAGGGGCGCCGGGCTGATTTCTTGTCCTGGCGGCAGACGACGGGCGACAATCGCACCACTGCCCCGATTTCGCGCCGTTTTGGCGGCGCCGACGCTGATGACATGGAAGCCCCCCTTGGCCGCGCGCGTGGCGATGGCCGTGTGCGTTCTGGTGCTGGCCGCCTGCGGCACCACGCCGCCTGCCACCACCCCCGGCCAGCCGTTGCCGCCGCCCACGGCGCGGCCCCAGCCGGTGCCGATTCCCGACCGCAGCCTGCCGCCCGTGGTGCAGCCCGCGCTGACGCAGCGCCAGCGCATCGTCGATATCGCGCGCCAGGAGTGGCGACGCTGGGGCAGCCAGACGGTCGACGTGACGCTCGACGGCCGCAGTTGCGTGCGCGACAGCGCCGTGCCGCCACCGCCGGCCTATCTGGCGGCGCGCGCGGCGGCTGCCGCCGGTGATTCGGCGCTGGCGGCGGAAGTCGCCCCCTGCCTGCGCTTTGCCGATGGCAGCGGCATGGAAGCCACCCCGGAGGGCTGTGCGCTGGCCTTGCGCTATTGGCATGTGCTGGGGCGCGAGCCGACGTGCGTCGACATCACGCAATTGCGCTGGGCCTGGTCGGCGGCGTTCATTTCATGGGTGATGCGCGAGGCCGGGCTGAATGACGATCAGTTCCTCACCGGCGAGGCGCACAGCATGTATGTGGCCGATGCGCGCGACGGTATCCTGGCGACGCCGGCCTACACGGTGGACAGCGCGCCGGCCATGCCGGCGCCGGGCGACATGGTGTGCACCACGCGCGATGCGGCGGTCGACGTGACGGCCGTGGAGGACATCCGCTTCGGGCGCACCCCGATGCATTGCGACATCGTGGTCGAGGTCGATGCGCCCGCACGACGCGTCAAGGCCATCGGCGGCAACGTGCAGCAATCGGTGTCGATGAGCCTGATCGAGTACGACGCCGCAGCCGGCTACTGGCCGTGGCTGCTGGTGATGCGCAACCAACTGCCGTGACGGCGCCCGGGCGACGGTGCGACAATGCCCCGATGACAGAAGAATACTGGGACTTGCTCGACGCCCACCGCCGGCCGCTGGAGCGGACCTGGCGGCGCGGTCTGCCGCTGGAGGCGGGGGCCTACCACGTGGTGGTGATGGTGCTGACCGTTAACGCGCGCGGCGAACTCCTGCTGACCCTGCGCGACGCCAACAAGGAATCGCACCCCGGCAAATGGGAGGTCACCGCCGGTTCGGTGCTGGCCGGCGAGCGCAGTGTGGAAGCGGCGGTGCGCGAACTGCGCGAAGAGACCGGCATCGAGGTCAACGCCGCCGCTCTCGATCTGCTGGGCAGCCGCCTGGAGCGCTCGGCCTTCATCGACATCTACCTGCTGCGCCATGATGCGCCGATCGAATCCCTGCGCATGCAGGCCGGCGAGACCACAGCCGCCCAATGGGCCGATTTCGACACCGTGCAGGGGCACGTGGCCGACGGCACCATGGCCGCCCCGGTGGTGGCGCGCCTGCGCCACGTAGAAGGCGCCCTGTTGCGGGCCCTGGCCTGATCAAAAAACGGCAGCCCCGCGCGGGGGCTGCCGTGTCAACGCACTTGCGTGCGACCAGGTGGATCCAAACCGATCAATAAGCGCTGACGTCCGACGGACTGATGTCACAGGTGGCGGTGTTCCATTCTTCCCCCAGCTTGCTGGATTCGCCGTTATGGTCGGTGACGCCGTTGAAGGTCATGCACACCTTGGGGCCGCCCGACACATAGCCCTTGATCTGCAGGTTGCGCACGGTGGCCTTGTCGCCGTAGTTCTTGTTGACGCCGATGAGGTCGCCCGATTTTTCGATGCGCACGTTGTTGACCGTGACGTAGCGCGGCCCGCCGTTGCCGGTGCAGTCGCCGCACGAGCGGTACAGCTTGCCGATCTTGCCGATCGTCTGGAAGTTGCTGATGGCGATGGTCGAGCCGATGCCGTTGTGCTGGAAGACCTTGTCGCTGGCGTTGGCCGCCGAGCCGCCGGTGATGGTCATGGTCTTGCCGCTGCCGCCCAGCATGGTGCCGGCATCTTCGCAGACGTCGTCCCACACCACGTTCTCCAGTGTGCAGTTGCCCAGGCAGTGGATGCCATCGGCGCCACCGGTGGCGGACAGGTGCACGTTCTTGATGGTGGCGCCATCGGCCAGCGTGAACACCGGTTGCTGGCTTTCGGACTGACCGTCGCAAGAGGTGCCGACGGTGGCGCCGCCGCAGTCCACCGTCCCGGTGATGGTCGAGCCGGGCGCGCAGGCGCTGGGCACGCTCGAACTGGACGAACTGGATGCGCTCGACGACGAGCCAACGCTGGACGAGCTGGAGGAACTCGACGAGCTGGACGAACTGGACGAGCCGCCGCCATAGATCTCGAATTCGGTGATCGAAGGCTGCGACGAGGCGGCCGTCACGTACAGCCGCACGGCGGTGGTGGTGACGGCGCTGAAGCTGTACGACTTGGCCGCGCCGACGGTGGTGCCGCTGCCGACGGCGGTCCACGTCGAACCGTTGAGGTATTCGACGCGGTGGCCGCTGATGCGGGTGGCGTATTCACGCAGGGTGACCGAACTGATGCTCTTGGCGCTGGCGAAGGTGATCTGCAGCCAGGTGCCGGCGCTGCTGTTGCTGGCTTGCCAGCGCGTGGCGGTGTTGCCGTCGGCGGCCAGCGCCGGCGTGTAGCTCGAACCGGATTGCGACGAGGCCGTGGCGGTGGCGCCGATGGCCAGGTTCTGCGCCCAGGCGCCGCACGACAAGGCTGCCGCGAAACCGGCCGCCGCGCCCAGGCGCACGATGCGCGCTGCGCTGCTACGAATGCTTGGTATGTCCATGATGTCTCCGTGTTGTGATCGGCCCGCGGGAGCGGGCCGGTGTGGCGCGCCGTCTTGCGCGGCGCCCTGGCGGAGCGGGGCGACGGGCGCTCCGTTCCGCCTGGTCGATGCCCTTATTCGCCGGTGTTCAGGCGGCTGGGCGGAATCAGCGTGACGTCCGAGATGCTGACGTCGCAGGCGCTGGTGTTGAACTCGACGCCAAGCGCCTGGGTGCTGCCCTGGCCTTTGACGACACCTTGGTAGACCTGGCAGATCTTGGTCTTGGCGTTGCCCGAGTTGTTGAGGGTGAGGTTGCGGATCGAGGCGCTGTCGCCGAAGTTCTTGTTGATGCCGACGATGGTGCTCACGTCGCGCGTGCGCACGTTATTGATCACCACCCGGCGCGGCCCGCCGTTGCCGGTGCAGTCGCCGCAGGAGCGATAGATCTTGCCGCCGTCCTCGGCCACGAAGTTGCTGATGTGTACTTCGCCGCGGCCGTTGTGCTGGAAGATCTTGTCCGAGGCGTGCGATGCGCCGCCGCAATTGACGTTCATCACCGAGCCGACCGGCCCGAGCGCGGTGGCGGCATCTTCGCCCACGTCTTCCCACCACACGTTCTGGATCGTGCAGTTGCCCAGGCAGTGCACCCCATCGGCGGCCAGGTTGCCGATGACGACGTTCTTGAGCGTGGCACCGTCCTGCAGCTCGAATACCGGCGGCTGCCCTTCGGATTGCGAGCCGCCCGACAGATTGAAGCGCTTGCCGCCGCCGTCGTAGGTCTGGCCGGCCAGGACGACCTGGGTGGCGGCCAGTGGCACGGTTTCATTCGGCGTGCCCTGCGCCGGGCAACTGCCGATCGGCCCAATGCTCGACGACGAGCTGCTTGCCGAACTGGACGAACCGCCGCTGCTGGACGAGCTGCTCGACGAACTGCTCGACGAACTGCTCGACGAACTGCTCGATGAGCCGCCCCCGGTGCCGATGGGGGCCGAGCATTCGTTGACGCCGCCGCCGATGCGCCCGCCGAAAGTCGCTTCGTTGCAGACGAAGCTGCCATTGAGCGTCTTGTGCAGGAACTGGTCGGCGCGCCCGAAGGCGACGTCCACCGGCCCTGTCACCGTGCAGGTCTTGCCTTCGTTGCAAAGGGTCTGATAGCCGGTCGGTCGATTGGCCGCCACGGCGCCTGTGGCCATGATGCCCGCCACGATGCCGAATACGAGATGCCTCATACGCATGATGTGTCTCCTTGTGCTTTCGACTTCGCTGGGAATTCGGCGCGCGTACGCGCCCGGTCATCGCGTCCGACGGGCGCGACGACACGCACGCCGCTGTCATGCGGCGATATCGACGAGAAGGTGCGGGATCAGCGCCGCCGTCGTGGCGGCGGGCAGGCGGGAGCGGACCGGATGCGCGCGACGCGCGGGGTGGCGGGGCGCATGGCTGC